>QEVT01000031.1 GCA_003576755.1 bacterium | reverse complement strand
CCCGGCGCGATCCGGCGCGCGGGGTTTGACGACCCGGAGGCGCGGCGCCGGGCCGCGACGGCGGCGCGCACGGCCGCGCACGTGATGGGCACGGCGACGGCGAGCACGAGCGGCGGCCACGCGGGCCATGTGTCCGGCAGCCACGCCATGGCGGCCAGGAGGCCGGCCAGCCAGGCGAGGGCGAAACGCACGAGCGGGGTCATCGGTGCTCCGGATGGGCGCGGGACCGGCCGTGCGCCGCCGTCCGACGGGCGGCCGGTCCCTGATCCGGGATGCAGGATACCGGCGCGCGGGTCGTGCCGCCAGGGGCGGGGCGACAGGCTGGTGACAAGAGTGTGACGGAGGGCCGGGACGACTGCCGCACCGCACCCGGCGCTGTCGCCGCCACCCCTCGGAAAAGACGACCAGGAGACGCCGGGCAGACGCGGCATGATACGCGGCATGCGTACACTCTGCGCGCGGGTTGTGCCGTGTCGCGGTTGCCCGCGCGTTGCAGCTGCGCCGGAGCAGATGCACGCAGACGATGGGGGTGCGCGCATGCGTCCCAGCGACCAGCCAAGCAAATGGAGACTCGTCTTCATTCATAACAGGGGGCTTCGATGTTGACACAAAGACGCAGCCGGTTCCTTGTGCTGATCGCCACCGCGGTTGGATTGGGGCTCTCGTGGATGTTGCAGGGGTGCGGGCAGCCGGAGCCTGAACCTGAACCGGTCGGCAGCCCGCCCAGTCCTGTCGACAAGGCGACCGTCGGCACGCCAGCGCCGCCGGCCGTGACGCCCACCACACCTATGCCAGGGTCAACCAACCTCGTCGACCCCGCATTCGTCGACCCCGGCATCGCCTGCCCGGGCATCGGTCATACCCTGGCTGCGAACAGCCCGACGGGGGCATCCGGCGAGGGCAGGCAGATCGTCACGCTTGCCCATGGTTCGACAGGCGAGCCGGCACCGGGCCTGTCGTTCACACCCGACTTCGACCGACTCGCCCCCCTCCTCGCCCGGTTCCAGCTTACCCCGGCCGATGTGAACTTGGCGAAGACCGTGACGTTCGCCTTGCCGCCGCACGAGGACCTGAGCCCGGGCACGCATGGCATTCTGTTGATGAGCGTTCCGCTGCGGGTCCCCACGGTTCCATTGCCGCAAGCGCTATTCGCGCAGGGTCGCCAGACGGTCGTCGGAGTGCTTCGGACCTGCCGGCCGGTGCCCTTGGCCGCCGGCGACGACACCGTGCTCAAGCCCGACGTGTATCTCGTCACGGTGTCCGGGATGGGGGGCGATCGCGCGCGGATCGTGTACTTGGCGCCCGGGAACATCGAGACCGCTGGTGCCACCATCACGCGCGACGCCGACCTCCGCATTGGCCGCGACACGCCAACCCCCCAGTCGGTGCTCACGCACGCGCTGATCTGCCAGGCGTGGGGCAACATGCAGCTCTGCTTCGGGCCACGGCCGCGCGACCTGCTCACCGCCGTTGAAGGCGAGGCCATGCGAGCGCGGATGGCCGAGGCGGAAGCCGACCTGCGGACGGCGGGACTGATCGAGGCCGGCGAGTCGGCGCTCAACGTGGATGCCACGGTGCCGGACCTGGAAGGTCGTGCAGCCGTCGCGGCCCGCCGTGCGAGCATGATCGCCACGACGGTGATCAGCCGCACCTTTGTCGGCCACTCGCCGACGCCGCCGCCGCACCCGGTGGCGCGGATGGCGGCCGTGCTCGCGCGATGGTGGCCCGACTGGTTGACGTGGGCGTCCACGGCGCATGCTCAGACGGCCACCGCGACCCCCACACCCGCCCCGACACCCACGCCGACGCCGTTGCCGGCCGAGCCGACCGAAGGCGAGCTCTTGGGCACCGTGATCGTCGACTCGCCGATCGACAGCGACGGGCAGACCGTGGCTGTCGGAACCTACGCGATTCGCGCTACACGGGACGGCACCGCGGACAAGTGGTTCGGCCAATTCAACTCGACTGCCACCACCATCGTGATCCCGGCCAAGCTTACCGGTGAGATCATCAAGCCGCTGCCGAACAAGAAGAGCACGACTTCGGAAGCCATCATCTTGAACATCCGCATCGGTCTGTGCTTCTTCGAATGCTGAGGGATCCCGTGATGCCCGATCCACAGGCTGTCGCCGGTGCGGCACCCCCATATGCCGAGATCTGGGATGCTCTGAATAGCCGCCGCGTGGTTCTGTTCCTCGGCGCCGGCGCGTCCATCGCCTCGCGACCCGAAGACTACCGCTGGACGATCGAGAACCCGATCTGGCCGCCGTCGGGGGCCGAGCTCAGCCGCCACCTCAGCTCACAGGTCTACCCGAATGGGGAAACCGACTCCGACCTGGCGCGTGCAGCGCAGTACTACGAGGTCAGGAAAGCGCGCGCCGGGCTGCGCAACACGCTCAGGCGTGTCTTCAGCCGGCGCTTCCCGCAAGGACCCCTGCATGACCTCATCGCGACCGTTCCAGCCAAGCTGTTGGTCATCACCACCAACTACGACACCCTGATCGAAGATGTCTTCGAGGCCCGTGGACGCCCATTCGACTTGTTGGTGCAGCCCTTCGACGGGTCTCCCCTGTCGCCCGGCGGAAACGGCTTGGATCCCCTGGCGCACCCGGCCGTCCTCTACCATCGCCAGGCCGGTGAGTCAGACCTCAGGCCGGTGTTCGCGAACGGCATCGAGGCGTTACACATCGACGTCGAATCACGCGATGTCGTCTACAAGCTCCACGGCACGGTGGACATACGCGAGTCGGCCCGCGACGACTATTGCGTGACCGAGAACGACTACGCCGTTGCGCTGCAACGGCTGGGGAGCAGCGTGGCGTTGCCGATGTTCCTGAAGGCGGCGCTCGCCCAGCGACGCTTCCTGTTCCTGGGGTACAGTCTTCGCGACTGGACGTATCGCCTGATGTGGCATCAGGTCTACAACGACCGCGACTGCTACCGGAGCCGGGCGTTCCAATCCTGGTCCATTCAGCGTTCCGTGTCCCCGATCGAGCGGGACCTGTGGCTCAAACGCGACGTCTTGATCTTCGACATGCCGATGAACGAGTTCGTCGCGGGCATGGAAGCCGGACGCCCTCCACACGATCCGCTCACTTGACGCTCCTGAAGGATCGGAACCTGGAAGGGGTTCCGCCATGGATTCACCATACAAGGGATTGGCGGCATTCGAAGAGCGCGATGGCCCGCTGTTCTTCGGGCGCGACCGCGAGGCGCGCGTGGTGCTCGACCATGTCTACGCCAGCCGCCTGACCGTCCTGAGCGGCCCCAGCGGCGTAGGCAAGACGTCGCTGCTGGAAGCCGGGGTGGCCTATCGCGTGCACCAGACACCCGGCCGCACCGCTGTGGTGTTCCGGGACTGGCAGGGCGACGTCGTCGGCAACCTGAAACGGGCGATCGGGGCCGAAGTGGCGCGCGTGGCGGGAGTCCCCACTGCCGATCCCGATGACAGCGCGCTGGCGACGTATGCCAGCCGGTTCGCGCCGGTGTTGGATGTCCCGCTTGTGCTGCTCCTCGATCAGTTCGAAGAGTACTTCGTGTTTCATCCCGCCACCCAGCGTGTCGACCTCTTGACGATGGACTCCCGCACGTTCCCGGTCGCGCTCATGCACCTGCTGGCGCAGCCCGAGTGCCCGATCCACGTGCTCATCGCCATCCGCGAGGATGCGCTCGCCATGCTCCAGCGCCTTGCCGGGTCGATGGCCGCGGTGCTGCGCAGCTACATCCAGCTTCAGCACTTGAAGCCCGCCGCCGCCATCGATGCGGTCGAAGGCCCGCTGGAGGCCTTCAACCGATCCCGCCCTGGAGACGAACCCATCCGTCTGGAGCCCGGGCTGGCGGAGGACGTCGTCAAGCGACTGCAGTCGGAGAGCATCGACGCGGACCTCGCCGTGCCCGAGGCGACCTCTCAAGCCGTGGGCGGCGTGGACGACATCCAGGTCGACGTCAGCGTCCAGGCCCCGTATCTCCAGCTGGTGATGCAACGGCTGTGGGCGGAGGAGGTCGGCCGCGGGTCGAACACCCTGCGCCGCGCGAGCCTCCGTCGAATGGGAAGTGTTCCACAGATCGTCGGCGACCACATCGACCGGTCCCTCGCGCGGCTGAACCGATCGGATCGTGAGATCGCGGCGCGCATCTTCCAGTACCTGGTCACGCCGGACGGATCGATGCAAGCCCTCGGCGTCGGCACGTTGGCGTTCTACACCGAGCTGCCCGACGACCGCATCGCGTCGGTGGTTGAACGCCTGTGCCGGTCCGATATGCGCGTGCTCAGGCCACTCGCAGCCTCCGGAATCGACGGAGGCGAGCGCGACGCCCGCTACGAGGTCTTCTACCGCGCGCTCGTGCCGGGCATCCTGGACTGGCGCTGGCGCCACGTCGGGGAACAGCAACTGACGCGCGGCCGATGGATGGTCGTCGGTGTCGCGCTGCTGGCAATGGTCGCGTCCGAGCTGACGCCCGGCTTCCCGGGCGCGCTGCTGACGCTCGCGCGATCGACGGGGCTCCTGCTCGTGCATGCGGTGCTGCTCCAGCAGGTGTACGCGTGGTTCTACCGCTTCGTCGTGGCGCTCCCAGGGGGGCACACGCTGAGCGCCCACCGCATTTCCTTCGTCGGCGGTGTGCTCGGGGCGGTCCTGGGCCTGCTGTGGCTCAGCGTCACCCAATGGCCGGCAGGCTGCCGGTCGATCGGCGACCTGACGTCGGCGGGGTATGCCTGGAACTACCTGATGCTGATGCCCACCATGCTCGTCGGATCGGTGGCCTTCTTGGCCATGCGAGCGGCCGGCCGATTCGCGCTCCGGGTTGCCCATGTGCGGTTCTCAACCGGTTTCCTGACCGCCTACATCGCGATCGTCGGCGCGTCGGCGGCGTTGACCGCGTACGCCCTGCTTGGTCGGTGGCCTGCCAACGCCAACATCGAGATTCTCCAGCCGTCGGTCATCTCGGATTGCGCCGAGCTCGCCGTGCCTGAGTGACGACGGCGGCCGCGCCGTGCTCTGGACGTCCCGCGGCCTCGCCCTCTCCGCCACCCGCCACGCGCCCGTCACCGCTGGTTCCCCCCTTCCCACCGGTGGTATGATCCCCCCACACCGTCGTCACCGCCGCTCCGCCGGAGCGTTGCGCCTGGGAGGGAGCACCATGGCCCGCTGGATTCACGTCGTCCTCGCCAGCCTCGGCATCCTGGCCTTGGCCGGGGCCTCGCTGGTCGTGCAGGCGCCCGAGACCGATCTCCCCCGCGCGCCGGGCGCCCGGCCGGCCGTGGACCAGCCACCCGAGGCGCCGTCGACGGGCGCCGCCCTCCGCCGCCCGCCCGCCCGCTTCCATGCCCCGGCCGACGGCGGCGAGGCGCCGTGGCCCGCCGGCCTCCACCCGCTGCCGCCCGGCGCCGACACGACAGGCGAGGCCGTGTCCGCCGACGACGTCGACCGCCGCCCGGCACCCGCCTACGCCGCCCTGCCCCCGTTGCCCGGGCCCGCCCGCGCCGAGGCGCGCGCCCTGGCCCACGAACGGGCGGTCCTGGCGCGCACCGACGGATCCGGGCGCGCGCCCGCCCAGGCTCCCGCCGCCGGCCCCGTGCCCGTCACCGCCACCATCCTCGTGCTGCCGGTCGAGTTCGCCGGCCATTCCCTGCTGCACTACCGCGTGCACACGCCCGACCGCACCGCGTGCATCACCACCACCGGGATGTTCAGCGGGCCGCTGCACGGCGCCATCCCCTACCCCGGCGGCGCGCCCGGCGCCAGCATCGACAACCAGACCGTCTACTACCCATCCACCGAGCCCGAGGACTACGCCCGATTGATCTTCGGGCGCACCGGCTACACCGAGCCCATCCGCGCCGGAGACCCCAACGTCAACGGCGGCCGCGGCGTCGACATCTCCGGCCTCACCGTCGAGCGCTACTTCGAGACCCAGTCCGACCACAGCGTGACCATCACCGGCACCGTCGCGCCGTGGGTGGCGCTCGACCGGCCGCAGGCGTACTACGGGCTCGACGTCTGCATCCCCAACGTCAGCCCGCGCGCCATCCCCGACGAGCAGCTCGGCTCGCTCGGCGACATGACCGTCGATGCCGCCGAGGCGCTCAAGGCCATGGGCGGCCCCTACGCCGAGCACGCCTTCTGGCGGCGCCTCGACGCCGACGGCGACGGCTTCGTCGACAGCCTGTGGGTGATCCACGCCGGGCGCGGGCAGGAATACGGCGGCGGCAGCGACGGCGAGGCCGCCATCTGGTCGCGGTCGACCGACGTGGCGGCGTACCCCGACCACGAGGGCGGCCACGTGATCCACGACGGCGGCACGCCCGACGCCCCCGCCGACGACATCCGCCTCGGACCGTTCACGCTGATGCCCGAGGACAGCGACATCGGCGTGCTGATCGAGGAGTTCGGGCACAGCTTCTTCGGCTTCCCCGACCTGTACACCAACGACGCCGAGAACTCCGTGGGCTGGTGGGCGCCGATGTCCGCCGGCATCTGGGGCGGCGAGCTCGGCGGCACGCGGCCGGTCAACATGCCGCTGTGGTTCCGCTCCGTGGCCGACTGCCGCGGCCGGCCGTGCGGCTGGGCGGACCCCGTGGCGGCGGTCACCTACACCACGGCGCCGCGCACCGTCGTCCTGGGCCAGGCCGGCACGCCGGCCGGCGGCACCGTCCAGGACGGGCCGTTCGCCGGCCAGACGATCCACGAGGGGCTGCGCGTCGACCTGCCGGTCCAGGTCGAGAACGTCCCCAACCGCGCCGGCACCGGCGGCGGCGCGTACACCGGCCCCGACGCCGGCGAGACGCGCGCGCTGGTGCGCACGCTGGACCTCGACCGCCTGCCGGCGGGCGACGGGCCGGAGCTCAGGCTCCGCGCGTACTGGAACATCCCGCGCTACTGGGGCTACCTGTTCGTCGAGGCGGCGCCGCCGGGCGAGGACTTCAGGACGCTGCCCGACCGCGACGGCCACTTCAGCGACCAGAACCCGTTCGGCCTCAACGAGGGGTGGGGCCTGACGGGCCCGGGCCCGGGCGCGACCGTCCTGCGCTTCGACCTCTCGCGCTGGCGCGGGCAGGCGGTCCGGCTGCGGCTGCGCTACATCACCTACCGCGGCGGCCCGGGCACCGGGGTGTGGATCGACGACGCGGCGCTGCACATCCAGGAGCTCGGCCAGGACCTGCGCTTCCGGGTGGACGACTTCGACGCCGGTCTGGGCGGCTGGCAGGTCGAAGGCTGGCAGGCCGTGCCGTACACGCTGCGGCACCCGCACCACTACCTCGTGGAGTGGCGCAACGACGAGGGTTGGGACCGGTCGCTGCGCGGCGCGTACCAGACGAGCTACCACGACCAGGACGAGTGGCGCGTCGACCGGGTCCCGGCGATCCTGCCGGGGGCCGTCGTGATGTACCGCAACCTCAAGTACCCGTTCTCCGGCGCCATCCGGCCGCAGCTCGCCGACCCGCCGAGCTGGGGCGCGAAGTACGCGCTGTTGGTCGTGGACCCGCTCTTCGCGCCGCGCGAACGTCCCGGCGGCGCCGCGCTCGGCGGCCAGCTCCAGAGCCTCGACGCCGCGCTGTCGACGGCCCGCCAGCCGGACTTCCGCCTGGAGGTGCGCGACCCCGACAGCCGCGAGGTGACGGGCGTCGACGCGTTCGAGGGGCGCGACGGCGTCCGGCGCTTCGACGACGCCCGCGGCCACGCCCCGGGCATGCGGCTCGGCGCCGACGGCCAGCCGGCGCCGTGGGACGCGACCGCCAGCGTCGTCGTGCCGTCGGTCGGCGGGGCGATGTACAGCACGCGGGTGGTCGGCGGCGACGGACGGCCGGCGCTGGACCGCTACGGCGCGGCCTACGCCGGCGGCCACGTGCTGGGCACCGGGAATCCCGGCGATGCCAACGCCCAGCTCGGTGTGCGCCTCGAGCTCGTCGGCCAGGCGGCCGACGGCAGTTGGGGCGCCGTCCGGGTGAGCAACACGGCGGTCGACTACACGCTGGCGTCGGACGTGCCGACGGCGACGATCGGGCACCCGCTGCGCTTCGACCTCGACATCCACAACCGCGGCAGCGTGCCCCGCGCGGTGACGGTGACCCTCGAGGGGTGGCTGATGGACCGGCTGCTCTTCGAGGCGCCGGCGATGCCGGTGGTCCCGGTGGCCCCGGGCGCGTCGGCCCGGCGGTCGCACACGGTCACGGTCCCGGCCGACGCATGGCTGCCGCCGGATGCAAAGGTGACGGGGGTGGCGCGCTTCGACGACGGCGAGCACCGCTGGGAGCGGCGGCTGGCCGTGCCGGTGGCGCCGCGCCCGGTGCTGTGGCTGCCGGTCGTGCGCAACGCCGAGTGAGCGGGCCGTGGTCGTCGTCATCGTCGTGATCGTCGTCGTGCTGGCCATCGTCCTCCTCGTCGTCGAGGAGGACCGGCGTTCCGAGGAGTGAGTCCACCATGTGCGGACGCTTCACGCTGACGGCCACGCCCGAGGCGCTGGCCGCGCTCTTCGACCTGCCGGAAGCGCCGGCGCTGCCGCCGCGCTACAACATCGCGCCGACGCAGCCGGTGGCGGTGGTCCGCACAGCGCCGCACGACGGGCACCGCGAGCTGGCGCTGGTGCGCTGGGGCCTCATCCCGAGCTGGGCCAAGGACCCGTCCATCGGCTCACGGCTGATCAACGCGCGGGCCGAGACGGTGGCCGAGAAGCCGTCGTTCCGGTCGGCCTTCAAGCGTCGGCGGTGCCTGGTGCCGGCCAGCGGGTTCTACGAGTGGCGCGCCGAAGGCGGCCGCAAGCAGCCGTTCTACATCCATGCGGCGGACGGCGCGCCGCTGGCCATCGCCGGGCTGTGGGAGCATTGGGAGGGGCCGGAAGGCGACGTCGTCGAGTCGTGCACGCTCCTGACGACCGAGGCCAACGACCTCGTCCGCCCGATCCACGACCGCATGCCGGTGTTCCTGCCGCCGGCGGCGTTCGCGGACTGGCTGGACCCCGACATCGACCAGCCGGGACCGCTCTTGGCGCTGCTCAAGCCGTACCCGGCCGCGGCCATGGCGGCGCACGCGGTCAGCCCGCTGGTCAACGCGGTCCGCAACGACGGGCCGGCGTGCGTGGCGGCGGTGTAGGGGGGCGGCGGCCAAGCCACGGCGGCGCGCGTAACGGACGCAACGTGCGCAAGGGTGTGTCGCAGGCGTGTCCTGGCGATGTCGTACACTCTGTTGCGGCTGATAGGACGCCGTGGTACGCTGGCCGCGATGGTTGTGGCGGGGGAATCCGTGGGTCCGGCGCGAGTGCTAGAATTGGCGGGCCGGGCGGCAGGCGACCCGGGCGGGAGGGTGCGCAGGTGGCCATGACGAAGATCCACGAGCTTGCCACGGGCCAGGTCGAGATCGACTACCCAGAATCCGACGGCAAGCCGATGGCGGAAACCGACCTGCATCGCGACGAGATGGTCGAGCTCATCGGCCTGCTGAAGCAGCGCTATGCCGATGTGCCTGACGTGTACGTCTCCGGGAACCTGCTGCTGTACTACGAGGAGGGTAACCCGCGCGCCTCGGTGGCGCCGGACGTGTTCGTGGTGTTCGGCGTGCCCAAAGCGCGGCGGCGCGTCTACAAGCTGTGGTCCGAGGGTGTCCCGCCGGCAGTGGTGATCGAGGTGACCAGTCGCAAGACGCGCCGCGAGGACCTGCTGTCGAAGATGGCGCTCTATGCCGAGCTGAGGGTGGCGGAGTACTACCTCTACGACCCCGCGGGCGAGTACTTGCGCCCGCCGCTGCAGGGATTCCGGTTGGAAGGTGAGGTGTATGCGGTGATGGCGCCGGACGAATCCGGTGCGCTGCGCAGTGAACGGTTGGCTGTGGGCTTGCGGTTGGACCACGGTCGACTCGAGTTGTTGGACCCAGTGACGGGCCAGCCGTTTCCGCGGCCGAGCGAGCGGGCCGAAGCCTTGGCCGCGGCCGAGCGGGCGCTGGACCTCGAACGGCGGCGGGCGGAGCGGGCCGAGGCGGATCTGGCGCGGCTGCGGATCGAGCTGGACCGACGGCGTGCGGGGGGGTGACGGGTGGGTGAACGGGTACAGGGGGGCGGGGGGTGAGGGCCGGCTCCTCTGCGCCCCTCCGGGCCCTCACCCTGGCTGAGCTGCGCTCAGCCGGTCCCTCTCCCAATGCTGGGAGAGGGACGTGGGACTGTTCAGCCCAGGTCGGCGGCGTTGGGCCGGGCGGAGCAGATGCGCCGATGACGCCCCGGATGCTGCCGACAATGGCCCGGACCCGGTAGGGGCAGGTTTGAAACCTGCCCCCGTATGCGTTCGGCAGGGGGGTGACGAGTGGCTGAACGCGTACGACAAGTCCATATCTTCTTCGAGGCAAGAGTCAAGGTTGCGACTGGCCTTGTCAAGTCCTCTTGACATCTCGCCTTCGAGTGCGTATCCTTGCCGTCAAGTATGCTTTACACAACGACAAGGAGGCACGACAATGGCATCGCAAGCCAAGCGACCCTGGTGGGGGTGGGGCGCATGTGCCGACGCGCCCGAGCGCGACGTTCGCAACCTGCAGCGGTTCGCCCGGTGGTCGCTGGCCTGGGCGGTCAGCTTCGTGGCGGCCACGTTCGTGCTGGCGGGAGGCGTGTCGCTGCCCGGCGCCGCCGCCCTGGCGGTCGCGATCGTGCCGACCCTCGTCGGCGCCGCGGCGCTGGCCGCGTACACGCGCTACTTGCGCGCCGCCGACGAGCTGCAGCAGCGCGTGCAGCTCGAGGCGCTGGCGATGGGGTTCGGCGTGGGGGTGCTGTTCAGCATGGGGTACCGGCTGTTCGAGCGTCTCGGTGCCCCGGACCTCGACATCAACGACCCCCTCATCGTGATGCTCGTCGTCTGGGCGGGCTGGCAGGCGGTCGCCGCCCGGCGGTACCGGTGAAGAACCGCCTGAAGGTGCTGCGCGCCGAGCGCGACTGGACCCAGGCGCACCTGGCCGATGCGCTCGACGTGTCGCGGCAGACGGTCAACGCCATCGAGACCGGCAAGTACGACCCGAGCCTGCCCTTGGCGTTTCGCATCGCCCGTCTCTTCGGGCTGCCGATCGAGGCGATCTTCGAGGCGGACGACGGGCCGCGGGCGGCGGCGGGCGCGTGAACGGGCACGCGCCGCCGCCGCCCGCGAACCCCATCACCCCTTCTCGATCCGATACCCCAGCGCCACGATCGCCTTGAGCGTCTCGGTCACGGTGGCGCGGTCGTAGGCCTTCTCGGATTCCGGCAGCGCCTCGTAGGGCACCAGCGTCGGGTTCTCGCGGCGCACGTCGTCGCGGCGCGGCCCGTGGCGCCAGCCTTCGGCCAGGCGCCGGCTGACGTAGACCTCGTGCACGTTCTCGGCCAGCCGCTCGACGAGGTCGGCGAGGTCGGGCGGCAGCACGACGTCCGACGTGTCGAGGGGGCGCGGGCGGTAGGTCATGGGGGGCGGTCCTATCCGGGGTGTCGGCCGGCGTCATCCATCGGGCGCCGCCGCGATCTCGCGCAGCGCGGCGGCGTCGGCGTCGCGGCTGCGCCATTCCAGCATCGCCGCCAGCCAGCGCAGGTAGCCGACGGTGCTGTCGCGCTCGCGGAGGGTCGCGCCGAGGGCGAACGTGGCGGCATATTTCGTGCGGATCGCGGCCGCGTGCGCGGGCAGGTCCCCCCGCACCAGCGCCAGGCTCTTCTCGGCATCCGGCACGTAGACGCGGTGCCAGTAGCTCGGCTCGGCGGCGGCGAGCTCGCGGGCGCGCTGGAGGCACGTCTGCGCAAGGTTCTCGAGACCGCTGGTTTCGCCGTCGCCCAGCACGCACGCGAGGTCGATCCACGCCAGGGCGGGATACGGGTCCGGCTCCAACGGGGTTTCGCCGGCCTCGAAGGCTGCCTTGTAGTGCGCTGCGGCCCGACGCAGCGCGGCCTCGCGCGCAGCAGCGTCGTCGGCCGTGTCGAGGATGGCGGCCAGCCGCCGCTCGGTGGCGCCGGCGATCGCCAGGCGTTCGGGGGTTTGGTGGATGGCCAGCACCACTTCCATCCGCGTTCGCGCCTGCTCGAGGAGGTTCAGGCTTTGCTCGCGGGGGCCGCCTTCGCGCCACAGGTGCTCCCCGAGGCGCGACTCGAGGTTGGCGAGCTGTTCCACCGCCCGGATGGGGACGTCCTCGGCATCGCTCGACGTCTCTAGGGCCCGCCGGTAGCTGGCGACGGCCCCCTCGAGGTCTCCGAGCTCGGCCAGGGCGTTGGCCAGGCGGTACTGGAGCCTGCCGTGCCGAGCCCAGGCTTGATGCCCGGACGTGGCGAGGTGGCGGACGCGGGCGAGGCTGTGCCGGCGGGTGTCGTCGTCCCCGGCGGCGCCGCGACGGGCGAGCTCGTCGAGCTCGCGGATCACCTCGTGCAGGGCCACGGCTGGCGCGGGCTCGCGCGGCGGCGGGTTGCCGCCCGCTCGCAGCCGGAAGGCCGGGTCGCCATAGCACTGGTAGGCGCCCCAGGTGTTGGTGCGGCGATGCGCCGCGTGCTCGAACAGGTGCTTGCGCGCCCGGAACACCGCGTCGCCGAAGGTGCGGCGGTTGCCGGTCAAGTGCCGATAGAGTTCGCGGGCGAAGTCGAGCGCAGCGGCGTCGTTGACGGCCCAGCCTGCCGCGACCACCGCGCTCACCCCCTGGTGGATCAACGCCTCGGACACGTTCGACGCGAGGTGATGCCAGGCGGACGTCGCGGGATCGGGCGCGCCGCCAGCGCCAGCCGGCGGCTGCCCCTGCGCTGCCGAGCCTTGCGTGCTTGCGGCGCCCGTGCCGCCGGCATCCGTGGTGTCGGCCGGCTCCACGTCGTCCGGTCCCGCGGCGGTCGTGCCGGAGTGGCAGCAGTTCAGGAACACCAGCTCCGGCATCACGCGCATCTGGGCGATCTCGCCGGGGGTGAGGTATACGTCGGCGCCGATGACGACGCCGGTACGGTCCTTCCGCAGGGGGTCGAACACGCCGTGGGCTGCTATGTGCACGATGCGGTAGTCGCGCGCGAACAACGCCTTGACGATGCTGACCGCGCTCGCTGCCGTCCCGACGAGCTCGAAGACGTCGTAGCCGAACGTTCGCAGCAGCGCCGCAACCTCCCTGGCCTCGACGGCGGCGCCGGGCAGTCGCGCGAAGCGGGTCTGAGCGCCGAGATCGGGATCGCCGATCACCAGCGCGTTGCGCCCGGCCGGGGGGCGGAGCCGCGGTTGGAAGGCTGCGGTGGTGAGCTGGCGGACGATCCCCATCCTGGCGGCGAGGGGAATGGCCTGCCCGTCGCGCCCGCGCTCGGCAAGCATCTCCCAGGGGTACCGCGCGGCTGCGGGATCCAGAACGAGCTGGAGGCCGGCGAGCTCGTAGGCCCGCTCCTTGAGGGCGTTGGGAAGGAGCATCTCGTACAAGGTCGCCGGCACGTCGAGGTCGTCCGACCGTCCGACCGTTCGGGCGATGAGCTGGTCGACGAGCCGCCGTTGTGCTGGCTGGAGCGTCATGCCGGCGCCGGCCCGGTCGGTGAGCAACGTGAACTCGAGCTGCGCGTCGCCATCGGCGGCCGCGCCGGGAGCCACGCAGTCCGTCCGCTCGCGCACCTGCAGGCGTCGCCACCAGTTGTCGGCGTAGATGGCGACGGGGCGGCGCAGCAAGCCGCCGTCCAGGCTCTCGAGATAGGGTTCCGCCTGCAAGCGCTCCGAGATGTCGAGATGGACACGCAGGTGCTGGTGGATGTCACGGACGGTCGTCGCGGCCACCGTGGCGACGTCCTCGTAGATCTCGACGAACTGCACGGCGTCGATTCGGACACGGTCCCACAGGTTCTGCTCTCGCAGCATCCGGTTGGCGAGAAGGGCGCCGCCGACGATGGCCGCGACCGAGTTTTGCACCGTGAAGGTCTGGGTGTTGCTGCCGACGAGCAACGCGCAGAAGGCGGCGGAGCACCAGCCGAGTGCTTCGTCTCCCGCGGCCGGACGCTCCATGACGGAGAGCGCGTACCGCAGCGCCGCCGCCGCGACCCCGTCGGTCAGCAACCCAGGAGAGATGCCGCCGACCTCCCCGAGGCCGACGACCAGGCAGCCGGGCGGCTTGCTCCCGGGCGCCAGGAGGACGTCGGCGGTGCCAACGGCACCGGGGTAGAGACCCATCGCGTGACGGCGTGTCAGCCGCCCGTCCAGCCAGCGGTCGATGACGGCCTCGGGCCCGGCGATGCTGTCGCCGGCATAGTGCCCCACCAGCACGGGGTGGCGCGCGTGTTCGAGGCTGCCGTGGGCGACCGAGAGGCGCAGGACGAACGCGTCGGCCTCGGGGACGCCGGGGGGCGTGCCCCCGGTGGCGGCGGCGAGCATCTCGGGTGCGGTGGGGAACAGCAACGGCACGGCCGCAGGCGGGGTGAACCCGCGGCGTGCGCCGCGCGTCGGCAGCGACGCTTGGGGCAGGTTGGCGCCGTCGCCGCGTTCCAAGATCTCGGCGATGCCCGTGACCACCGACTCGGCACGCGGCATGTCGCCGTGGGCGTTGGGTACGCGCCAGACCGGCACGCCGGGCAGCGCCGCCCGGTCATCGGTCACCCAGCCGTCGCCGCCGTCGGCGTCGCACGTCGTGAGGCGGCCGTCGTGGTCTTCGCACAGGCCGGCCGGGGTAGTGTCGGCGCTGCCGACCACGCAGACCATGCGGGCGGCATCGACTGCGCGCTCGAGCGCGGTGTGGCACTCGGCCGCCGCACGCAAGCGAGCCTGGAATGCAGGTTCCGTCCACCAGGCCGCGGCGGCGGCGGGGGCGGCGGCGCCCGCCGCGGTCAGCGCGTGCGGCACCAGCTCGACGATCCCGGGCAGGGTGCGCAGCATGGCGGCGGCCCGCCCGTCGTCGCGACGGGGGTCGAGCAGCGCGACCTGGCGCACGATGTCCGCCTCGCCGGTCAACAGCCGCAGGGTCTGGAACATGCCGGCGTGGGGCGTGCCGAGCATCACGAGTCGCCCACCGCGTTGGCCGAGCTCGGACCATGCCTCGGGATGGTCCGCCATGACCGCGCGCGCGACCAGGCCGCCGGCCCCGTGGGCGACGACGTGCAGCGGCAGCGCCTGGCTGGTGAGGCGCCGCGAGATCTCGTCCGCCAGACGCGCGCCTTCGGCCCGGATCGAGCGGCGCCAGTCGGTCGCGAACGGGGCGACCTCGAAGCGGCCGGAGAGGGCATCGATCAGGCGATCGTAGGTGGTGTCGAAGAGGCCGTCGGGTCGGATGCCGCCGGGTTCGCCGTCGTCGGCCAGGCGGAGGGGCTCGATGCCGTCTTCGCGCAGGCGCGCGGGGTCGAGCCAGATCCGGCCGCGGTCGTCCTTGAGGTGGCTGGCCATGACGTCCGGGACGACGAGCACCATGCCGATGGGGGCGGCGCGGCCGCCCGCTCCCGTGCGCCGCCCGCGGGAACGGTCCCTCTGCGCCTCGGCCACCGCCACCGCCTCGGGCGTCAGGGCGCGGAACGCGGACGACGGCGGCTGGTCGCGCCCGGCAAGCCACGCGCAGAGCGACTTGCGGCTCGCGTCGTTGGCGAAGTAGGTCGTGTGACACACGTCGGGGCCGCGATGGAACGCAAACACGGCCTTGTCTTCGGCGCGCGCGAGGCCGCCGTACATCGAACGCGTCTCGACGAGAAGGTCGTTGATCTCTCGGAGGAGGCCGTCGACGGCCAGCGTCTTGAGCCGCCCGGCGAACCCTCGCCCCTCGGCGTCGCCGGCCACGACGGCGAGCCGACCTTCGGCGCCGAGCCCGTGCTGGTTGACGAGGTCGATGAACGGCGAGCTCGGCATGATGGCTTCGATGCCGGGCACGGTGGCGGGGTCGGCGCTGCGCCGGATGAGGCTGAGGACCACCGCCTTGGCGAACGGGAACAGCGGGCCGGCGCTAAAGGCGGGCACCAGCTCCAGGAGGTTGAGCAGGATGGACAGGTAACGGTCCAATCGATGGATGAACCACACCCCGCGCGCCGGGCCGGCCACGCGCACGAAGCGTTCGACGCGGAGCTGCTTCTCCGCGCGCACGCGGAGCAGCGCGCGGAGGTCGTCGATGTCGCCGTCACGCCCGGCCACCTCGAAGTGGCTCAGCGCGGACGGCGGCAGCTCGCGCAGGCTGAGCAGCTCGCCCACCACTCCGCCTCGCGAGTGGCTGAGGAGGTCGAGCCGCGCGCCGTCGGGGAGGCTCTGGGCGAGGTCGAGCGCGTTGCGCGCGGGGCTCTGGCTGAGGCTGTAGTGGTCGAAGCCGAGGATGCGGTCGCCGTAGCGCTCGTGGAGCCACGCCCACTCGGGCGAGCCCATCAGCCGGCCGAAGCTGCCGCAGGTGGACGAGAAGGTGCCGTGCAGGAGGATGAGGTAGGGTTGGCCCGCTCCGGCGGGCAGTGGGCCGACGACGGGTTCGAGCCGGCCGGCGGCGTCGATCCGATTGAGGCCGAGGCGCGGCGTGCAGTCGCTTTCGGCGGCGCGCTGGGCGGGGTGGCCGGGGGCGGGTTGCCCGAAGAGCTTCGACTCGAACGCGTCGACCATGTCGACGACGGTGGTCTTGGACCAGTCGCCGATGGGGTCGATGTCGAACAGCTTGAGGCCCTCGAGCACGAGGTCGAAAGCGCCGCGGGTGGTGGCAACACCGAGGGCGGGCGGGACGACGAGCTCGGCCCGCGACTCACCGCCGCGCGCCGACGGGCCGATGCGCCGGCGCAGCTCGTCGACGCGCAGCCACTCGCGTGTCTGGTCGGGGTACGTGAGCTCGACGACGGCATCGTCGGGAGCATCGGGGATGCGCACCACGTCGGCGGCGCCGCGGGCGGCGGGCCCCATGCGCACGGCCCGGCGGGTCGTGACCTTCAGGCCGAACCTATCGAGCATCTGCCGGTCGACGTCGTCGGCGGGGGGCTGCCATGCGATGCCGGGGACGACCAGGGTCGTGGTCATGGGCGCATCTCCACGGGCGAGGAAGGATCGTTGGTGGAACGGGGCGACGCCCGCAGGCGGCGATCGATCTGGCGCATGAGGTCGTGGACAGCGGCGGACCAGCCGGCCGTGTCGAGGCTGCGGGCCTGACGCTCCAGCAGGGGGTGCAAGGTCGGGGGCAGCGCTTCGGGCGTCGGCAAGGCCGCGCCGTTCATGAGGACGGGGAAGATGACCTTGTCGTGCTGGATCAGGTATTCGACTTCCCGGCGCAGCACGTCGTGCGCGCTTTGCAGGCGGTCGCTCACCCAGCTTCGCCCGATGACGACGATGCCGATGCTGCACGCGTCGAGCGCGCCCTCGATGGTCGTGGCCCAGCGGTCGCTGGCGCCGATGTCCTGGAGGTCGACGAAGACGCGGCGTTCGCCGAAGTGCTCGGCCAGGTCGTGGTACAGACGGCCCACGTCGGCCAGCGCGTCGGCGCGACGATAGGAGATGAAAATGTCGGGTGCGTCGGCGAAGATGCCCAGCACAAGGTTGCGCAGCGGGCCGGCGCCGATGACCCACGGCTCGCCGAGGCTGAGGAACTGGGTACGCGACAGCCCGGGAACGGGGTGGTCACCCCATGTGCGGAGGATGTCCTGGAACACGGCGTTGGATGCGCCGCCGGTGAACGGCACGGGCAGGACGGTCTTGCCGGCGTCGATGAACCGGCGGGCGATGTCGAGCGCTCCGGACTGCCCACCGATCATGATCGCGGCATCGGCGGCGGTCAATGCGTGCTCGATCCAGTCGGCCTGACGGCGCACGATCTGCCGGCAAGCAGCGGGCGCGCGAAACCCGGGCATGGGCCACCAGCTCCCTCGGCCGCGCCAGTACGGGAGCCAGAGCTGGGTAAAGCGTCTGTCGGTGGACCGGCCCTGGCGTTCGATCTCGCTGCAGTACGCTTCGCTCGCCCACTGGTCGACGCCGGTGGCGTTGCCGGCGACGAGGCCGAGGTCCAGTTGCGCCAGCAGGTGGCCCGCCATGCGGGCGGCCCGCTGCGCGGGCCGGGCGAACGGGAACGACGACCCTGTCGTGAGGACCCAGCGTTGTACGTTCTGTGCCATGGCGTGTTCCGGTGGACGGAGGGATGGCGCGGGCGTCGGATTGGTCGGGATGGATGTAGAAGGGCAGGTTGGGTGGTATCGCTTTCGATCGGCCAGACTACGGAGGGGGCTGCGCCGCGGTTGGCGCGCCGTCGCCCCACGCGGCCTGGCGCTGCCACGACGCGTTCTGCTCGCCGAGGATGGCCTCGGTGCGCTCGACGAGGCGGGCGAAGGCGTCGTCGGTGTCGTAGGGCGGGGTGCGGGTGAGGTAGCGGTACTTCTCGTGGGTGAGGCGCTCGGCGGTGAGGCGGTACTCGACCCACGTGTCGTGGAAGCGCAGCAGGGTGACGAGGCCGGTGAGGACGGCCACGGCCACGCCGACGGCGCCGATGGCGAGGCGGGCGCCGGGCGCCGGGGCGCCGCTGAAGCCGGCGAGGAACGGGAGGAGCGCGCCGAGCACGATGACGGCGCCCTGCAGGCGGCGGTACCACGTCTTGTTCCACCGGCTCTTGGCGTCGTGCCAGTCGATCTGGTCCTGCACGCGCGTGTCGAGGTACGCGGCGGGGGTCATGGGTGGTTCCATGCGCGGTTCCTTGTCGCCGATGGCCGCGACGATGGGGTGGTGTATTGGGAGTGGGTGCGATGGGGGTAGGCTACTCTGCTCAAGGGGGATTGTCAATGTGCGGTGGCGGTGGCGATGGCGAGGACGATGCGGTGGTGGTGAACGACGGTGTTTGCGGGCAAGGTGGCTGTGGTGGTGAACGACGGTGTCGGCGGGCAAGGTGGTGATGGTGCTGCGCGACGATGTTGGAGGTTGGTTGGCGCCGCGCAAGCGGGATGGGTATCATCGCGCGACCATGGATGATTGGCCGAGGAACGCGGGGGGACTGGGCGACGGTGCGGCAGGAGCGCCGCGCACGGTGCGCGTGTTCCTGGCGTCGCCGGGCGACGTGGCCGACGAGCGCAAGGTTGCGCGCGATGTGCTGGACAAGCTGCGCTACGACCCATCGTTTCGCGGCAAGGTGCAGATCGAGGCAGTGGCGTGGGACACGCCCGGCGGCGGCACGCCGATGCTGGCGAACTTGATCCCGCAGGAAGCGATCGCCAACGGGCTGCCGCGCCCGTCGGAGTGCGACATCGTTGTCGTGGTGTTCTGGTCGCGGATGGGCACGCCGCTGCCGGAGGATGCGGGGGGCGAGTTCATCAAGCCGGACGGCAGCCGCTACTGGTCGGGCACGGAGTGGGAGTACACGGATGCCGTGCGGGCGGCGGACGCCGGCGGACGGCCGGATGTGCTGGTCTATCGCCGGACGGAGGAGCCGAAGTGGGGGGCGCGGGACCCCTTGCGCGCCGACAAGGAGGCGCAGTGGGGGCGGGTGGAGGCGTTCTTCGCGGAGTTCGCCGCGCCCGACGGTTCGATCCGGCGCGGCTTCAACCCGTACGAGACGCCGGCCGCGTTCGAGAAGATGGTCGAAACGCACTTGCGGGAGCGTATCGCGCGGTTGATGGAGGCCGGAGCAGAAGCGCCCGTCGGCAGTGGGAGCCCTGGCGGACGCGCGACTGCCCGAGGGGGGAGCGGCGGGCACGGCGTCGCGGCGGCGGACTTGTGGCAAGGCTCGCCGTTCCCGGGCTTGCGGGCGTTCACCGAAGAGGACGCTCCGATCTACTTCGGCCGCACGGCGGAGGTCGACGGCTTGATCCGCGCCCTTGCCGATCCGGCGACGCGCTTCGTGGCGGTGGTCGGGGCATCGGGCTCGGGGAAGTCGTCGCTGGTGGCGGCGGGTCTGGTGCCGCGTCTGAAGGCCAACGCGGTCGAGGGCGGCAAGGACTGGGTGTTGGCCGACCGCTTCACGCCGGGCGAGGCCGGCGGCGATCCGTTCGTGGCGCTGGCGTATGCGCTGAAGCCGGTGCTCGGCGCCGGCGGCGGGGCACCGCGCGAGGTTGCGGAGCACCTGCGGGATGCGGCGAGACGGCGTGCGGTGGTCGACGCGGTGGTGGCCGGCCGTCCGGAGTGGGCGCGGCTCGTCGTGTTCGTCGATCAGCTCGAGGAGGTGTTCACGATCGTCGATGCGCGACACCGTCCGGCGTTTCTCGAGGCCATCGTGGACCTGGCCGCGATGGAGGCCGTTCGGGTGGTGGCGACAGTGCGCGCGGACTTCTACGACCACTGCGTGGCGGGTGGGCTGGCCGCGGTGCTGCGCGGTGCCGGCACGTATCCGTTGGCCGCGGCCGACCGGTCGGCGCTGCGGGCGATGACGACCCAGCCGGCGTACCGGGCCGGGCTGGACTTCGACGACGGGCTGGTGGACCGCGTCCTCGACGACGCCGGGTCGGGCGAGGGGAGCCTGGCGCTGCTGGCGTTTGCGTTGTCGGAGCTCTATGAACGGCGGTCGGGAGACGGGCGGTTGACGCAGCAGGCGTACGAAGCCTTTGGCGGCGTCAAGGGCGCGATCGCGCGGCGCGCGGACGCCACGCTGGGCGGTCTCCCGACCGAAGTACAGGGCAAGTTGACGGACGTGTTCCGGCAGCTCGTCGAGGTGGACGAGCGCGGCGTGCCGACGCGGCGCAGGGTGTCGAAGGCGCAGGTTGAGGCGGACGATCCTGCGAGGCGGTTGGTCGAGGCCTTCGTCGATGCGCGGTTGCTCGTCACGGACAAAGGGGAGTCCCCGACGGTCGGGGTGGCGCATGAGGCGCTCTTCACGCACTGGCCGCGGCTTGCGGAGTGGATCGAGGTCCGGCGCGAGCACTACGTGCTGCTGCGGCAGGTGCGCACGCTGGCGGCGGAATGGGTCGCGCGGGGCAAGAGCCGGGCGCTCTTGCGCCCGCACGAGTGGCTGGCGCTGTTGCCGCCGATGCTGGAGCAGTTGCAGCCCGACTTGACGGACGACGAGGAGGCCTTCATTCGCCCTGAAGCCGAGCGGCTGCAGGACGAGCTGAGCGATCCGACGACCAGCCACGACCGCCGTGCGGAGACCGGCGACCGGCTCGCGGCGATCGGCGACCCGCGTCCGGGTGTGGGGCTGCGGCCGGACGGGCTGCCGGACATCGTGTGGTGCGAGGTGCCGGGTGGGCGGGTGACGATTGACGTTGACAGGGGAGAGGGAGCGGAGTTCGACGTGTCGCCGTTCAGGATCGCGAAGTATGCGGTGACATGGGCGCAGTACCGGGCGTTCGTCGAGGCTGAGGGCGGGTATGGGGATCGGCGGTGGTGGGACGGGCTGTCTCAGGATCAAGAGCCAGGGGAGCAGTATCGTCAGAAGCCCAACTGTCCCGCCGAGAACGTCTCGTGGTACGACGCGGTTGCGTTCTGCCGCTGGCTAACGGCGCGTATACAGGCGCTGGGCGAGTTGGCGGCAGGGCAAGTCGTGCGGTTGCCGACGGAGTGGGAATGGCAGCAGGCGGCGACAGGGGGCAACGCCGCGAACGAGTTCCCGTGGGGGCCGGCGTGGGATTCGGAGAAGGCGAACACGGCCGAAAGCCGTTTGGGGCGCACCGTAGCCGGCGGCATGTATCCAGCCGGTATGTCTCCGGTAGGAGCCCTCGACATGGCGGGGAATGTGTGGGAGTGGTGCTTGAACGAGTACGGAAGGCGGGACCGAATAGGAGTCGCGGGGAATGCCCATCGCGCGTTGCGCGGGGGCTCGTGGGGTGACGACAAGCACGACGCACGGTCGGTGGCCCGCGACCTCAGCCACCCGCACGACCGCTTTCATTACATCGGGTTTCGGGTGTGTGGGTCTTCCCCCATCGTGTAGCACTGACATCTGTATGGCGCGTAGCGCCAGCCTTTGCGCGAAGCGCATCTGGTCTCTGGCGTTGGTCGTTGACGTTGTCGTTGCCGTCGACGGGAGCGATTGCGACTATTGCGCCTTGCCGAACCTCGGCCCCTCGCGCGGCATGGGCCGGCCGAGCACATGCCTGCGGAGACCCCAAGTATCGGCGTATCGAACATGGTTGATCCAGCCTTGCACGCTGGCGTCGAACTCGGCAAAGCTGATGCGGTTGGCGCAGTAGTCGGTCCAGCGGGCACGGAGTCGGCGGGTGAAGTTGCGCACGTTGCGGGCCTTGACGCGACGATGGGTGGGATAGACGACGAAGCCGAGCCATGGGATGCCATGGGCGACGGGCACCACTTGGGCCGATGATTCGTGGATGCTGAGCCGCAGCGATCCCAAGCGCTCGATGATCGCCCTTCGCCAGTGCCAGAGCTGCCGGCGATCGTCGGCAAACAGCGCGAAGTCGTCGACGTAGCGGAGGTAAGCCTTGCAGCGCAGTTCGCGGACGACGAAGTGATCGAACGGGTTCATGTAGCAGTTCGACCAAAACTGCGACGTCAGGTTCCCGATCGGCAGCCCGCGCGGCCTGGTCGTGGCCCACAGATCATCGCCCTGACCCGGGCGGGTGGCAGATCCTGGGAGCGCCGGCTTCCAGCCGGCAAGATGCCGGCGCTCCCAGGAAGCCCTTCGATCAAACGTTCTGTCACGCCCTCAGGATCATCGCCTGGATACCACTTCATCGTGTATGTGTCGTCCAGCACACCGATGCCGCTGGTGATGATGATGTTGACCAGATGCATGACGTCATGCTCAGGAATGACCTTGGCCAAAGTCGCCCTGAGCACAGCATGGTCCAATGCGGCAAAGTGCTGCACCACGTCCGCGCGCAACACGTATCGATACTTCTGGGAGAACGTCTGCAACCGATCTACTGCCCGATGTGTTCCCTTGC
Organism: bacterium; assembly: GCA_003576755.1. Classification (GTDB taxonomy): domain Bacteria; phylum Chloroflexota; class Anaerolineae; order Epilineales; family Epilineaceae; genus UCB3. The sequence goes on along the minus strand of QEVT01000031.1, from coordinate 12,699 downwards.
CGACGCGATTGGCGTAACTGTCAGCGATGAACAAATGCTCGAAGCGGGGCTCGATCACCTGGCAGAGCGCATGATGGACCACACGATCGCGAAACGGCGAGGCGCTGATCTTTCGGAGCTTCGGCTCATGAATATGAAAGTGTACATATGGACCAGGCTGATACCGTCCATGGACCAGTTCATCGTGCAACGTCAGAAGTCGATCCGCCACCCGGTACTCGAATGCCGCTGCCGACCGGGCGCCTCTCTTCCCTCGCGCCGCTCGCCGGAACGCCATGAGCAGGTTGTCCCACGCAGCCACGCGCTCGAAAGCCGGGCTATTCATCGAGGAGATGCCTCATGGCCGAGGAAATGGTGATCTTCACGCGCACCTACGACATGCTGGAGTGGCTGTTGCCGAAGGCAGAACTGTTCCCACGACCCTATCGATCGTCGATCACGCAACGGATGATGAAAGCAGCGCTCGACTTCCACGACGCGCTCCACGACGCGCAGAGTCAGGGAGGCACCACGCGCAAGCGACACCTGCGCGAGGCTGACGCGGCTTTGGACAAGCTCCGGGTATACCTCCGGCTCGCGCATCGCTGGGCGTGGCTGACAGACGGCCAGTTCGCACACGTCAGCCGGATGGTCGCCGAACTCGGGCGGATGCTTGGAGGCTGGATCCGGTCGGAACAGTGAGGCGCCGCGGGGCGGCGAACCACCCAGGCGGCGCCTCGTCTCTGTATGCGCCCGACGGCAGAAGCCAACACCGTGCCGTACAGGCGGGACCACCCTGCGCCATCTCCTCGCCTTCGCCTCGGCCTGCAAACCGTAGTCGGCAGGCAATTCCGGAAGCCGCGCCCGTGCCTGAGCGGTGGGCGTGCTCGCAACGGGTCCGAACTGCCGGCCCGCGCCCAGGAAGGGGGAAGGAGGTGTGGGAAGACCCACACACCCGAAACCCGATGTTGTTGTTACGGTTGTGCGGGTGGTTGTTGTTGCGGGCCGCCGACCGCGCGTTGTGCTGGTTGTTGTTCCACGAGCCCCCGCGCAACACGCGAGCGGTACTTCGCAGAGTGCCCCACCGGCCATGCCGGTAGCACTATTCTCGTGGGTAGCGGCCATCTTGTCAAGCGGCGATCGGACGAGCGTAGGAATTTAACAATTGCGACGCGCTTCGCGCGAACAGAACGGCAACGGCAGCAGAGACCAGAGCGCTTCGCGCAAAGGCTGGCGCTACGCGCCATGCAGAAGTCAGTGCCTCAAGATGGGGGAAGACCCACACACCCGAAACCCGATGTTGTCGTTACGGTCGTGCGGGCGGTCGCGGCCGCGGGCCGCCGACCGCGCGCTGAGCCGGTCGCTGTTCCACGAGCCCCCGCGCAACACGCGAGCGGCATTCCCCGAGACTCCTACTCGGTCAGGCTTACCATACTCGTTCAAGCACCACTCCCACACATTCCCCGCCATGTCCAGAGCGCCGCAACGCGATGCTCCGTGCGGGTATATCCCCACTGCGCTCGTCCGGCCAAGGTTGTGGGGGCCGATCCGTTCCCACGTCTCGTTGATGTTGGCATGCCCCACGCGATAACCGTCGCCCCACGGGTACTCGCGCCCGTCGGTGCCACGTGCCGCCTTCTCCCACTGCTCCTCGGTCGGGAGCTGCACAATGCCAGCCGCTTCGATTCGCCCCGACTCGCGCATGCGATCGGTGAGCCAGCGGCAGAATGCCACCGCCTCGTACCACGACACCGTCTCACGCGGGTGGTTCGCGATCGGCAAGGCCGCCGCCATCGGCGCCGAAGGCCGGTCGTCAAGATCGACCCACCACCGGTCGTCAACGTAGCCGTCAGGGTCGTCGACGAATGCCTGGAACTGGATCCACGTCACCGGATGGCGCGCGATGTCGAAGGCCGGCAGGACGATCTCGCGACGGGCTTCGCCATCCTGGTAGACAAAACGACCGGCCGGCACGGTCACCCAGTCGATGTCCGGCATCCACCGACCATCCGCGTCACGCAGCACCCCGACGCCCGGCCGGTTGTCGAGCGGCAGGCCGTCGATGGTGAGCACGCCCAAGGCACGCCCGACGGCGGCGCGGGCTTCGGGGGCCGGGTCACGGCCGAGGTCGGTGAGGCGCGGAATCCATAGATCCCTCAGCCGCGCCAGCGTTGCTTCTGGCACCTTGGCCCCACTGCGGAGCGCGCACTGGGCCGCGACCTCCGGGTTGGCGGCGGCGACCCATTCGAGCGCCACCGTGCAGTCGTCCGTCATCAGCCCCGCCAGCAGCACCGCCGCCTCCTCCCAGCCCGTGCGCTCCCACCACCGCTCCTGCGGCCAGATCTCGGATGCCTGCAGCTTGCCGCTGTGGATCAGATCGGCCATGCGCCGGGCGGCGAAGTACTCCTGCAGGAGCTGATGGGTGAAGCGCACCTCGTCGTCGGCCGTGATCAGGCTGGCGCTCGCCGCGCGGTAGATCTGGCGTTCCGCAAGCAGCTCCAACGCCGTGGCACGCGGCACCGCCGTCACCGCACCCCCGTCGTCGTCGACCGCCGCGCTCCGCACCTGCATCGCATATGCCAGCGACGCGAGGGCTTCGATCAGCGGTGTCGCCTCGTCGTCCGGAATCTCCTCACGCTTCAGCAACACCGCTACGAAGCTCGCGAACAGCGCCGCCCGGTTGGCCGGCACGTCGCCCAGAAGCTCGTACACGTCGGTCAGCATGTACAGCATGTACGGGTTCGCCGCCAGCCGCATCAGCCCGCGAGGGTTCTTGACCGCGTTGTTCCATTCCGTGTCCTGGGCGACCGTGGTCTTCGTGTAAACGTCCGGGTCGGCCCGCGGAATGTCCGGCGCCGACCAGAACTGCTCGAACGATGCTCCTGCCTTCTCCCACACCGACCACACCCCACGCAAGGCGGCGCCGCCGGCCAGCTTCCAGAACATGTCGTCCGCCCGCACCGAGCCGGCCGCCTCCCTCGCCTCCGGCGTGTCGCCGGGTGCCGTCGCCGTCAAGTACCGCGTGACGAACGCCAGGATGCGCGGCGCGTCGAGCGGGCGGATCGTGATGCGGTCCAGCGCGAGGTCCAGCTTGTCCGTGTAGTCCAGCTCGCGGCACGTCACCGCCGCCACCAGCGACGGCCATCGCTCGAGGAGCGCACGCACCTCGGCGGCCTTGGCCTCGCGCGCCGCCGCCGGCGTCTCGTTGAGCCCGTCCAGCAGCAGCACCGCCCGCCCTTCCGCCAGCAGCGCGTCCAGGTGCACCGCGAGATCGCCGAGCTCGCGGGCGACGAAGGACTCCAGCGGCTCGTCCGGGTCGATCCACCGCCCCAGCCGGACCAACAGCGGGATCGGCGCCGCCGGATCGCCTTCGGCGGTGGCCACCGCGTCGCTCGCCAGCTTCCACAGCGTCGTCGTCTTGCCCGCGCCCGGCTCGCCCAGCACCACCGCACGTCTGGCCGCGCCGACCGCCGCCAGGATGTTGTCGAACCGCTTCGGCTCCGGCGGCGCCCCGGCCACTGAGTCCGGGTCTGCCCTCTGCATGGCCCGCAACACCTCGAACTGCTGGCGCATGTCGATGGCCTCGGGCCGCGCCACCACCGACGGCAAGCCGCCCGGTCGTTTCGGCTTGGGCGCCGCCCGCGCCGTGCCGGCCATCGGGGTGTACAGGTCGGCGTGTTGCAGCTCTTCGAACCTGAGACGGTCCAAGTACGCCAGCTCCAACGCCCGGCGGCCGGCCGGATCTCGCACCGCCGCGCCCAACACTGCCGCCGCCGCTGCCGGATCCGGCAGCGCTTCCAGCAGCCGCCTGATGCCGCCCGAGTAGTCCGGGTGCAGCGCGATCGCCTGCCGGTCGACCATGTAGATCGGCAGCTCGTCGCCCGTCCCCAGCACCGGGAAGATCGAGCGCCCTTTCCGGTCCGCCCACAGGAACTCCCGCTGCACCCAGCGGCTGCGGTTGGCAGCGGCGCTGACGACGCTGATGAAGGCGTAGGCGTTCTCGATGCCCGCGGTGATCGCCCGCGTCCATTCGTCGCCACCCTTGATGGCTGTCGTGTCGATCCAACACGCGTGCCCCGCCGCCCGCAGGTCCTCCAGCAACCGCTCGACGAACGCCCGATCGGCATGCGCGTAGCTCACGAACACCGCCGGCCGACGCTCGCCGCGCGGCGTGGCGACGGTTTGCAGCGGCGCAAGGGCATGCCCTCCCGGCGACGGGGGCGAGCGAAGGGCTTCGCTCATGTGGCAGGATCCATGGCATGGGGATGGTATCGCGCTCCACCGACAGCGGCAAGTTGATGTGCGAGATGCGGTCAGTCCAGGCAATCCAGGCGAGACAAAGCCTGCGAGAACGTCACGTTACGCTCGACTGGATCTTCGAGAGTAACCTCTCGTCAATGGCTTCAATATCATACCGCAAAGACCGCAGAATCTGAACGACAACCCACCCGACGTGTGAGGCATGATGGCGACAATATTATAGACATTCGTATGACAGGCTCCTGCGCATTCACCTGCACCTTCGGCCATTCCCGCCCACGTCTACCGCTATCGCTGACGACTTCTTTGGCTATCACCGACGACTTCTTTGGCTAACTCCAACAACTTCTTTGCCTATCGCGACCCACTTCTTTGCTTATCACCCACCGCATCTACCGTGATCGCCACCCACTTCTTTGCTTGCTGCCGACCGCTCTTGCCGCTGTCGCCGCCGCGAAACGCGCAAACGGGGCGGCCGACATAGGCCGCCCCGTCACGCTGATTGTTCGATTGCCCCACCCATCGCCGCCCCCGTCGGCCGTCGACGGCCGCTGTAGCGCCGCGCGTCTACGCGCCGGGCGGTGAAGCCCGCGCCGACCGCCACCCCCGGCCGCACGGCAGTCGCGATCCGGACCCGGTAGGTGTGGGTTTCAAACCCGCCCCTACCCACCCCGCGAATACACACCTCGCCGCGCCGCCTGGCCCGGCGGGCCGGCACCGCCCCTCGGATTCCCGACCTGCCTGCCACCCCCAGCCGCCTGGTCGCGCCCGCACCGCCGCCACCCCGTCACGCCCACCCGCACGGAACCGCGCCGACCGGCAGACCCGCTCGCCGCCCCAAGCGCCCCCTGCCCCCCAACGCCCCAACGCCAACACCACCACCGCCCACAGCCCATGCCCGACGACCGCCAGTATCGCTGTTGCCATGCCGCTGCTCCTTCCGATGGGTGCCGCCGCCGTCGCCGCTGCCCGGACGGCCGTTCCGCGGCAGCGTGGCGCCGGCATGCGATTGTTCTTCATGGAATACGCTCCACCCGCCCATTTATTAAGGCTGCCTGCCAGTCGAACACCCGCCGCCTGCCCGCCGCCCGCCGATTGCGCCCGACACCACCGAACCCCCCCGCGCCCATCCCAACCCAGTCTCCACGCCCGTGCGGCCCCGAGAATCTCCCCCTCCCCCAGCCTTTTTTGGGGGAGGGGGCCGGGGGGTGGGGGCCGCCCCCCGCCACACCCCCCGTCACCGCCACTGAAAATACGGGCTCGCCAGCACCAGCGCCACCGTCTGCGCCTCGCGCAGCGCCGGCGGCGTCGCCGGGCCCGGCGGGCCGTTGTGCGCGTAGAAGTCCACCAGCACCGCCCGGTCCTCCGCCAACATCGGGCGGTGCAGCAGCGCGTCGATCCAGTGGTCCACCACCGCCTCCGGCCCCGCCAGCCCCGCCGGCCGGTGCTCGTGCGGCCGGAAGCCCGGCACCATCCCGCCCGTCGCCAGGGCCAGCGCCATGTTCCAGCGCGAGAGCATCCCCACCGCCGACGACCACGGCTCCTTGACGTCCGGGTAGCCGTCCGGCGTCAGCCAGCCGAAGGGGATGTGCCCCATCCGCCGCATGTAGCCCGCGTAGCCCACCAGCTCGAAGTACCACACCTGGAACGGCGCCTTCACGTCGCCCATCCGCGGCACCAGCGCCGCCTGCGGCACCCCCGCCGCGCGCATCATCCGCACCGCCACGTCCATCGGCCGCGTCAGCTTGCCCCCATGCCGCCCGAAGGCCCCCGCGAGCTCCGGCGACGTCAGCACCGTGCGCACCATCGCCTTGATGTCACCGTCCGTCCGCGTGTACGCCTCCGCCACCCGGTCCACCAGCGCCGGCGCGCTCGCCAGCGGGTCGTCCGCCACGAAGCGCCGCACCAGCTTGAGCGCCAGGAACCGTGCCGTCGCCGGGTGCGCGCACAACATGTCGATCACCTCCAGCGCATCGTGCTCGCCCCCGCCCGCCGGCAGCAGGCGGCCGAGCACCCGCTTGGGCCCGTTGTCGTGACGGTCGTGCACGAACTTGAAGGTGCCGTATGCCGGGTCGTTCCACGTCCGGTCCCACGTCCAGCCCGTGAAGCACCGCGCCACCTCCAACACGTCCGCCTCGGAGTACGGCACGCCGTCCACCGCCACCCCGACCGTGTGCAGCTCCATGATCTCGCGGGCATAGTTCTCGTTCGGGTGGTCCTTCGTGTTCTCGTCGTTGTTGAGGTAGTGCAGCATCGCCGCGCTGCGCGCCGACGCCGTCACCAGGTCCTTGAACCGCCCGAGCGCGTGCGCCCGCGCCACCGCCCGGTCGTCGACCGTCTTGAACACCTCCGCGTTCTCCATGAGCTGATAGACCGAGAAGTGGTCGCTCCAGAAGTCGACCATCACCTCGTAGAGCCGACGCGGGCTGAAGACCTGCCGGAAGAACGTCGCCGCGTTGAGCGCGTCCGTGACGCGGTAGGTGCGCTGGTCCATCTGGCGACAGGTCGTTGAGGTTCATCGCCAACGACGGCAGCCCCGCCGCCAGCGGCCCCTCCACCGCCGCGGCGTCGATCGACGCGAAGTCGAGCTGCGCGTCGATCCACGCCTCCACGCCCATCGCGCGCGCCTGCGCCAGGTCCCCCGGCGAGGCGCCGAAGGCCGCCCGGTTGAGCAGGTGGACCACCGGGTCCGGCGGCGGCATGTCGGCGCTGGCGCGCGCCGACCAGCGCACGGCCGGAGCGCTGGCGGCGGGGCCGCCGAGACCGAAGAGCTGCCGGCGCGACAGCCGGCGGGGGGCGCGGTGCGTCATGGGCGTTCGACCTCCTGGCGATCACCTGCCACATGACGCGGCGGACGGCGATCGTCACGCCTGCGCGCCCGACACCGCCAGCCCCCCGCGCCCACCCCAACCCAGTCTCCACGCCCGTGCGGCCCCGAGAATCTCCCCCTCCCCCAGCCGTTTTGGGGGACGGGGCCGGGGGGTGGGGGCCGCTCCCCGCCTAGACCGCCTGCCGCCGCTCCGGCTCCGCCACCGCCGCCGCGCCGGACCATCCCCGCGCCAGCCGCACCACCTGCCCCGCCACGTCGAGCACCACGATCACCACCACCACCCCCAGCCCCATCCGCGCCAGCGTGTCGACCCAGCCCGCCACCGCGATGCGGTCCAGCGCCAGCACCCGCACCAGCACCGCCACCGACACCACGTTGATGGCGATGTCCGCCAGCCGCGTCGACACCTGCCAGCGGCCCCGCCAGAGCAACACCAGGCTCAGCGCGATGCTCAGCACGAACGTCGCGTTGACCCACGGCACCCACGCCAGCGCCGCCGGCGTGAAGTCCACCCACGTGCGCGTCACCTCGGGCCCGATGATCACGATCGGCAGCCGCCACTGCACCACCCAGTTGAACATCACCATCGCCACCAGGTCGAAGGCCAGCTCCGCCGTCTGCCCGCCGCGGTCCAGCCGGTCGGCGTCCACCACCGGCGGCAGCGACCGCGGGTCCCAGTCCGCCGCCTCCGAGGCCGGGCCCGCCGGCGAGGCGCGCTCGATGGCCGCGAAGATCAGCGCGATCAGGCCGACGTTGGCCAGCGCCGTGGTGCCGAACCGCAGCAGCGCCTCGAGCAGCCGGCCCGGCACCTCCGCCGGCGGACCGCCCGCCAGCGACAGCGACCACACCGTCGACACCAGGAACAGCACCCCCAGCACCGCGACGACCACGCCGGTCACCGCCTTGAACGCCGCGAAGTACGCCGGGCCGATCAGGTGCGGGCGCGGCCGGCCGTAGCGCTCCGCCACCGCGTCCGGCTGGCCCAAGGCGCGCAGCGACTCCACCACCGCCGCCTCGTCCACCGCCGCGCCGCGCGCCGCGGCCCGCTCGGCCGCCATGTCGTCGACCAGCGTGCGCAGCTCCCGCGCCACGTCGTCGCGCTGTGCCTTGGGCAGGCCGCCCACCACCGCGTGCACGTAGCGGTCCACCAGCTCGTTCGTGTTCATGCCTCGCTCCCTCCGTCGTCCAGGATCCGGTCCATGGCCGCCACGATGGCGCGCCAGCGCTCGGTCAACCCCGCCTCCGCCGCCAGGCCCGCCGTGCTCGTGCGGTAGTAGCGCCGCGGCCGGCCCTCCTCCACCCGCCACTCGCTGGCCAGCAGGCCCTGGGCCTCCAGCCGCCGGAGCAGCGGGTAGAGCGTGCCCTCGTCGATGTCCAGCCCGCCTTCGGCCAGGGTCTTCTTCAGGGCGTAGCCGTAGGCCTCGGCGTGCAGGCACCGCAGCGCCGCCAGCACCAGCACGCCGCGCCGCAGCTCGAGGTCGATGGTTGGTGTTGTCTCTTGGTGTGTGTTGTCCATAGCCATGTGCGCCATAATACCATACGTCGCACAGCATGTCAACCTCCCCGATCGCAGCCGCCCGCCCGATCCGCCCGTCGCACGTGGCAAGCCCTCCCCCGCCGCGCTAGAATCCTTCCCCGAGGAGACACAACCCCATGTTCGACACCTTGCCCACCGATGCCCGCGCCACCGCCGAATGGCCGTGGGAGCGCTTCGAGCCGTATGCCCGCGACCTCCTGGCGCGCCCGCTGACCGCCGCGACCCTCGACGCCTGGATGCACGACTGGTCGGCCCTCGCGTCGCTCGTCGGCGAGACGCGCGCGCGGCTGGCGCTGGCGTACAACCAGCACACCACCGACCCCGAGGCCGAGCGCCGCTTCTTCCGGTTCATCGAGCACGTCGGGCCGGCCTTCCAGGCCAGCCAGCAGCAGCTCAAGACCCGCCTGCTCGAGAGCGGCCTCGTGCCCGCCGACTTCGAGGTCCCGATGCGCAACCTCCGCGCCGAGGCCGACCTCTTCCGCGAGGCCAACCTGCCGCTGGCCGTCGAGGAGAGCAAGCTCGGCGCCGCCTACGACAAGATCGTCGGCGCCCAGACCGTGGCCTGGGACGGCGAGGAGGTCACGCTGACCCGCCTGCGGCCCGTCCTCTCCGAGCCCGACCGCGCGCGGCGCGAGCAGGCGTGGCGCCTGGCGCACACGCGCAGGCTGCAAGACCGGCCGGCCCTGAACGACCTCTGGCGCCAGCTCGTCGACCTGCGCGTCCGCGTCGCCGCCAACGCCGGCCTGGCCGACTACCGGGAGTACGCCTGGCGCCAGCGGATGCGCTTCGACTACACGCCGGCCGACAGCGAGACGTTCCAGGCGTCGATCGAGGCCGTGTGCGTGCCGGCCGCCACCCGCATCTACGAGAAGCACCGCCGCCGCCTCGGCGTGGACCGCCTGCGCCCGTGGGACCTGACCGACGGCCAGTTCGGCCGGCCGGCCGAGCCGGCCGGGGTCGCGCCGATGACGCCGATCGGCGACGGTGCCGCGCTGGCCGCGGGCGCGGCCGAGATGTTCCGGCGTCTCGACCCCGACCTCGGCGCGGCGTTCCAGCGGATGCGCGACGAGGACCTGCTCGACCTCGACAACTACAAGGGCAAGTCGCCGGGCGCGCACTGCACGTACTTCGCCGTCAGCCGGCGGCCCTTCATCTTCATGAACGCCGTCGGCCAGCCCGACGACGTCCAGACCCTGCTGCACGAGGCCGGGCACGCGTTCCACGCCTTCGCGGGCGCCGACCTGCCCACGATCTTCCACCGGCACTCCCCGATGGAGTTCAACGAGGTTGCCAGCATGGCGATGGAGCTCCTGGCCGCGCCCCATCTCGAGCGCGACGCCGGCGGCTTCTACACCGCCGCCGAGGCCGCCCGCGCGCGGGTCGAGCACCTCGAGGGCATGATCCTCTTCTGGCCCTACATGGCGGTGGTCGACGCGTTCCAGCACTGGGTGTACACCCATCCCGCCGAGGCGCGCGAGGCCGCCGCGTGCGACGCCGCGTGGCGCGCGCTGTGGGAGCGGTTCATGCCGGCGGTGGACTGGAGCGGCCTCGACGACGAGCTCGTCACGGGCTGGCACCGCAAGCTGCACATCTTCCGGGCGCCGTTCTACTACGTCGAGTATGGTCTGGCCGCGCTGGGCGCGGCGCAGGTCTGGGCGCGCGCGCTGGCGGGCGGACCGGCGGCGCTGGCGGCCTACCGGGGCGCGCTGGCGCTCGGCGGCACCGCCACGCTGCCGGACCTCTACCAGGCGGCGGGCGCGCGCCTGGCGTTCGACGCCGACACGCTGGGGGCGTCGGTGGCGCTGATCGAGTCGACGGTGGCGGCGTTGGAGGAGGCGGGAGGGGCGGCGGGGAGCTGAGGCGGGGAGGGCGCGCGGGCGGCGGCGGGCTTGTCCGCTCGTTGTCCGGCGGCCGTCCGGATCGGCCTATCGACGCGGTCGGCATGGTCGTACACTGGGGTCATCTCGATCGGACGCTTCCGATCACGACCCACAGACCTCACAAGGAGAGCGACCATGAACCGCAACCTGCTGCCGACCGCGAGCGCGCTGACGCGCCTCGCCCTGTCCGTTGCCCTGGCCGGCGCCGCGGCGCTGGCCGCCCAGGGTGCCGCCCATGCCGACGACGCGTCGGCCGACACGATCCGCACGGGCGGGATCGAAGCGGCCGAGGCCGTCGAGTCGGACCTGCTGGAGATGCCGGAGACCGACGCCGTGCTCGACGGCGGCGAGCCGGCCGCCGCGGCGGCCGGCCAGGCCGACGAGGCCGCCCAAGCGGCGGGCGTGCCGGCGGACGACGCGCCCGCGAGCGACGCGCGGAACCCGTCGGGGACCGCGGCCGACTGCATCGCGATGTCGGACGTCTACGCCGTCGACGCCGTCACCGGCTATCGCGCGAGCACGTTCGTGTCGGGCCGGTCGTTCTACATCAAGACCGTGCTGTCCAACAGCTGCGGGTCGGCGTATCAGCGCTACGTCAAGTTCGTCACCCGGCCCTACGGCTGCTGGTCGTGCACCTGGCAGGTGCTCGACGCGGGCACGGTGGCGGTGCCGGGGTACACGACGATGCGGGTGACGTCGACGAAGAGCTTCTGGTTCAGCACCGCCTCGGCGCGGGGCTACCACGACCTGCAGGCCGAAGCGTACTTCATCGAGCCCTACGGCCTGGTCTTCGACGAGGGGCGGGTGACGCAGCTGTACCACCCCTACTGAGATGGAGAGCCGCGGCCGCGGCGCCCCCGGATCGGGGCGCGGCGGGCGCAGCGCCGACCGAGGCCGCCCTGGTCATGGGGCGGCCTCGGTTGTTGTCTGATAGGAGATAGAAAGTAGGAGATAGAAGGGCGCCTGTTCAGCCCAGGTCGGCGGTGTCGGGCCGGGCTGAGCAGATGCGCCGATGACGCCCGGATGCTGCCGACGATGATCCGGACCCGGTAGGGGCAGGTTTCAAACCTGCCCCCTATGCGTTCGGCAGGGGGGTGACGCGTGGTTGAACGCGTGCCTCGGGGGGTTGCGTGGCCAGCCGCGGCGGACCGCGACCCACGGCGTGGCGGAGGCGTCGTCCCGATGCCGGGCGGTCACGCCGGGCCGAGCGCCACCCGGAAGCCGTAGAGATCGTTGCGGTGGCCGGGGTGGAACGGGTAGCGGTAGGCGGCGTGGAGGAGGTCGGCGGCGTTGAGCCACGACCCGCCGCGGGCCACGCGAAGGCAGGCGTCGGGCGCGGCCGGAGCCTCGCGGCCGTCGTCGGGCCGGTACGGGTAGCCGAAGGCGGGCGCGTCGGCATCGGGGCCCCACGCGCTCGCGGTCCACTCCCACACGTTGCCGGTGAGGTCGGCGGCGCCCTCGGGGGTGTCGCCGGCGGGGAAGACGCCCACCGGGGTCGGGCGGCGGACGTGGGTCTCGACGGCGTTGCAGGCGGCCGGGTCGAACGCGTCGCCGAACGCGAACCGCCGGCCGGCGAGGCCGCGGGCGGCGGCCTCCCACTCGGCCTCGGTCGGCAACCGGAACGGGCGGCCGGACTGCGCGGCCAGCCAGCGGCAGTAGGCGCGCGCCTCGTACCAGCACACGCCCACCACGGGTTGGGCGGGGTGGTTGAAGCGGGTGTCGGCCCACTGCTCGGGGGCGCGCCGCGGCCCGGCGGGGTGGCTGGCGGCGAGATGCTCCTCGAACGCCTCGTCGCTCATCGCCAGCCGCGCGCGCCAGGCTTCGTGCACCGCCGGCGGGAGCCGGCCTTCGGCGCGCATGCGCTCGGCCAAACCCGGGTCGGCGCGGAAGCGCCGGCGCCATTCGCGGTAGTTCCAGCGCGCGCCCTCGGCGGTGGCGTCGCCGCGCTGCCACGCCGCGGCGGCGGGGGTGTCCCACCAGCGGGGATCGTCGTAGCCGCCGGCGGCGACGAAGCACGCCCATTCGGCGTTGGTGACCGCGAAGGCGCCGATGGCGAAGCCGGCCAGCGGCACGCCGTGCGCCGGCGCCGCGCCGGGCCCCGCGTCGGCCGCGCCGACGGGATACTCGCCGGCGGGGATGGCGACCAGCGGCGGGTCGAGGTAGCGGCCGTCGGCGCCGGTCTGCGCGGCAAAGCGGGGGTCGCCGAGCTTGCC
>QEVT01000365.1 GCA_003576755.1 bacterium | reverse complement strand
GGGATCACCGCCGGGCGTGCGCCCGGCCGGGCCGCCGTCGCCGTGACCCGCGGCGAACACGCCCGACCGCTCGTCGGCGAGCTCCGCCCACATGAAGGCCCCCGGCGCCTGCGCCGCGGTCGGCGTGAGCGCGATGGCGTCGCCGTCGATGTAGAACAGCTTGGGCGCCGTGCCCTGCTCGGGCTTGCGCACCGACACCGTCTCGCGCGCCACGAGCCGGTTGATGGCGCTGGCGGGGTCGTCGAGGTCGCCGGAGATGATGGCCTGCGTGGGGCACACGATGACGCAGGCCGGCTCGAGGCCGAGGTCGGTGCGGTGTGCGCAGTAGTGGCACTTGGCGGCGGTGCCGGTCGCGGGGTCGATGTGGATGGCGTCGTACGGGCACGCCTGGAGGCACGCCTTGCAGCCGATGCAGATGTCGGGGTCGAACTCGACGATGCCGTCGTGGCGCTGGTACATCGCCGTGACCGGGCAGATCCGGACGCACGGCGGGTTGGCGCAGTGGTTGCACCGCGTGACCTGGAACGTCCGGCGCGCATGCGGGAACGCCCCCTTGTCGACGTACTTGACCCACGTGCGGTACACGCCGAGCGGGACCTCGTTCTCCTGCTTGCAGGCCGTGCTGCAGGCATGGCAGCCGATGCAGCGGCGGTTGTCGATCACGAAGCCGTAGTTCATCGGCGACCCCTTATCACGGACGACGCGGCACGGCGGGCAGCGAGCATGTTACCAGAGCCGGCGGGGCGGTGCAATCCGCGGTTTCCGCCGGACCGTTCCACGGCGCATGCCGGACGGCGCCGCCGCGCTGGGCGCTTGCAGGGCCCTTGGGCCACCCGATCGCTCTCCGGCGGCGGTCAGGGATGCGCGGCCCTCGCATGGCGACGGGGGCGGCTCCCCATCGAGCCGCCCCCGTCGCCCAAGCGTCGCGTCACGCCCCCGGCGCCGCCGTCACTCCGACGGCCGGGCGGCGTCGGTCCGGGGGTGCAGCACCGCGTTGGCCGCCTTGTCGCTCAGCACGCTGAACCCTTGCGCCCCCTTGGTGATGCAGAAGAGGTCGGTGCGCCCGATCACGTCGAAGTACGGCTGCGGCGCGCGGCCGCCGACGGCCTCGGTGCAGATCGTCTGGCCGTTCGGCGCCGCGGCCGGCACGTGGAACTGGAACTGGACGACCTGGCTGCTGCCGGGCGTGAGGCGGACCGACACCGGGTTGCCGGTCTGGAACAGCGGCCGCCGCCCGCCCCACGGGTCGGACTGCGTGCCGACGAGGCTCCAGATCCCGCCCTCGAGCGTCGTCGAGAGGCCGTTGGTCACGCGCACGCTGTAGGCGCAGTCCCCGCCCTCGAGCGGCAGGTTGCCGCAGGCGCGGACCTCGGTGAACCGCAGCGGGTGCGACCGCAGCAGCACGTCGCCCACGTCCTTGTGCTGTCCCTCCGCGACGGCTAGCCGAGCGGTCTCGTGGCTGTCGTACTGGTCGCCGGTCACCGCCAACCGGTACTCGCGGGCCTCGAGCGGGTTGCCCGCGCCGTCGCGATCGAAGCGGAAGCGGCCCTGGGCATCGGTGTTGGCCGTCGCCACCGCGGAGCACCAGCCACCGGCATCGCATGCGCGCAGCTCCACCCGGGCGAACGGGCGCGCGTCGCCGCGCAGCACGGCGCCGGTCGCGGCGTCCACCACGCGGCCGCGGATCGAGCCGGCCATCGGGATGGGGTTCAGCGCGAAGTCGCCGAGGTCGTGGGCCGCGTCGGCCGCCACGGCGAACTCGGCGCTCTCGCCGGCCTGGAACTGCCGGGCCGACACCACGATCCGGTACGTCGTCGCCAGGAGCGCGTTGCCGGCGTAGTCGCGCTCGAACCGGAAGCGCCCGTCGGCGTCGGTGGTCTGGTCCGCGACCGTGTTGTAGCAGCTCCCGCCGTCGCACAACCGCAGCTCGACGCGGGTGAAGGGATCGACGGCGCCGGGCAAGGGCGCGCCGCCGCGCGCGTTCACGATCCGGCCGCCGATCGACCCGGCCCGCGGGAACGGCACCAGGCCGATCGCGCCGATGTCCAGGTCCTGGCCCTTGCCGACGGCGAAGGGGACGGTCGTGACGGGCTGGTAGCGGTAGGGCTGGCCGACGAAGGCGAGCACCTGGTAGGTCCCGGTGAGCAGCGGGTTGCCGAAGCCGTCGGAGGCGATCCTGAAGCTCCCGTCGGACGCGGCGTTCGTCCGCACCACGACCTCGCCACACCGGCCGGCGGTGCACCGGCGCAGCTCGACCCCGGCGTAGAGCGGATGGTCGCCGGGCAGCGGCGCGCCGCTGTCGGCGTCGACGACGCGGCCGCCGATCGACCCGGCCATCTGGACCGGCGCGAGGGTGAGCGCGTAGGTGCCCGTCCCGCCGCCGGCGAACGCGCCGTCACAGCACTGGGCGGCAGCCACGACGACCACGCCGTCGGCCGGCACGGCGACGGTCAGGCGGGCGTTCAGGTCCGCCCCGCCGTCGTCGTCGATGCCGAGCAGCGCGCAGCGCGCGTCGAAGGCGCCGACGTAGGGGTCGCCGAGCGTGCCCTGGCCGGTCGCCTGGCCCTCGAGGTCGACGACCATGGTCGTGTTGGGCGTGGCGGTGAAGCGGAAGAAGTCGACGTCCGGCGCGGCCGCGCTGTCGAGCGCGCCGCTGATCACCGTCGTCGCGTCGACGTGGCCGAGGTCCTGCGCGGTGGCGCAGGTGCCGTTGGGTTCGATCTCCGTGCCCTGGCCGAACGTGCGCAGGGCGGTGCCGGAAGCAGTGGCGGCCGCGAGCGCCGCGGCAAGCGCGGCGCGGCGAAACGTGCGGCCGGACGAGGCGAAGCTCAGCATGTCGGGAGTCTCCTGTTGGCTGGGTTGAGCGCCGCGGCCAGTGCGTGCGGCGCCGTCTGTCCACACTCAACCCGTCGCTGGAGCGATTTCCCGGCATGCAGGTGCTCGCCGCCATTTGCACGCGCGCAGCGGCCGCCGCCCCGCACCCGCGGGCGCACCAGCCATCGCCGCGACGCGCTGGTCGCGCCTTCTCCGGCTGCCCCGACGGACAGCGCCTACCGCGCCCCCTCGACCGCCTCAGCCACGTCGAGCGCCGTGCCGGCGGCCCAGGCGTCGTCGAAGGCGGCCGGGTCGAGCGCGGCGCGCACGGCCTCGAGCAGCTGCGCGTCCTCGATCACGCGGGCGGGCGGCACGCGGGCGCCGATGCGCGCGCGGATGGCCGTGGACGCCGCCACGAGTCGCGCCGCGCCCGCGGG
>QEVT01000364.1 GCA_003576755.1 bacterium | reverse complement strand
GCGTCGGGGGCGTCGGAGCGGGCCGGCCCGCGACGATGGAGGCCGCGGCCGGTGGCCCGGTGCCACCCGCAGGGCGGTCGGGCTGACCCGCGCGCATCTGGGCCGCGGGCCCAGCGGGCCGCGGTCGGCTCATCGCGCGCCGTCCCCGGCATCGTCGAGCAGGCCGGCGATGAGGTCGGCGGTGGCCGCCACCGGGCCGGGCGACAGCCGGTACACGGCCGCGTCGCACGCGGCGACGGCCGTGCGGAGCGCCGCGCGGGCGGCGAGCACGTCGGGTGGGTGCGTCCCGAACAGGAAGCGGCGCCCCGCGAGCGAGAGGTCGTGGAACAGAAGCGCGTCGAGGGCCGCCGCGGGGTCGATCGGGTCAAGCGCGGGCGCGGGCCCGAAGTCCGGCGGAGCGGCGGCGCCGGCGTGGGCGGAGAGGACGGCGACGTCGTGCGCGGCGCACACGCGGTCCACGGCCGCGACGATGCGCGCCGCGCCGGCGGTGTGGATCACGAGGTGGTGGGCGTGCGCGTCGGGTGTGGTCGCCGGCGCGACCGAGGCGACGCCGGGGATCGCGGCCAGGTCCGCGACGAAGCCGGCCGGCAGGTGGTCGACCTCGAGGCGCCACGGGCCGGCGGGCGGCGTGGAGCTCGCCGCCGAGGCCAGGAGGCAGACGGCGGCCAGGCGGGCGGGGCCGCCGAGACGGTCCGGCCAGAGCTGCTCGACGTCGACCATCCACTTGACGCGCCCGCCGAAGCCGGCGACGATCGGGGAGCCGGGGGGCGGGGCGAGGTCCAGCAGGTCGAGGCTGGCGGTCGTGAGGTTGACGCGGCGGACGAAGGGTTCGACGGTGCCGTCGGCACGCACGACGGCAAAGTCGTCGCTGAGCAGCCGCCACCCGCGTTGGACCAGGGCGAGCGTCTGCGTGGTCTTGCCCCAGCCGGACCGGCCGACGATGAGCACGGCCCGGCCATCGCGCGCGACGGCGCCGGCATGCAGGACCCGGCGGCCGTCGGCCAGCGCCGCCGCGGCGTTGACGAGCACGAGGTGGGCGTGGTGCGCCAGCTCGCCGGCCGACGGCGCGCGGACGGTTCGCCCCCCGAGCTCGACCCGCGGGCCGCCAGGGCCGTCGGCGCGGACGGCGACGACGAGATCGGGCAGGGCGGCCCGCCCGGGGTCGGCGGCGTCGTCGACGCGCTGCCGGTCGTAGATCGCGTCGAGCAGGTCGGCCACGGCCGGGTCGTCGCAGTCCACGCGCACGGTGCGGCCGAAGAAGCGGTAGGCGCGCGCGGTCACGGCAGGCAGGCCGGTCCACACCCGCGGCGCGCGACGGGCGTGGGATGCGCGCTGCCCGGGCCGTGGCGGCGCGTCGATCGGTGGAGCGGTTGAAGGGCGATGGCGAGTCCCTCCCAAGGCCATCCGAACCTGCGTGGCGGGCCGCGTCGATCGGGCCGGCCGGCTACGGCACCACCCGGAAGTTGCGCATCATGCCCATGTCCTCGTGCTCGAGCATGTGGCAATGGTAGAGGTAGAGCCCGGTGAAGTCGCCGAACGTCGCCCGGATCCGGACCCGCTCGAAGGGCATCACCAGCACGGTGTCGCGCCAGCCGTCGTCGAGCAGGCCGTCGCGCACCGTCGCGTGGTCGGCGGCGAAGCGCGGGTCGGGATCGCGCCCGACGACGCGGAACTGCACGAGGTGGAGGTGCATGGCGTGGGCCATCGCCATGCGCCCCATGCCACCCATGCCGGCGCCCTGGTTGGAGAACTCCCAGACCTCGTCGGCGCCGAGGCGGACGACCTCGTCGGCCGCGACGCCCTCGATCTCGAACGTGCGCCCGTTGATGGTCCAGCCGCCCATCTGCATGCCGAGGGTGAAGGTCCGGTCCGGCGGGCGGTCCTGGGTGGCGCCGTAGGGCCGCCCGGCGCGCGCGCGGCCGGGGCGGTGCGGCCCGACGCCGACGTTGCGACCGTTGCCGGCCGGCACGCCGTTGGCGAGGGCGGGCAGGTAGAGCGGCGGCGCGCCGCCCGCGACGCGGAAGGTCGCCAGCGTGAAGCGGCTGCCCAGCGGCAGCGTCGTCGTGCCTGCATCCATCATCGTCGATGCGCCGGTGAACGGGAGGCTCTCGAGCACCCACCGCCGGCCCGCGGCGGGGTCGCCGAAGTCGGCCAGCAGGTCGAGGCGCTGACCCGGCGCCAGCATCGCGTAGGGTCGCCGCACGGGCGCGTCGAGCGCGCCGCCGTCGGTGCCGAGGACGGTGAGCGGGGCGCCGGTCTGCCAGGCCAGCTTGTAGATGCGGCTGTTGGAGCCGTTGAGCACCCGCAGGCGGTGTCGGGCGGGCGGCACGTCGAAGACCGCGTCGGGCCGCCCGTTCACCCAGATCTCGTCGCCGAGCATGCCCATCATGTCCTGCCGGTACACGAGCCGGTTGTCGGCCGCCAAGGTTCGGTCCTGTACGACGAGGGGCAGGTCGACGAGGCCGGTCGGGGTGGCGTCCTCGACCCACAAGAGGCCGACCTGGCCCATGTAGGTGTGCAGGCCGGTGCGCATGTCGGGGTGGGGATGGAACCAGTAGGGGCCGGGCGCGTTGCGCACCGTGAAGGCGTACGTGTAGCTGGCGCCGGGGTCGACGGCGAAACGGGGGTGGCCGTCGGCGTCGTCGGGCACGTTGAGACCGTGCCAGTGGACGGTCGTCCGCTCGGGCAGGCGGTTGACGAAGTCGACGCGAATGGCGTCGCCGCGCCGGACGCGGATCAGCGGGCCGGTGAAGGGGCCGGGCAGGTCGACGACGGCTGCCGGGTCGCCGGCCTCCACGGCCGCCCGATAGCGCCAGATCTCGGTCGGGGCCCCGGGGCGGAGCTGGACGTGCTCGACCACGGCCTCGAGCCCGATCACGAGGTCGGGCTCGCTCGGGTCCTGTGACGGATGCCCGCCGGCACGTCGCACGGGGATGACGGCGGGGCCGGTGGCGATGGCGCCGGCGGACAGGCCGACGAGGCTCAGGAACTGGCGGCGGGAGCGTGTGGGCATGGCGGTCTCCGATGCGGCGAATTGTAGCGGACGGGGGTGTGGACGAGGTCGGATGGACGGCAATCGGCCGTGCGTGGCAGCGGGTTGTGACCACCGGCGTTGCCCAGGCAGGCGTGCGCCGATCTCAGCCAAGGCTCAGGTCGGCCGCAGCCCGGGCTCAGCCACCGCCCGCGGCGATCGGCGATACTGGGGGCAGACAGATCGACCGCATCCGAACTCATCCACAAGGAGAACGACGATGAACTTCAAGCTGCACGGACCGACCGCCCGCGTG
>QEVT01000363.1 GCA_003576755.1 bacterium | reverse complement strand
GACGGGGCGCGCCAGGGGCCGAGCGGGTCGCCGGTGACGGCGTCGCGTGACGGCGCGACGGCCGCCATCGCCGCCGTCGTCGTCGGCTGCGCCGTCGCCGCGTGTGCCGTGCGCCGGCCGCCCGTGATCGCCCCGCCGCCCGTGCGGACCCCGCTGCCGACCGCGATCGGCGCCGCGCATGCGCTGCCGGAAGCCCGGTCGCTGGCGTGGGTCGGCGCGACCTACTACCGCCACTACTGCACCGAGTGCCATGGAGAGGCCGGGGCCGGCGACGGCCCCGGCGCCGGCCTGCTGGATCCGCCGCCGACCGACTTCACCGATCGCGCGTACATGCGCCGGCAGACGCCGCTCTGGTACTATCGCTCGATCACCGACGGCGTCGTCGGCTCGTCGATGGCGCCCTGGGCGCCGCGGCTGCGGCCGGCCGAGCGCTGGGACGCCGCCTTCTACGTGTGGTCGATGGCGGTGCCCGATGCGGTTCGATCGCGCGGGGCCGCCGTTTACGGACAAGCGTGCGCCGCCTGCCACGGCAGCGACGGCCGGGGCGTGCGGGCCGCGCGCCTCGACGATCCGCGCCGCGTGGCGCTGTCGCGCGACGACGCGGCGGCGGCGCTGGCCCGCGCCCATCCCGACCGCGTGCCGCGGGCCGCGGGCGACCGCGACGCGCTTGTCGAGCACCTGTGGACGTTCCTCTACGCGCCGGTGGGCGCCGCGGCCGACGGGGCGCCGGCAACGCCGTCGCCGCCGCGCTGACCGCGCCGATTCGCCTCGACCCTGCCGCCGCCTATAATCCGCGCCCATGCGCCCCGCCCTCCGCAGCCCGCGCTTCTGGTTCGGGATCGTCCTCAGCGTCGCCGCCCTGGCCTGGGCCGTGCGCGGCGTGGCGTGGGCGGACCTCTTGGCCGAGCTGTCGACGGCCGACTACCGGTGGCTCGTCCCGACCGCCGCCCTGGTGTTCGCGGGGCAGGTCGCCCGCGCGGCGCGCTGGCGCGTCCTGTTCGGCCGCGCGCCGCGGCCCTCGCTGCGGGACGCGTTCGCCATCCTCTCGATCGGCTACCTCGTCAGCGCGGTCTTCCCGCTCCGGCTCGGCGATCCGGTGCGCGCCTGGTTGGCCGACAGCCACACGCCGGCCCGCGGCGCCGAGGCCTTCGGGACGGTGATGGTCGAGCGGGCGATCGACCTGTTGACGGTGATGGCGCTCCTGGCCGTGGTCGTGCCCGGGCCCGCGGCGCGGCTGCTCGACGCCCAGCTCGGCCCCGGCCTGTGGTCGGAGCCGGGCCGGCTGGCCGTGCTCGCCGTCGCGGCCGTCGGCGCGGTCTACGTCGGCTTCTTCGCGATGTCGCGGGCGGGCGGCCGCGCCGGGCGGGCGGCGGCGGCGCTGCTCGAGGCGATCGGCGTGCCGGCACGGTTCGCGCGCCGGATCGGCGCGGCCGTGGCCGGGTTCGCCGCCGGCGTGGGGGCGCTGGCCCATCCGCGCGCGGCGCTGTCGGCGGCGGCGTGGTCGCTCGTCGTGTGGGTGCTCGGCGGCCTCGAGTACTGGGTGTGCCTGTGGGCGTTCCACCTCGACCTGTCGTTCGCGGCCGCGGTGTTCGTGCTGTGCGGCACGGCGATCTTCGCGATCCTGCCGTCGTCGCCGGGCTACGTCGGGCTGTTCCACACGGCGGTGATCGTCACCCTCGGCATGCACGCCGGCGTGCCCAAGGACGCGGCGCTGTCGTACGCCATCGTGCTGCACGGCGTGATCATGGTGGTGCTGATCGGCCTGGGGCTGGTGGGCCTGCGGATGATGGCGCTCGCGCCGCGCGAGATCGAGGCGCGCCTGGGCGGGGCGGTGGCCGAGGCGTGACGCCGCGCCGCGTAACCCCCGTGCGTCTGCCGCACGCGGGCCGCCCCGACGCAGGCGGGGACGTTGCGATCACTTCGGCATTTGGGTATACTCCCGCCGGCAACCGGCGGGGCCGTGTCGCAGACCGCGCGCGCTCCGCCGGTGTCTATGCCCCACGGCGCCGGGTCGCCCGCCGGGCGGGCGCGTCCCAGACCGCCACGGCCGCCCGTGCACGCCGCGCACCCCAGGGAGCACGATCCCCTCATGTCCGATAGCACGATGCCCGATCCGGGCTACGACCGGCAACGGTTGCGCCGGATGCTGGCCAACGAGGCCGACATGTCGTTCAAGCGGCGCGCGGAGTCGGTGTTCGACTTCCTGGCGATCCGGCGCGGCGACCGCGTGCTGGATGCCGGTTGCGGGCGCGGGTTCTACCTGAACTTCACCCGTGCGCTCTACCCGTGGGCCGACGTCGTCGGCGTCGAGCTCGACCGGCCGCTGCTGCCGATGGCCCGTGCGGCGGTGCCCGGCGCGCGGGTCGCGTGCGCCAACCTGTACCACCTCCCGTTCGCCGACGGCGCGTTCGACAAGATCATCTTCTCCGAGGTGATCGAGCACATCCCCGACGACGGCGCCGCGTTGCGCGAGCTCCGGCGCGTGCTCGCCCCGGGCGGGGTGCTGGCGCTGACCACCCCGAACGCCAACTACCCGCTGGCGTGGGACCCGATCAACAAGACCCTCGAGGCCGTCGCCGGCACGCACATCCAGACGGGCCCGCTGGCCGGCATCTGGGCCAACCACGAGCGGCTCTACAGCCTCGACGCGCTGAGCCGGCTGGTGACCGAAGCCGGCTTCGCCATCGAGGACATCCGCTGCCACACGCGCTATTGCTTCCCGTTCATCCACAACCTGGTGTACGGCATCGGCAAGCCGCTCCTCGAGCGCGGGCTCCTGCCGGACGCCATGGCCCGTGCGGCGGACCGCTTCGCGCTCGACGCCGACCCCAACGCCGGCCCTGCGTGGAACCCGGTCAACCTCGGCCTCCGCCTGTTCAACGCCGTCGACGCCTGGAACGACATCGACCCGCCGCGGCCCGACCAGCCGTACCTCATCACGGCGATGAAGCTCCGCAAGCCGGCGGTGGCGGCATGACCCCCGAGCCCGCGCCGGGCATGCCTCCCCACGGGCACGGCGCCGCGCCCGACCCCGCGCCGGCCGGGGGCTGGGCCTGGCTCGTCTTGGGGTTGGCCGCGCTGGCGGCCGCCTGCCTGGGCTGGGGCCTCGTGCGCCTCGCCCTGCGCCCGGACCTCCCGTGGGACTTCCTCCTCCTCTTTGCGGCCGCCGCCGCGCTCGCCCGCCAGGCCTGGGTGGTCGCGGCGCGGCACGCCGTGACCGCCGCCGGGCTCGACGCGTCGGTCCGCCGGTGGGCGGCGGCGTGGACCCCCACCGAAGGGCGGGCGGGCGCC
>QEVT01000362.1 GCA_003576755.1 bacterium | reverse complement strand
ATCCTGGGCGGGCGCGGCGGCCGGCGCCGGGTTGGCGGCGGCCGGTGCGGCGGCCGGTGCGGCGGCCCGCGCCTTGCAGCCCGACGAGCCAGGCACCTTCAACGACTGGCCCACCTTGAGGCGGCTGGGGTTGGCGATGCCGTTGGCGGCGGCGATCTTCTGCCAGCTCACCCCGCAGCGCGTACCGATGGCGCCCAGGGTGTCGCCGCTGGCGACGGTGTACATGGTCTCGTGGAGTGGCGCGGCGCCGACTGGGGCAGCGGCCGCCAGCGTGGCCACGGCCAGGCCAGCAGCGGCCAGGCGAGTGTTGATCGACATGCAACGTCCTCTCGTTGGGAAGCGAGTGGGCGGGGCGGATCGGCAGCGCGTGACGCGGGCGACCGTGGGCAAGCTCCCCGACCCGGCGGCATTATTCTAGCGGCGGCCGGCGGGGTGTCAATGCGGCCGGCGCCGCGCGGGGCGGATCCGCGGCGCGCTGTGCTACGCTCATGGCCATGCGCCCGCTCTGGCTCGACGACCTCGGGATCGCCTTGCCCGCCCCGCGACCCCCGTGGGACGACGTGCTCTTCCTCGCCGTGCTCGCGCTCGGCGCGTGGGCCGTGCGGCGGCTGTCGTGGCCGTTGGCCCGTCGGCTCGTGCGCGTCGGTCGGCTCGGCCCGCGCGCCGCGGGCGCACGGCCGGAGCGGCGGGCGACGCTGCAGGGCCTGGTGGCGGACCTGATCACGACCGCCGCCCTGGTCGGCGCGGTCGTCGTCGGGATCCAACGCCTGCTCGGCGTCAGCACCGAGACCCTGCTGTGGACCATCGGCCTCTTCAGCGCGGCGTTCGGGTTCGGCGCGCGGCCGATGATCAGCGACTACCTGGCGGGCATCGGCTTCGTGTTCGAGGACACGTTCGCGGTGGGCGAGAAGGTGTTCTTCAAGGTCTCCGACCTGCCCATCGAGGGCGTGATCGAGGCGGTCAACCTGCGCACCACGCTGGTGCGGGCGCCGACGGGCGAGCTGTGCGTCGTGCCCAACGGCGAGATCCGCGCGCTGCGCAACTTCAGCCGCGGGCGGTTCAGCCCCGCCAACGTGACGCTGACGCTGCGCAGCGCCGACCTGGCGCGCGCGCTGCCGATCCTCGACGACCTCGGCCGAGAGGCCGCCGACACGCTGCCCGAGCTGCTCGAGCCGTGGCAGATCATCAGCGAGTCCGGCGTGCTCGGGCTCGAGACCTCCTTGACGCTGGTGGCCAAGGCGCGCTTCGGCACCGGCGCCGACCTGCGCCCGCGCCTGCTGGCGCTCGTCCACGAGCGCCTCGGCGCCGAGGGGCTGATGGCCGTGGCGTGACGGCGCCGCCGTCAATAGCGCAGCAGCGCCACCGCGGCCGAGTCGGCCGGGATGTCGTCTGCCGGCACGCCGTAGACCGATCCGCCCCGAAGCAGCGTCTCGGCAGCGGCCACGTCGAGGAGGTCGACGCTGTCGGGACGGGGCGCGGCGTGCCGTTCGACGGCCAGGGTGCCGGGGTCGAAGCTGCCCCAGCGGTGCTCGCCGACACCGACGAGAAGCGTGTCGATGCGGCCGGTGGCCGCCGCCGCGACCACCGCCTCGACCCCGCTGGCCGTGCCGCCCGTGCCGGCCTGCGCCCGGTAGCGCGCGACCGCGTCGGCCTGGGCTTGCTGGAAGTACGGCGCCACCACGGCCCGCGCACGCAGGCAGAGGTCTTCGGGCGAGGCGTCGTCCGGGTTGCCGACGACGCCGTCCGCCAGCAGGTGCGGGTAGGTGTTGGCGTCGCGATAGATCGGCATGAGGTAGTCGACCGCCGCCAGCACCAGCGGGGCGGTCTCGTCGCGCAGGCGGTCGTGGAGCGACCGGTTCACGAGCTGGAAGAACCGCAGCAGCCGGTCCTTCTCGTCGCGCTCGTGCCCGTGGCCGACGGTGGGCCCGCGCAGGCCGCCGCTGGCGCCGCCGCCCAAGCTGCGGAGCTGCGACTGCTTCTCGAAGTCGTCGTACTTGAGCGCGTCGGCCAGGCTGGTGGGCATGCCGTCGACCGCCACGACCGAGACGCCCTCGCGCGCGCCCTGGAGCAAGCGGACCTGGTTCTGGCTGAGAGCCAGCACGAAGAAGCGCCCACCGCCCGTGAACAGCGGCAGGAGCGGCGTGATGTGGGTGCGGTCACCGACGTAGACCACCTCGTCGAAGGACTGCGGGAGCCGGAAGGCATGCTGCCGGTCGCCGCAGATGAAGACCGCGAGCCCGTCGCCCGGCCGGCGCCAGAAGTCGCTGTCGCCGGCCAGCCGATCGGCCGGTGCCAGGAGCGCACGCGCCTCGGGCGCCCGCATGCCGCGTGCCACGAGGCGTTCCTCGGCCGTCCGGAGCAGGTTGCGCAACCGGATCGGGCCCTCTTGCGCGGCGGCGCCCGTGCGGTTCATCGGCAGGTACATGGAGACGCACGGGCCGCCGTCCTCGGCGGCGATCGTGCGCAGGGTTTCGCGGGAAAGGCTGTCCATGGTCGTCCTTCCTGGCTGCAAAGGGAGTAACTGTAGAGCTGCGGTGCGCCACAGCCCGCGCTGCGGACATGCCCGGGCTGCGCGGATGAGGCAATCGGCTGCACGTCCGGCCCCGGCAATGGTAACACAAACGCCCTCGTGGGCGGGAGCCCGCGTGCCGGCCGACGGTCGACCGACGGCCGGCGCCGCCACGAAGGTATTGCAATCGTCCGTTCTTGCGGTTATAATTGGCTTAATCAACCATCCGCGACGCCCCGCGATGCCCGCCCATGGCAGCGTGGGCGGCGTGCCATCGCCCGAGGTGGCCGGGGCACGGCAGGAGACGGGTTGTGGGTCGCACAGCGGGCTGCTCCCGACCGGTGCGGTGAGGCATAACGCGCCGGCGCCAACCGCGTCATTAAATCGACACGATCAGCAGCAGGAGCACGAGCGTCGACGACCCCATCGTGGCCTCTCTGCCTTCCCCCCTCGCCGCGCACATCGGCGGTCGCATTTGAGAGGAGTCTCTAGGCATGTTTGACGCGCGCACCCGAATCGCACGAGTCCGCCTCGCCCCGGGAGCCGTCAGGCTCGGCCTGGCCAGGGGTCTGGTCACGCTGGCGTCGCTCGCGCTGGTGGCCGGCGCCGGCGTGATGGTCGGGCTCCGGTCGCCGGCGGCCCCGGCCTACGCCCAGCTGCAGCCGCTCCCAGGGCAGTTGTCGCCGGTGCAGCTGGCCTTCAACACGCTGCGCCTGCACGGCTACCCGGCGGCGAACAACCCCGCCGACGCCCCGCACGCCAACCGGCCGGCGACGGCCGGCTCGAG
>QEVT01000361.1 GCA_003576755.1 bacterium | reverse complement strand
TCCTCGCTCGAGTACACGCTCGTCGACCAGTGGCCGTCGCCCGACTGGCCGCTCGACGCGCTCGGGCAGCCGGCCGGCATGGCGGCCTCGGCCGACGGCCGGGTCTACCTGGCCGACCGCGTGGCCAACCGCGTCACCGTCATGGCGCCCGACGGCACGTGGGCGGCGGAGCTCGGCAACCGCGGCCGCGGTCCCGAGCTGCTCGGCGACCCCAGCCGGATCGAGATCGACGACGCCAACGATCGGCTGTACGTCGCCGACGTCGACAGCTACCGCGTCGTGGTCTACGACCGGCAGGGCCGTTACGTCGACGCCTGGCCGGGCATCTACGCCGCCGGCCTCTCGCTCGGGCCCAACGGCCTCCTGTGGGTCGCCGACGTGTTCACCGACCGCGTGCGGGCGTTCGACCTCGACGGTCAAGAGGTCGTCGCGTTCGGGCAGCGCGGAAGCGCGCCGGGCACCTTCCGCCAGCTCGCCGACGTGTCGGTGGCGCCCGGCGGCGACATCTATGTCGGCGACCGCCGCGGCTCGCGCATCCAGGTGTTCCGACCCGACGGCGCCTTGCTGGCCCGCCCGGCCAAGGCCGATCGCGCGGCACGCGCCGACCAGGCGCCCGCGCCGCGCCTGGTCAAGACCTACGACCTCACCGACGCCCGGTACCGCCAGACCACCGGCGGCGGCGGCCGCCCGCCGGGCGGCATGGGCGGCATGGGCGGCGGGCCCCGCCAGCGCGGCTGCTCGGGGGCCGACATCGACGTCATCGACGACGACAGCTTCCTGGCCTTCCCGTGCCTCATCACCGACGACGCCGTCGAGTTCCTCCGCGGGCCGCAGGCCTCGCTCAACGTGTTCGGCTTCTTCCGGCCGTACGTCAATGCGCGCGCGGGGCTGTTCTACGCGATGTCGACGTACGACGACGACCGGAACAACCCCCGCAACCCCACCTTCCCGGCGATCGTGCGCTACGTCGACAAGACGTTTTCGACCACGTCGGACGTGTGGAAGCTGGCGGCGTTCGACAACACCCAGCTCCGCAGCCCGACCCGCGTCGACGTACACCCCAACGGCACGCTGTACGTCACCGACTTCCGGCAAGTGCAGCGCTACTCGCAGGAGGGCGTGCGCCAGAACCCGCTCCCGTTCCGCACCTTCCCCACCGAGCCCATCTCGATCACGCTGCGGCTGCTGACCGGCGACGGCACGGCCGAAGGCGTCGTG
Source organism: bacterium (assembly GCA_003576755.1). GTDB lineage: Bacteria > Chloroflexota > Anaerolineae > Epilineales > Epilineaceae > UCB3. Next base: position 2,083 of record QEVT01000361.1, on the reverse strand, counting down.
GGCTACGGCACGTGCCTCAACGCGGGCTCGCCGCAGCCCAACCCCATGCCGTGCCTCGGCCACTTCGAGAAGCGGACGCGCGACCACCGCGGCGCGCCCCTCGACTACCTCGAGCCGCTGTGGACGACGACGGTGTCGCAGGAAGCGACGGTCACCGAGCTGCACTACGACCCGGTCAACGACCTGATCCTGGTGCTCGACAACGCCGACCAGGAGGTCCTGGCCTACAAGCGCCTGGCGCGGGGCCGCAAGGACACCTGGCCCCTGGGCGGCACCGACCGCACCGCCCTCTTCGCCGACATCGGATCGGGGCCCGACGGCCGCATCTACGTGCTCGACGTGCTGCGCGACCAGATCCAGGTCCGCGACGCGCGCGGCGACCTGACGCGGACGCTGGCGGCGCCGAGCGATGCCTGGCGCGTCGCCGGCGGGCCCGGCGGCACGGTGCTCGTGCTCACCGCGTTCGGGGAGGTCGCCGTGCTCGATCAGGCCGGGGCGGAGGTCGCCCGCTTCAGCGCGCGCGCCAACGAGAACGCGCAGGCGCGAAGCCTGAGCGACCTCAGCGTGTCGGCCGACGGCCGCGTCTTCGTGGCCGATGCGCGCGCCAGCCTGATGATGATCTTCGCCCCCACCGGCCGGCCGGCGTCCGAGGTGCTGGCCGGCCGGACGTGCATGGTGCACGGCGACAAGACCGCCTCCCCCGCCCGGCTGACGCTGGCCGACGAGGTCGACATGACGCTGACGCTGCGGGGCACGTGCGGCGCCGTGGAGCAAGCGTCCAACATCCTGCTCCTCGTCAACACCAAGAGCTCGGCGGCGCTCGACGCGGCCCGGCAGGTGGTGGCGCTGGCCGACTTCAAGCGCAACCAGGTCGGCCTGATGGGCTACTACGTCAACACGCTGTTCAAGGTGCGCTGGACGCACGACCCCACGCGCATCGTCAGCGGGCTCGAGACCGTCAACGCCGGCGGCGGCGCCGAGTCCAACGAGGCCAACGCCCTCCGCGAGGCCGCCCGCGAGCTGGCGCTCGAGCCCGGGCGGGGCGTCGTCGTGCTGATCGGCGCGCAGTACTGCGTCAAGACCGACCAGAACAGCTGCGCCGAGCAGACCGACGCCGAGCCCGCCGCGGCCGAGCTGCGGGCGGCCGGCGCGCGCGTCGTCGTGGTCAACGGCAGCGGCGACAGCGCGCTCCTCGCGTCCAACGACCTCGACGTCGTCAGCCTGTTCGGCGGCAGCCTCGGCAGCGCCGTGCCGGTCTACCAGCGCGTCGCGTCGTTCCTCCGCCCGGCCAACCTGCTCAAGACGGCCGCGGTGTCGGACGTCATCCCGCCGCAGTTCGACGTCGTACCCGGCAGCCTGCGGCCGGCCGGGACGTGGGACCCCGCCACGCGGACGCTGTCGTGGGCGGTAGCCGACGGGCCGTACACCGGCACGCTGCTGCGCTACCGGCTCCGGCCGACGGCGGCCGGGCGCTGGCGGACCAACGTCGCGGCCAGCGCCGACTACGTCGACGGCTGGGAAGGCGTCGGGCGGGTGACGTTCCCGGTGCCCGAGGTCGAGGTCGTCGCGCCGCCGACCGAGACGCCGGTGCCCACGCCGGTGCCGACCGACACCCCGGTGCCCACGGCCACCTTGGCCGCGACCGACACGCCGGCGCCGACCGACACCCCGGTGCCGAGCGCGACCCCCCGGCCGAAGCCGGCCTTCCTGCCGGTCGCGTTCGTCGACCGCTGCGTCGCCCGGGCGGCGCCGTACGACATCGCGCTGGTCTTCGACGTCAGCAGCAGCATGGGCGCCGCGACCGCGGCGGGCGGACCGACCAAGCTCGCCGCGGCCAGGGAGGCCGCGGGGCTGTTCGTCGACGGCCTCGCGCCCGCCGACCACGTCGCGGTGATCGCGTTCGACGAGGATGCGACCGTCGTGCTGCCGCTGTCGGCGGACCGGGCCGCGGCGCGCGGCGCCATCGGCGGCCTGACGACGGGATCCGGCTCGCGCATCGACCGCGGGATTGCGGCCGGCAGCGCTGCGCTGGCGGCCGGCCGCACCGGCGCCGCCACGGCCCTGGTGCTGCTCACCGACGGCC
>QEVT01000360.1 GCA_003576755.1 bacterium | reverse complement strand
AGTCCCGCCGCAGGCGGCCCCAGCCGTCCATCAGCGCCGCCAGCTCCGGGCCGGTCGCCGCGCGGCGCGCCTCGCCCGGGCCCGACGCCAGCTCGCGCATCAACGCGGCGTCGGCGTCGTCGCCGAACGCCACGCTGCGGACCACCCAGCCCGCGTCGCGCAGCGCACCGGCCGCCGCGCGGACCAGGTCCGCCGTGCCGGCGTCGGGCGGACCGCTGGCGACCACCACGACCTCGCCGCGACCCGTGGGGCCGACGGTGCGCGAGACGTCGAGCGCCGCCGCAGCCAGACCGACGTCGATGCGGCGCCCGGGGCGGGTCGGAGCCGCCAGGAACGCGAGCCCGGCCACGAGCCCGTCGCGGTCCCGCCCCGACACCACCCGCAGGGCCTGGCGGTCGTACCCGATCAGCCCCACGCCAGTTTGGCCAAGGTCAACGGCGTCGACGAACGCGTGTGCCGCGCTCGCGACCGCGGCCGGGTGCGCCCGGCGGCCGGGGTCTTCCGAGTCCGAAGTGTCGAGGACCAGCGCCACGTGCGAAGGCGGGCAGCCCGTCGCTTCGCCTGCCCTCGGCCCCTCGGCGTTGAGCGCTGCGGGCAAGTAAACGACCGCCCGTGCCGTGTCCGGCGGCATCGCAACGGGCGTCGCCGACGGCCCTGCCGGCGGCTGGTCGGGTGGCGGCGGCACGATGAAGAGCCCGGCGTCGCCCCGCGCATCGACGATGCGGTCGCCGTCCAGCACGGCGCGGTGGCTGACGTAGGGCCAGTTGGGGAGGTAGATCCCGCCCGGCAGCCTCACCGACCACACCTCGCGCACATCCGGGAACGCCGACAGGTCGCGCACCGCCACGCCGTCCAGCGCGTCGACGACCATCCGATGGCCGTCGGCGACGATCGATGCGGCCATGAATGGGAGAAACGCGCGCAGCGCCCGCGGCGCGTCCGGGCGGGCGACGTCAAACGCGTACAGCCGCGTCCCGGTCACCACGAACAGCCGATCGTCGTCGGTCACGGCAAGCGCGGCCACGCGCGACGCGTTGAACGAGATGCCGCCGACCACCCGCGGCCGGGCGGGATCCGTCACGTCCAGCGTCCGCACCGTCGCCAACCGGCTGTCCGGCTCGACGCCGACGAAGACGTGCCGCCCGTGGAGGATGGTGGCGAGCGCACCATCGAGCACGACGGTCCCCGCGACGCGCGGGGCCGCCGGGTCGCGCACGTCGACGACCGACACGTGGCCGCCGAACGGGACGTACACGAAGCCCCCGCCGGCCGCCATCTGATAGGCCGGGACGCCGGTGTCCGCCGGCAGCGGGAGGGTCACCGCGCCGATCCACGCCGGTCGCTCGGGATCGCGCAGGTCGACGACATGCAGCCGACCCTCCGATCCCCAGCCGTCGAGCGCGAACACCGTGTCGCCGTCGGCCGCCACCGTACCGATCGTCAGGGCCGCCGTACGCTCCGACGGGGGAATCGGCACGGCCACGGGCGGGGTGCGGCCGTCCAGGTCGACCAACCAGAGCCCCGAACGCATCCCCGCGACCACGGCCCGGCGGCCGACGCGCACGACGTGGCTCGCGATCGGGAGCGGCGGCACCACGCGCGCCGACACCAGCGCGTCCGCGCGGACGTCGGCGACGCGCAGCGCGCCGTCGAACGTTACCCAGGCGGCCCGGCCGCCGACGAGCACCATCGCGTCGTCGAAGCCCGGGCCGTCGAGCGCGCCCTCGTGCGGCAGCTCGGCGACGACCCGCGGAGCCGTCGGGTCGGTGACGTCGAGCACGGCGCCGGTGCCGCCGTCGCGCGCCATGACTGCACGCCCCGCCTCGCTGGCGATGTCGCCGATCACGCCGAGGTCCGGGAAGCGCCCGACCTCGCGAGGCGCCGCCGGGTCGGCGAGATCGACCACGTGCAGCCGGTTCCAGACCAGGACGAGCGCAAACCGCCCTTCGAGCGCGACTTGGGTGACGCCGGACTCCTGGCCATCGGGGCCGTCGGGCGCCCACAACGTGCCCAACGCCCGCGGCTGCGCCGGCGTCGAGACGTCGAGCACCAAGAGGCCGCCCCAGAACGACCCCGCGATCAACCGATTGCCGTCGGCCACGAGGCTTTCGAACCACAGACCGTCCTCCGCATCGCCGCTGTACCGCCCGATCTCGCGTGGCGCCCGCGGATCCGACACGTCGACCGCCACCAGGCCGGCGCGCGAGCGCTGCTCGTCGACCCGCCACTTGCCCGCGAGGTAGGCCACGCCGTCGCCGACGGCAACGCGCAAGAAGCTGCCGGCGAGATCGACACGGCCCAGCACGCGCAGCGCCGTCGCCTCGGTCGCGTCGAGCACCCAGAGCTGGGTCTCCGACCCGTTGTAGCGGTGGACGAGCACGTAGGCGCGGCCATCCGCGACGGCCACTTCGCCGACCGTGTCGGGGAACATGGCCGTGGTGCATACGGCCCGTGGCACGGCGGCGTCGGCGATGTCGTAGACCGCGAGCCGCGGCCCGACCGCGACGAAGGCCAGATCGCCCGCGATGTCGACCGCGGCCAGCGCGCCGCCGACCTGCAGCACCCCGCCGGTCTCGGGCGTCGTATCGACGCTGCCGGCCGGACGGCAGAACGGAGGTTGCGTCTGGGCATGCACGGTCGCCCCTGGCGGTTCGGCAGCCATGGCGTGTGCCCACGTCAAGGCAACGACCAGCGACCACCGGCGCAGCGGGCGCGATCGGGGCGGCATCGGCATGACCGCCCGAAGCCGGGACCGTCGTGCACCGGGGCTACCCGGCGCGGCGCCCACGCTGTCTGACGCCGCGTCGGGACGTCGATGGCCCTGCGGTCCAAAGCGGATCATCTCACCACCTCCTTGGCGATGGTCGGCACGGCCGGGTTGGAAGCAAGCGGAAGTCGGAAGTCGACCCCGGACACCATCCCCGTCGCGGCCACGATCACGGGATCCGCCGCGGCCGGCTCGGGTCGATCGTCCCACCAGCGGGTGGCATGGCCCAGCGCCTCGGCGTGCGCCCTGAACCGGCCGGGTGCGATCTCCAGCGCGTACGTGCCGTCGTCGGCGGCGAGGGCCACGACGAACCATCCGGCGCCGTCGAACGGCTCGGCGACGACGACGGCGCCCGGGATGGGCAGACCGTCGGGATCCATCACCCGGCCGGCGATCCCGGTGGCGGGCAGTGACGCCGTGGCACCCGGTGTTACGCTCGCATGGGCCGTCGGCGGCAGCGGGCCCGGCGCAGTCTCGGGCGGGCGAATGGCCGGCGCGGCGGGCGTGGGCGGCGCCGGCGGCGATGGCGTCGCGGCGG
>QEVT01000359.1 GCA_003576755.1 bacterium | reverse complement strand
TGGCATACCTTGCCGACGATGCCAAGGGCCTGGCCATCATCAAACGCCCTCGTTCCCCCACCTTGACTTCTCCCTCTCCAGCTTAACTTGTGACGGTATCGGTAACCGGATCTACCACGCGTTCGCACCCCGCACCCGTATCTTCAGCCCGGATTCCCCGTTACTAGTGCAAGCGCGCGTCACCCGCTCCCACACCCATTCCCGAGAGCCACGTCATGCCCCAAGCCGACCCCAGCCCAGCCCAGGTCGACGTGATCCTGCCCGGCGGCGCGGAGCGTGCCGCCATGCGCGCCATGCTCGCCGCCGCCAGGCGCGATCCGTGGCTTGCCAGCCTCATCATGCGCCGCCTGGACACGACGCGCGAACGCCTCGGCGCCCTGCGCGCCCGGCTCGCCGAGCTGCCCCGTCACGCCCGCCGACGGCTGCTGCGGCGCCTGGCGCCGGCCGCGCCGCTGGCGGGCCTGCTGCTGGCGCTCGGCGGAGGGGCGGGCGAGGCGGCGACGATCACCATCGACATCGGGGCGGGCTGCACGCTGTCGGCGGCCATCATCAACGCCAACAACGACGACCAGTCGGGCTCGATCGCCTGCACGTCCGGCGGCGGCCCCGACACCCTCGTCCTGGCCGGCGGGACCTACCTCCTGAACACGGCGTACGGGGGCGCGCTGCCGGATATCGAGTCCGCCATCACCATCCAGGGCAACGGGGCAACCCTCGATGCCGAGGACGCCTTCCGGGTGTTGTTCGTGCGCTACGCCGGCGACCTGACCCTCGAAGACACCACGATCACCGGCGGATTCGACGGCAACATCGGCGGCGGCGGGATCTTCAACACGGGGAACGCCGAGCTGGTGCGCTGCACCGTGTCGTCCAACGAAGGCTACAACGGCGGCGGCATCAACAACCGGGGGACGCTCCGGATCGAGGACTGCGTCATCACCGGCAACTCGGCCGGGTCGCGGGGCGGCGGCATCTACGCCGACGGCAGCGTCAGGATCGTGGACAGCACGATCGCCGGCAACACCGCCTACCACGGCGGGGGCGTCTTCAACATCGCCAACGCCCAAGGCCTGGCCGGGCTGCGCATCGCCGGCAGCACCATCTCCGGCAACACGGCCGAGAGCACCGGCGGCGGTGTCGCGAACGGCCACAACGTCGACTACGTCCTGACCGCCGGCATCGCCGAGATCGCCAACACCACCATCTCCGGCAACCGCAGCGACTTGGGCGGCGGCGTCTACAACTACTTCGGCAGCATCAGCCTGATCCACACCACGATCACCCGCAACGTCGGCGCCTCCGGCGGCAGCGGCATCGCCGGCACCACCGATGCCCGCATCGTGGCCTCGGGCAGCATCGTCGCCGACCAGCAGGGCGGCGGCCAGGATTGCGCCGCCGGCGGGCCGTCGACCATCGCCAGCAGCGGGTTCAACCTCGAGAGCGGCACCGCCTGCGGCTTCACCGCGCCCGGCGACATCCAAAACGGCGACCCCGACCTCGGCCCGCTCCAGGACAACGGCGGGCCGACCTTCACCCATGCCATCAGCACGGCCAGCGACGCGCTCCACGCCGCGAGCAACGCCGTGTGCGCGGCGTCGCCCGTCGACGCCTTCGACCAACGCGGCATCGCGCGCCCGCAGCCGGGCGGCGGCGTCTGCGACATCGGGGCCTTCGAGCTCGAGCGGTTCGATGCGCCCACCGCGGCGCAGGTGCTCGACTTCGCGGCCGCGCCCGACCCCACCGGGCGCGTGCGGATCACCTGGCAGACCGCGAGCGAGGTCGGCGTCGCCGGCTTCCGCGTGCAGCGGGCCGCCGCGCCGCCAGGCCAGGCGGCGGGCCCGTGGACGGTCGTCGCGGGCTTGATCCCCGCCCGCGGCGGCGCGGGCGGCGGCACGCGCTACGCCGCGCACGACACGCCCGGCATCGGCCGCTTCCAGTATCGGCTGGAGGTGGTCAACGCCGACGGCGCGCCCGAGACCCACGGGCCGGCCGCGGCCGTCGTCCGGGCCATCCGCGCCTTCCTGCCGTGGGGGAGACGGTAGGGGCTGCCGCCGCCCGCCGTCCGCGCCCGGAGCGCTGGCCGAGCGAAGCAGATCGGTCGCCCCCGGGTTCGCCGTGCCCGCAGGCGCCGGTCCACGCGTATAATACCCGCCGCGATCGCGTGCAGCCTGCCGACACCCACAGGCGGTCCCCGCACCGCGTCGGCGCGCCGCAAGCGCACCGTCGCCCGGCCCGCCAGGCACCTAGCGGCGGACCGTCGCGCGGGCCCCCGACTCCGCCGCCCGATCGCCCGTTACCGCGAGCCGGACGAATCGACACATTCCGCATGGGATCTCGAGGCCAGTCCTACCGGCAACTGGGGTTGCGTTCTCCAGAGATGTCGACACCAGATGTATGGGGATCCGCACCGGGCCGGCGCCCGCCCCTCCCCGCCGCCCGCCGCGCCCGGCCCGCCTGACGCCGCCGGCCGTCGCTTTCCGCCCCCATGCCCGACTTCATCATCGGCCGCAACCCCACCGCCGGCACCCGGCTGCCGTACGTCCTCTCGCTGCCGGTGGCCGGCGAGGCGCCGCTCGTCCTCGCGTGCGGGGCCGACTGGCCCACGGCCAAGGACGTCTACTGCCACCCCCTGCCCGGCTGGCCCGACGACGCCGACGTCGTCGAGACCCACGCCGTCGCCCAGTGCTGGCGCGCCGGCAAGGCCGTGCACCTCGTGCTGCAGCGCCGCCAGCGGCGCCGGAGCCTGTTCGTGTGGGCGCCCAAGGGCGACCGCGAGCTGATCTTCTGGCGCAGCCAGCGCAGCATGGGCGCGGCCCGCCCCGGGCTGAAGGTGCCCGCGGCGCGCGGCCTCGACGCGCCGCTCGAGATCGCCGTCGACGTCCGCGAGCGCTACGGCTGGCGTTTCGGCGGGCTGCAGGCCACGTGCGTGCGGCGCGAGCTGCCCGTCGGCGACTACGGCATCTTTGCCGACGGCCGCCTGGTGGCCGCCGTCGAGCGCAAGCGCCCCGAAGACCTCGCCTCCGGCGCCGTGGCCGGCACGCTCGCCTTCGCGCTGGCCGAGCTCGAGTCGCTCCCGCACGCCTGCCTCGTGGTCGAGGGCCGGTTCTCGGACCTGCTGAAGGTGTCCAAGGACCAGGTGCGCCCGGACTGGCTGCTTTCGGTGATGGCCGCGCTGCAGCTCCGCCACCCGCGCGTGGCGTGGTGCTTCGCCGAGACGCGCGACCTGGCCGAGGCTTACGCCTACCGCTGGCTCGCCGCCGCGCGCAAGGCCGTGGACGAGCGGCAGGCCCGGGCGGCGCACCCGGCGCACCCGGCGCCAGCGGGCCCGACGGTGCC
>QEVT01000358.1 GCA_003576755.1 bacterium | reverse complement strand
GGGCGACGGCGGCGCACACCGTGGCGGCCAGCCCGACCGCCGCGAGCGCGATGCGGGGCCGGCGCGAGGTCGAGCGTGCATTCGAACGCATTGACGACATCCTCTCGTTTCCGACGGCATGTGGGTCCGGCCAGACGCGGACGCCAATGGATTGTACGCCAACCACACGCCTCCCGGCCACGGCACGCATCCGCCGCGCACCGATGGGCGTATAATTGTGTGCAGCTTGCCTACGCCGTCGACCGCTTGCGGCGACGAGCACGGACGACAACCGAATGACCCCGTACCCGAGGAGCGCAGCCATGAGCACGCTACCCATCCCCACCCACGGCGCCGCCGTCGCGGCCGGTTCCCGGCCGAAGCAGACGGTGGTGACGCTGCAAGCCAAGCGCGAGCGCGGCGAGCCGATCACGATGCTCACCGCCTACGACTACCCCACCGCCCGCCTGGTCGACGCGGCCGGCGTCGACGCGGTCCTCGTCGGCGACTCGCTGGCCATGGTCGTGCTCGGGCACCCGAGCACGCTCTCGGTCACCATGGACGAGATGCTGCACCACGCCCGCGCCGTTCGCCGCGGCGTGGCGCACGCGCTTGTCATCGGCGACATGCCGTTCCTGAGCTACCAGGTCGACGTCCGCGACGCCGTCCGCAACGCCGGGCGGTTCGTCCAGGAGGCGGGCATGGACGCCGTCAAGCTCGAGGGCGGGCGCGCGTTCGCCGACACCGTGCGCGCCATCGTCCGCGCCGGCATCCCGGTGCAGGGCCACATCGGGCTGACGCCGCAGAGCGTCAACGTGCTCGGCGGCTACCGCGTCCAGGGCCGCACCGCCGCCGCGGCGCGGGCGATGGTCGACGACGCGCTGGCCCTGCAGGACGCGGGCTGCTTCTCGATCGTCCTCGAGAGCGTACCGGCCCCGGTGGCCGCACACGTCACGTCGCGGCTGTCGATCCCGACCATCGGCATCGGCGCGGGGGTCGGGACGAGCGGCCAGGTGCTGGTGACCCACGACCTCCTGGGCCTGTTCGACGACTTCAAGCCCAAGTTCGTCAAGCGCTACGCCGAGCTGCGAGGCTCGGTCGACGCGGCCCTGCGCGCCTACGTCGACGACGTGGCCGCCGGTCGGTTCCCCGAAGACGTCCACACCTACGCCATGCCCGAAGCCGAGCTCGCAGCGTTCACGGCGTGGGCCGCGTCGGAGGGGGCGCCCGGCGGCGCCCTGGCCGACGGCGTCGACGGCCGCAGCGCACGGTCCTGAGCACGGCCACGGAGATGGCGATGGACCTCGGGGCACCGGCGCCCGAAGCAGGGCGCGCCCGCGTGTTGATCCTCGGCACCGGCGCGATGGCCAAGCTGTTTGGCGCGCGGCTGGCGCGCACCGGCCGCGCCGCGGTGCTGCTCGCCGGCGCATGGCGCGCGGCCGTCGACGCCATCGCCGCGCGCGGGATCACGGTGGAGGAGGCGGACGGGGGCGGTCGGTGGACGGTCGTGGACGGCGTGCGGGCGGTGGGGCTCGACGCGGTGAGCGGGGAGGGCCCTCACCCACCGGCCCCCTCCTCCAGCGCTGCGGGAGAGGGAGTACGACGTCGCGGCGGGGGTGACGGAGCGCTGATGGCTGGCTTCGACCTCGTCGTCGTGCTCGTCAAGGCGCACCGCACCGCGGCGGTCGCCCCGGTGGCCGCGCGGGCGGTGTCGGCCGGCGGGCTCGTCGTCACGCTGCAGAACGGGCTCGGCCAGCGCGAGGCGCTCGCCGCGGGCGGCGTGCCCGCCGACCGGATCGTCGTCGGCGTGACGGCGGCCGGGGCGAGCGCGGGGGATGCGCCCGACCGCGTCCGCGCCGGGGGGCCGGGCTGGACCGTGCTCGCCGCGCCGCCGGCGCGGCGCCCGGCCGTCGAGCGGGCCGCCGAGCTGCTGCGCCAGGCGGGCTTCGACGTGGCGGTCGAGGCGGACGTGTCGGTGCCGCTCTGGCGCAAGCTGGCCGTCAACTGCGCCATCAACCCGCTGACCGCGCTCCTCGGGGTGCCCAACGGCGCGCTCCTGGCGCGGCCGGACGCGCGGGCGACGATGGCCGCGGCGGCCCGCGAGGTCGGGCACGTGGCGGCGGCGCTGGGGATCGACCTCGGCGTCGACCTCGAGGCGCTGGCGGTCGAGGTCGCGCGCCGCACGGCGACCAACCGGTCGTCGATGCTGCAGGACGTCGCCCGCGGCGCGCCGACCGAGATCGACGCCATCAACGGGGCGGTCGTGCGCCACGGCCGCCGCCTGGGGGTGCCGACGCCGGTCAACGCCGACCTCTGGCGGCGGGTGCGGGCGCTGGAGCGCGCGGGGCGGGGCGCCGCCGGCGCGCGGGTCGCCGGTGGCGCGCGGCGAGGCGCGGCCCGCAAGAGCCTGACGGCGGGATGACCATGCGCATCGCCACCACCATCGCCGAGATCCGCGCCTGGCGCGCCGAGGCCGACCGGGCCGCCGGCGGCCGGGCGGCGGTCGGGCTGGTGCCGACCATGGGCTACCTGCACGCCGGCCACGTGTCGCTGGTGGCCCGTGCCCGGGCCGAGAACGCCCGCGTGGCGGCCAGCGTCTTCGTCAACCCCGCCCAGTTCAACTCGGCGGAGGACCTGGCCCGCTACCCGCGCGACCCCGAGCGCGACGCGGCGCTGCTCCGGGACGCCGGGTGCGACATCGTGCTGATGCCCGACCCGGCCGAGGTCTACCCGCCCGGCTTCCAGACGTGGGTGGACGTCGGGCCGATCGCGGCGCCGCTCGAGGGGGCGCACCGCCCGGGGCACTTCCGCGGCGTGGCGACGGTGGTGCTCAAGCTGTTCGGCATCTTCGAGCCCGCGCGGGCCTACTTCGGGCAGAAGGACTACCAGCAGCTCGCGGTGATCCGGACCCTGGTGCGCGACCTCGACGTGCCGGTCGACGTCGTCGGCTGCCCGACGGTGCGCGAGGCCGACGGGCTGGCGATGAGCAGCCGCAACGCGCGCCTGGGCCCCGACGACCGCCGGGCGGCGACGGTGCTCCACCGCGCGCTCCGCGCGGCCGAGGCGGCCTGGGCGGGCGGCGAGCGCGACGCCGGCGCGCTGCGGGCGCGGATGGCGGCCGTGTTCGCGCAGGAGCCGCGCGCCGCGGTCGAGTACGTCAGCGTGGCGGACGCCGCGACGCTCGAGGAGCTGGAAGCGGTCCGCGGCCCGGCGCTGCTGTCGGTGGCGGCGGTCGTCGGGCCGGTCCGGCTGATCGACAACATCGTTGTACGGGAACCCCTGAGGGCGTGACAGAACGTTTGATCGAAGGGCTTCCTGGGAGCGCCGGCATCTTGCCGGCTGGAAGCCGGCGCTCCCAGGATCTGCCACCCGCC
>QEVT01000357.1 GCA_003576755.1 bacterium | reverse complement strand
TCCCGACACCCGCGCCCACGGCGCCCGTCGCGCGCGGGCCGGTGTGCCCGCAGGTCGCCGGCCGGGTGCCGCAGGCTGTGCTCGACGCGGCCGTCGCCGACCCCGCCGCCGTCGAGGGCTACCGCCAGCCGCACGACCCCGGCAAGCCGGTCGGCCCGTTCAACCCGTTGCGGGTGTGGTTGACGCTCCACGACCTCGCCAAGCCGTTCCACCCGGTGGCCAACAGCGTCGTGTTCCGCGCCTATTGCCCGTGAGGCCGTCGCATCGCCGGCCGCACGTCGGCGGTGCGAGATCCCCCGCCGGCGGCGGCCGCGCCCGCGCCGCCGCCGGCGCCGCGCCCATCGATGCCGAGGGAGAGGAGCCCTTATTGACATGGCCATGCCAGACTTCGTCCGTGTGTGCGAGTGCTGGGCCCGCGACGGGCTGCAGTCGATCCCGCACGTCATCCCGACCGAGCACAAGCTCGAGATGATCCACCGCATCGTCGACTCGGGCGTCACCAAGCTCGAGGTCACCAGCTTCTCGCACCCCAAGCTCTTGCCCCAGTTCGCGGACTGCGTCGAGGTGCTGCGAGGCATCGAGCGCCGGCAGGGCGTGTCGTACGTCGTGCTGATGCCCAACGAGAAGGGCTTCGACCGCTTCGAGCGCTGCGTCGGCGAAGGCTACGGCGCCGACGAGATCATCCTCATGATCTCGTCGAGCGAGGCCCACAACCTGGTCAACTTCCGCATGGGCCACGACGAGGCCAAGCGGGCGCACGCGCGGATCATCGCGCGCGCCAAGGCGCTCGGGGTGCGTGTCATCGGCTGCCCGGGCACGGTGTGGGGCTGCCCGATCGCCGGCGACGTCGACGTCGAAGACGTCGTCGACATCACGCGGTTCTACCTCGACGCCGGGGCCGACACGATCATGCTGGGCGACACGACGGGCGCGGCCAACCCGCGCAGCGCCCGCGAGCGCATCGGCATCCTGCAAGAACTCTTCCCGAGCGCCGTGTTCATCGCCCACTTCCACGACACCCGCGGCAACGGGGTCGTCAACTCGGTGGCGGCGCTCGAGATGGGCCTGGCGTACGTCGACACGTCGATCGGGGCCATCGGGGGGCAGCCGACGCCGAAGTCCGACACCCGCAAGTACCAGTTCGGGTTCACCGGCAACACGTGCTCCGAGGACCTCGTCGCCCTGCTGGACGAGATGGGCGTGCGCACCGGCATCGACGTCGACCGGCTCATCGAGAACGGGCATCGCGCGGAGGCGATCATCGGCCAGCCGCTGCGCGCCAACGTCATCCGCAGCGGGCGGGTCAACCACGCGCCCCGGGCGTTCGCCCCGGCGTGACCGCACGGCGCCCGCGCGGCCGCGTGGCGACGTCCGCGCCCGTCGCCCCTGCCCGCCGCGCGGCGCTGCGCCTGCTCCGGCGGGTCGACGACGGCGGGGCGTACGTGGCGCGCCTCGGGGCGGATCCGGCCGTGGCGGCGCTCGGCCCCGCCGACCGGCGCCACGTGACCGAGCTCGTCGCCGGCATCACCCGCCAGCGACGGTGGCTCGACTTCCTCGTCGAGGCGCTGGCCGGCCGCCCGCTCGACCGCCTCTCCGGCGCGGTCCGCGGGGTGCTCCACATCGGCCTCTACGAGCTGCTCGTCGTCGCCACGCCGGCGCACGCGGCGATCCACGAGGCGGTGGCGCTCGCGCGGGCAGCCGGCCAGGCGCGGGCGGCCGGACTCGTCAACGCGGTGCTGCGGCAGGCCGACCGCCGGCGCGACGACCTGCCCGCACCGGACACCGGCGACGCCGTCGAGGATCTCGCCATCCGGGCGTCGCACCCGACGTGGCTGGTGCGGCGATGGGTCGAGCGCTTCGGCCGAGCAGATGCGGAGGCGCTCCTGGCGTGGAACAACCGGCGCCCCGTGCACTGCCTTCGGGTGAACCTGCTGCGGGCGACCGTCGCCGACGTCACCGCGGCGCTCGACGCGCGCGGCATCGCGTGGTCGCCCAGCCCGCGCTGCGACGACGTGCTCCACGTGCCGCGCCTCCAGCCGGTGCTGGCGTCCGGGCTGATCGAGCAAGGGCTGGCCGTGGTCCAGGACGAGAGCGCGGCCTGGGTGGTGCGCGCCCTGGATCCGCGGGCCGGCGAGACCGTGGTGGACGCGTGCGCCGCCCCGGGCGGCAAGGCGCTGTACGCGGCCGCCCGGATGGGCGACCACGGCCGCGTCGTGGCATGCGACCTGCGGGCCGAACGGCTGGCGCCGCTCACGCGCGCGGCCGAGGCCCAGGGGATCACGATCGTCGAGACGCTGGCCGGCGACTTCCGCGACCTCGTCGCGCGCTCCGCCGTGCCGGTCGCGGACCGCGTGCTGCTGGACGCCCCGTGCACCGGCTCGGGCGTGCTGGCCAAGCGCGCCGACCTGCGCTGGCGCCGTGCGCCGGAGGACCTCGACGCCCTGTGCGCGCTGCAGCGGGCGCTCCTGGACGCGGCGGCGCGGTCCGTGCGGCCCGGAGGCTGCCTCGTGTACGGCACGTGCAGCATCGAGCCCGAGGAGAACGAGGCGCAGGTCGCGGCGTTCCTCGCGCGCCACGCCGAGTTTGCGCTGGAGCCCGTGGGAGATGCGGTCCCACCGGAGCTGGTCACGCCTGCCGGGTGCCTGGCCACGTTGCCGCAGCGGCACGGCATGGACGGCGCGTTCGCCGCGCGGCTGCGGCGCGCGGCGCCGTGAGCTACGGCGCCAGGCGCTCCGCGCACGGGCCGTCCGAGACCGCCTCGTCGGTCTCGAGCTTGAAGGCGTAGGGCGCGCCGACGTCGCCGGTCTTCTCGGCGATCACGAGGGCATACACCCCGGGGTCGAGGTCCACCGTCAAGCGGCTCTGCCGGTCGCAATGGTCGTCGTTGAACGCCAGGATCCCGCCGCAAGGTGCGGCCGGGTCGAACGCGCCGTCCCGGTAGAGCGCGACCACGGTGTCGAGCTCCGTCCGGTTGCACAGCGACACCGTCCAGCGCGATCGCGCCGTGACGGCGAGCCGGAACACGTCGTACTCCGACGTGTTGGGGAACACGGCGCACGTCCCGGCCAGGATGCGGAGCATCGACGGGAACGCCGGCTCGCAGCGCCATACGAGCATCGGCGTGGGCGACCCTTGCGGCGTCGGCGTGCCCGAGGGCGGAGCCGTCCGTTCGGGTCGCCGCGTCTCGGGCGGCATGGCGGCCGTCGCGGTGACGGCCGTCGCGGTGGCGGGCGGGGCGGGGGTCGTGGTCGCCGCCGGCGCGTCCGTGGCGGTGGCGGGCGGCGTGGCCGTCGGGACGCCGACGGCCGTCGGGATGGCCGCCGCGCGGGCCGGCGGCGGCGACGATCGCGCCGCCGCCGGCGTGGGCGGGACCGCCG
>QEVT01000356.1 GCA_003576755.1 bacterium | reverse complement strand
GCGTGCGCGGGGTCGCGTCGCCGGGGGCGGGCGGCGCCGCGGCCGCGAGGGCGCCCGCCGGGCGGTGCAGCCGCGCGGGGATGGAATGGTCGATCTCCGCGGCGCCCTGGCCTCCGCCGTCCGCGGGCTCCGACGCGGGCGGCGCGGCGGGCGGCGCGGCGACCAGAACGGACCAGCCGGCCATGCCGGCGGCTGCGGCCGCCAGCAGCCGGCGGCGTCTCGCGCTCATGTCGGCGTCTGCCTCCCCTCGGGTTCGCTCACCTGCCCGCGCAGCTCGTACAGCGCCGTCAGCGCCGCCAGCGGCGTCATCCCGTCGACGTCCAGCCGGCGCAGGGCCTCCACCACCGGGTGCTCGCGCTCGACGGGCGCGAACAGCGGCAGCTGCCCGGTGCCGGCCGGCGGCGGGCGGCGGTCGGCGCGCTGGAGCGGCACGTTGCCCTCGGCCTCGAGCCGCTCGAGGATGGTCCACGCCCGCGCCGTCACGTCGCGCGGCAGGCCCGCCAGCTCGGCCACGTGGATCCCGTACGACCGGTCGGCCGTGCCCGGCTCGATGCGGTGGAGGAACGCGATGCCGTCGGGCGTCTCGGCCACCGCCATGTTGAAGTTGCGCACGCGCGGCAACAGCTCGGCCAGCGCGGTCAGCTCGTGGTAGTGCGTGGCGAACAGCGTGCGGGCCCCCAGGCGCGGGTGGTTGTGGATGTGCTCGATGACGGCCCACGCGATCGCCATGCCGTCGTACGTGCTCGTGCCGCGGCCGAGCTCGTCGAGGATGATCAGGCTGCGCGCGGTGGCGTGGTGCAGGATGCCCGCCGTCTCGACCATCTCCACCATGAACGTGCTCTGGCCGGCGGCAAGCTCGTCCTGGGCCCCGATGCGCGTGAAGATGCGGTCGACGATCCCGACGGCAGCCGCGTCGGCCGGGACGAACGACCCGATCTGCGCCATGAGGACGACGAGCGCCACCATCCGCCCCACCGTGCTCTTGCCGGCCATGTTGGGCCCGGTGAGGAGGATGATCTCGCCCGGGCCGACGGCCACGTCGTTCGGCACGAACGGCGCGTCGGGGCGGTTCCGCTCGACCACGGGATGCCGGCCGGCGGAGATGGCGATCGCCCGGCCGTCGTCGAGGACCGGGCGGGTGTAACGGTGGTGCACGGCCACCTCGGCCAGCGACGCCAGGGCATCGAGCATCCCGATGTCGCGTGCGGCGGCGAGGATGTCGGCGGCGCGCGCCATGACGGCCTGGACCAGCGCGACGAACAGCGCGCGCTCGGCGGCGACGATGCGCTCCTCGGCGTGGAGCACCTCGGTCTCGCGTTCCTTGAGCTCGGGCGTGACGTAGCGCTCGCCGCCGGTCGTGGTCTGCTTGCGGTGGTAGTCGGCGGGCACCTGGTCGGCGGCGGCCTTGGGGAGCTCGAGGTAGTAGCCGAACACGCGGTTGTAGCCGACCTTGAGCTTGCGGATGCCGGTCCGCTCGCGCTCGGCCGCCTCGAGGCCCGCGATCCAGGCCCGGGCGTCGGCGACGGAGGCGTGGATCGCGTCGAGCTCGGGGGCATGGCCGGGCCGGATGACGCCGGGCACGCCCAGCACGGCCGGGGGGTCGTCGGCGATGGCGGCGTCGATGGCGGCGGCGACGTCGGCGACGTCGTGGTCGCCGAGCCGTGCGAGCGACTCGGGGCCGCCGGCGATCTCGGCCAGGAGGGTGCGGACGGCCGGGAGGCGCCGGAGCCCATCGGCGAGCTTGACCAGCTCGCGCGGCCCGGCGTAGCCGGCCGTCACGCGGTTGGCCAGCCGCTCGATGTCGGGCAGTCCCTTGAGCACGGCGCGCAGCTCGGCGCGGGTCCGCCCGTGGCCGGCGAGGGCCTCGACGGCGTCGAGCCGGCGCTCGATGCGGGCGCGGTCCACCAGCGGCTGGTCGAGCCACGTGCGCAGGCACCGGCCGCCCATGGGCGTGAGGGTGGCATCGAGCACGCCGAGGAGCGAGGCCTTGCGCCCGTCGCCGCGCAAGGTGCTCGTGATCTCGAGGTTGCGGCGCGTGGCGGCGTCGAGCTGCATGTAGGCGTCGGTGGCATACGTCGACAGCGTGCCGACGTGCGCGACGGCGGTCTTGTGGGTGTCGCGCAGGTAGGCCAGGACGGCGCCGGCGGCGCGGGCGGCCAGCGGCCGGTCGGCGCAGCCGTACGGCGCGAGGGTGGCGACGCGGAAGTGTTCGAGGAGCGCCCGGCGGGCGTTGTCGGCGTCGAAGCGCCACGCGGCGTAGGGGGCGACGACGACGGCGAGCCCGAGCGCGTCGAAGGTCGCGGTGAGGCGGTCCAGGCGCGGGTCGGCGGCGCCGTCTCGCGCCTCGGGCACGATCAGCTCGGCGGGCCGCAGCCGCACGAGCTCGTCGAGCAGGCGGCGCTCGGCGTCGGGCCCGACGAAGTCGGTGGTGGCGAAGTCGCCGGTGGTCACGTCGGCGTGGGCGAGCCCGGCGCCGTCGCCGGCCCACACCAGCGCGGCGAGGTAGTTGTGCGCCCGGGCGTCGAGGAGGTCGCCCTCGACGAGGGTGCCGGGGGTGACGACGCGCACGACCTCGCGCGCCATGATGCCTTTGCCGGGCGGCGGCGCCGGGGCCGCGGCGGGCGCGTCCACGGCCAGCCGGCTCATGCGCGCGCGCTTCTCGGGGCTGGCCTCGGGCCCGGTCTGCTCGACGATGGCGACCCGGAGGCCGCGGCGCACGAGCTGGGCGATGTACCCGTCGACGGCGTGGTACGGCACGCCGGCCATCGGCGCGCGCTCGCCCTTGGCCACGGGGCGGCTGGTCAGCGTGACGTCGCACACGTCGGCGAGCCGGGCGGCGTCTTCGTTGAAGGCCTCGTAGAAGTCGCCCAGCCGGAAGAGCACGATGGCGTCGGGGTGCTGGCGCTTGATCTGCGCCCACTGGCGCATCATGGGGGTCATGGCACGCACGCGCGACGCGGTGGGATGGCAGCGTTCGGGCGGTTCATCGCGCCCGGATTGTAGGGCGGGGGCCGGGCCGGCGCAAGGGGAAGGGCCGCCTCTGCTGAGATGGGGGCTGCCCCGACGTGGTGGAGTGGTGGACAAGGGGTCCGGGAACCTTTCGCCTCCGCCCGGCGTTGAAGAGGCATGCTCAACCTTTGGCTCACCCTCCCCCCGTGCCCGGCCGGCGACACGGCGCCGCCGGTGCCCGAAGCCTGCCCGCGCGCCGGGTGCGGCGGGCGGCGCCTGCGCCGCCATCAGGCGGTCGCGAAGCGGGTCCGGCATGCGGGCCTGTGCCGTGTCGACCCGCGCCGCGCCGGCCTGCGCCACGCCGATCTACGCCCCACCGACCGACACCGCGCCGTCGGCGCGCACCGGTACCGCTGCCTGACGTGCCGCCGGACGTTCCGCGTCTACCCC
>QEVT01000355.1 GCA_003576755.1 bacterium | reverse complement strand
GCGGCGAACGCCGCCGCGTCGGCCGCCTGGCGGCCGTAGAGCTGCACGACGCGCATGCCTCCGAACTGCTCGGCCAGCTTGGCGTTGATCCGCGCCAGGAGGACGCGCATGCTGCGCCACGCCGCCCGCGACCGCGTCCGGAAGACGATCGCCATGACGACGACCACCGGCAGGATCGCGAAGGACAGCGTCGCCAGCCGCCAGTCCAGCCGGAGCAGCACCAGCACTGCCCCGGTCATGAAGAACACGTCGCGGAAGAGGTTGACGAGAACGCTGGTGTACATCTCGTTCAACGCCTCGACGTCGTTGGTCACCCGCGTCACCGTGCGCCCGGTGGGGTTGCGGTCGAAGAACGACAGGCTGAGCGTCTGGAGATGCGCGAAGACGTCCTCGCGCACGCGCATGATGATGCGCTGCCCGGTCATGCGCAGCCAGTAGGTCTGGAGGTACATGACCCCGGCGGCGGCCGTCGCCAAGCCGGCATAGGCCGCGACGTACGGCCAGAGCGGCGCGGCGATGCGAGACGCCCCGGCAGCCATGGCCGTGCCCTCCGCCGGGCGGATGACGGCGTCGATGGCCTGCTTGATCACCCATGGCTGCGCCAGCTGGAGCCCGGCCAGGACGAGCAAGAGCGCCACGCACCCGGCCAGCGCACGCGCTTGCGGCCGGGCGTAGGCCAGCATCCACCGGATCAGGACACGGTCGTACGCGCCTTCCGGTCGGTCATCCTCGAGCCAGGCATCGGTGGACATGGCCGGTCAATTGTAGCCGCCGCGCCTACGGCGTGACGGCGCGGCCGCCCCAGAAGGCGCCGGGCGGGCACGGGATCTCGCCGGCGATGTCGCGGTAGATGTCGGCCAACGCGTCGGCGGTCGCGGCCCGGAAGAAGTACTGGGGACGGCTGGCCATCTGGGTCAGCGCCTCGAAGTCCAGGTCGTCGCCGAGGCCGACGGTGAACACGAGGATCCCATCCGCCTTGGCCAGCCGTGCGGCGTCGACGGCGGCCTCGACCGGCACCGGGTTGGCCCGGCCGTCGGTCAGGAGGATCACCACGGCGACACCCGGCTGGCGGCGCGGGCCCACCAGCTCGGCGTGGGCGGTGCCGACCCCGAGGTCGAGCCGCGTGAGCGGCGCAACCCGGATCGCCCCCAGCGCACGGTCGAGGTCGGCGCGGACATCGGTCAGCGGTTGGTCGAGCGTCGCCGCGCCGTTGAAGCTGACGAGCGCCGCCCGGTCGCCCGCGCCAAGCCGGAGCTGGTCGAGGAAGACCCGTGCGGCGTCGCGCGCCGCGTCGAGCTTGGTGCGGCCGGTCCCTGCCGGATCGAGCATGCTGGTCGATGCATCCAGCACCAGCGCCACGTCGGCCCGGCGCTGCGTCGGCTGGCACGCCTCGCGGAGCGCGAGCGGCAGGTACGCCGGCCGGAGCACGACGGGCGTCGGCGTCGCGGTGGCCGTCGGCAACGGGGTGGGTGTGGGCGGTGCCGTGGGGGTGGGCGTCGCCGGCGGCGGGGTCGGCGTCGGCGTCGGGATCAGAACCTCGACTTCGGGGACCGGGAAGACGACGCGACCGGGCTTGCCCCAGCCGTCGGTGAAGTCGGCCACGGCCTGGACGTTGGTCGGCCAGCGGCCGGCGGCCTGCGGCAGGCGACGTCGGCGCCGGCCGCCGCGCCGGGGGCGGTGATCGACCCCGCCACCAGCCGCATGTTGCCGGGCAGCGTGTCGACCAGCCGCAGGTCGGTGGCCAGCGCCTCGGGAACCTGGTAGCGCACCATCCGGTGTTGCGCCTGCGCGAAGTCGAGCACGACGTCGGCGTCGCTGCTCGCCAGCGGCCCGGCGTCGGCGGCGTACAGCCGTGTGCCGCCGGAAGGGATGCGCTCCGGGAGGATGCGGAAGCGGCGCCAGCCGGTGCGGTTGCCGTCGAACACGACGACCTGGGTGCCGGCGGCGCGGATGTCGGCCGCGACGGCCTCGGCCGGCGGGTAGCCGCGGCACAAACCGTCGACGTACTCGAAGGTGCGGTTGCAGTATTGCGGCTGGTAGAGCAGCATCACGCGCCGGCTGGCGCCGCCGGACGCGAGCTGCTGCTGGGCCGTCTGCATGGCCCGCTCGAGGCGCGGCACCTGCTGGCAGATCACCGGTGCGTTGCCCCACGCATAGCACCCCCCGGGCCAGCGGCGCGGCAGCGTTTGGATCGCGGCGAGGATCGCGGCGGGGTCGCCGGTCAACGGCTGCTCGACCACGTTGTCGCCGTAGTACGCGACGACCCCCACCCGATGCTTGCGGTAGTCGAGGCGCGCCACCAGCCGGCGCAGCTCTCGGATGATCGGTGCCGCGGGGTCGTCCGCGCCGCCGCCGAAGGTCGGCGGATGGTAGAGCAGCACGAGCACGATGTCGGTCGGGGCTTCGCCGATGCCGCAAGCGCCCCGGAGCATCAGCGTGAGGGTGGTGGCGTCGCCCAGGACGAGCCGTGCGGGGTCGACCACCTTGTCGCCGACCACGACGCACGTGGCGTCGTCGGGCACCGGCAGCACGTCGCCGCCCGGCGGGGCCGGGGCGAAGACCGACACCAGGCTCGACAGCGCGTCGGCCACGAAGACGCGCCCGTCGGCGTCGGCGGCGATCCCGGTGAGCGTCAGCGGGTCCGACGTCGCCGTCGGCCGGCCGTCGACGCGCGCCGTGACGCGGCCGTCGAACGCGTAGCGCTCGACGTAGCCTGCCTCGCGCAGGCCGAAGAGCACACCGCCGGGGCCCCCGGCGATCTGGCGCACGTCGGGCGCGACCGGGATGTGGCCGAGCGGCCGGCCGTCCGCGGCGAAGGCCTCGGCCACGTCGGCGTAGTCGTTGAGGGCATACACCCTGCCGTCCGGGCCGACGCCGAGGTCGACGTACGGGTTCACCTTGAACGTCGTCGCCGCGTCGTCCGGAAGGTCCCACCACGTCGTCCGCGGCGTGCCGTCGGCCGGCAGCACGGCGATCCGCGACCGCTCGAGGCGGCGGCTCGGCATGCGCTCGAAGGCCAGCGCCATCACTTGCCCGCCGGCCGGGTTGAAGGCCACGTCCACGATCGTCAAGCTGTCGGTGGCCGACTGGCGCAGCAGCGCCCGCTCGGGCGACATCGTGCCGAACGGGTTGGTCCACACCGGCTCGAGCACGTCGACGACCTCGTTGAACTCGCGCACCTTGACGTTGCGGAAGCGCCCAACGCCGTGCTCGTCCTCGACCCACGTGGCGCCGCCGCCCCCGCGGGCGGGACCGGGCGTCGGCGACGGCTGCGTCGGCGGCGTGGCCGTCGGGTCGCCGGCGTTGCGGCTCAAGCGCTCCTTGCGATAGTAGCCGAAGATCACGTCGGATGTCTCGGCGCTCTCGGCGCGCTCGACGCGGTAGCGCTCGGTCGTCCCGGCGCCCTGGCGCGTCGACAGCGCCACCGTTCCCAGCGCCGCGCCGTCCGGCGCGAAGTAACGGCTGTAACGCGTGCGGTCCTGGACGAACACGCTCCCGAGGATGGGCGTGCTTACCAAGAACGGGCTTACGAGCCCGGCATCGACCCGCGAACCACGGCTCGAGAGCGCGACCGACTCGACCACCCTGAAGTCGGCGTCGCGCATGCGCACCACCGCCGGCGTCGTCGGGAGCCGTGTGTCCTTGCCGCGCCGCGCGCTGTAACACGGGCCCTCGTTGGGGTCGAACGCCGCGATCGCCGCATACTGGTCGGTGTCGGGCCGGAGCCGTGGCAGCCGCAGCGTTTGCTTGCAGATCGTGCCGTCGGCCATGCTGCTCGCGATGGTGTAGACGTGCCCGTCCGGCGTGAGCCGGCACGCCCCGGTGCCGTCGCCGACCCACACGTCGTCGCCGCCGAGGGCCTGGACGACGCCGGCCCGGCACTGGAGGTAGGGCGCACCGACATCCGGTGCACCGTAGCGGGGCAGGTTGAGCGCGTAGGCCGTGCGGAACGTGGCGCCGTCGACCCGGAGGTCGAAGAGCTGCACGCGCAGCGCGTTCTGGTCGCCCACCGCGATCGTGGCGCCGTCGGGGCTGACGCCGAGGTCGGTGAACAGCGTGAACTGGCCGTCGGCGGTTCCGAGCCCGCCGAACGCGAACAGCCGCGCGCCATCGCGGTCGAAGGCCTGGACGCGGTTGTGCTCGCGGTCGGCCACGTAGACCCGGCCGTCGGGCCCCGTCGCGATCGCGGCGCCGTCGATGCCGCCCCAGTCGGCGAGGTAGCCGCCGTCGAGGTCGTAGGCCACGACGCGGTTCGACCCCGTGTCGAGGACGTAGACCCGCGCGTCGCCCTGCGCCACCGCGAGCTTGCCAGCTGCGCCGAGCCGGGCGTGCTCCGGGCCGCCGGCGCCGAAGGGCGGGAGGTACTGGCCGCCCGGCAGGACGACGTGCACCCCACCGACCCCGGCGTCGCTGACATAGACGCGGTCGTCGGGGCCGATGTCGAGCCCGACGGGATCGCGCAGCACGCCGGACGCGTCGGCCGCCCGGTCGGGCCACTGGCCGATGCGCGCATAGGGCTCGATCGCCTCGGCCGGCGCCTGAGCGACCGCGCGTGGCGGCGGCGCCAGCGGGCCGGCCGAGGCGACGGCTGCCAGCGCGGCGGCGGCGACCACCATGCACGCGCCCGCCCGAGTGCCGAGCGCCCGATCGAAACCAGCGTCGGCGTGTCGTGATCGCCACGCCATCGATGTCCTCCTCGTGCCGTCGCCGTGTCTCACCCGCCGCCGTGTCGCCATCGGCGCCGGTCCCGCAGCATACCCGCATCGGCCCACAGTGCAAGTCGCGTGCATGTGCCTCCCACGCGCGGCCACGGCGACCTCGCGGCCGTACGCTCGGCGTGCAGTCCGCAGCACACACGCCTGGCGCGGACGCAATGTGACCGCCGGCCACAATTAACACTTCGGCAACACTTTCTGCAGCCGGCATTCATCCGGAGATGGTATGCTAGGGTCGTTGTTGAAGACCTTGCGGGATCGCCCCCCCGCTCCATTCGCACGAAAGCGAGGCTGAACGTGATCATGAATCGCAAGCGGGTGCTCGCCCTCTCGGGGATCGCCATGGCCCT
>QEVT01000354.1 GCA_003576755.1 bacterium | reverse complement strand
GCCGGGCCGGGCCGGCGGCGGAAGGCGACGCGGGACGGGAGCCGGCGCCGGCATCCGACGCCGCTGCCTGGCGCGCGCCCGGGGTGTTCTGGCTGGCTGCGGCCGGCGCGACCACGCTCATGATCACCCCGCTCTCGCGCCCGCTGTGGGACCACGTGCCGCTCCTGCCGTTCGCGCAGTTCCCGTGGCGCTGGCTGGGCGTGCAGGCGCTGGCCCTGGCGCTGCTGGCCGGGCCGCTGGCCGGCCTGGCGGGCGGGAGCATGCGCCCGGTGCCGCGGGCGCTGGCCGCCGGGGCGGCGATCCTCGCGCTGGTCGCGGCGATGACAGCGTCCGCCATGGCCGCGCTGCCGGTCGAGACCCTCGCGGTCGACCACGTGACGCGCGCCGACCTGACCGCCTTCGAGGTGTTCACCGGCAACATGGGATCGACGGTGCGGGCGGAGTACCTCCCGGCCGGCGTCGCGCCCCGCCCGATGAGCAGCATCGACGCCGTCCTCGGCCACGACGGCGGCCCGCGGGTGGTCGAGGGCGGCGGGGCCGTCGAGTCGGCCACGCTGATCAGCCGCGACGCCGCGCGCCAGGAATGGCAGATCCGCATCCGCGGCGAGGACCGCGCGGTCGTGGCCTTCCCGACCTTGTGGTTCCCGGGCTGGACGGCCGCGATCGACGACGGCCCCCCGCAGGCGACCGAAGCGCTGGCCGGCAGCGGCTGGCTCACCATGGCCTTCGAGCCGGGCGCCTGCGTCGGCGGGCAGTGCATCGTGCACCTCGCCCTCGGGCGCAGCGACGCCCGGGCGCTGGCCGAGGCGCTCTCGCTGGTGGCCGGGCTGGTGCTGCTCGGCCTGCTGGTGGCCGACCGCCGGCGGCCGTGGGGGCGCCACGCCGCGGCGGCGTTGGCGGGCGGGGTGATCCTCGTGCTCCTGACCCGCGGCATGCCGGTCGGCCAGGCGCGCGGGCCGGTCACGCTCGACACCCTCCGCGCGCCGTACCCGCACGCCAACCCGGCCGGCGTGCGGTTCGGCGCGGCCCGCCTCGTCAACGCCCGGCTCACCCCGCGCACCGGCACCGGCAACCTCGAGGACCTGAACGCGGCGACCGAGCGCCAGCTCGATGCCGGCGACTCGCTGATGATCAACCTCAACTGGTCGCGCGCCCCGGCGTCGCTGCGCGTGAAGGCCTCGCTGGTCTCGCCCGCCGAGCCGGTCTTCGGCGCGCCCGACGTGCTCGAGGAAGCCGAGCAGGCGCCCGACGCCGCCGAGGCGCTGGTGCTCGAGGTCCCGTCGGACACCCCCAACGGCCTCTACTTCGTCCGGCTGGACGTGACGCAGGACGGCGAGGCCGTGGCGCCGCGCTCCGCCGACGGGCGCGACCTCGGCGTGGTGTACCTCGCTCCGGTCCGGGTGCGCGCCCGGCCGGCGGACGCGCCGCCCGCGGGCAACGTCACGGGCGTCATGGGCGACATCACGCTGCACGACGTGACCGCCGAGCCCGTCGAGGTCGACCACCGCGACTGGCTGGCGGTGGCCATGACGTGGCGCACCGACAAGCCGCTGGCGGTCGACTACATGACGTCGGTGCGGCTGCTCGACGCGCGCGGCGAGCCGGTGCGGGATGCCGACGGCCGCCCGGTGCAGGAGGACAAGATGCCGCGGTACGGCTTCATGCCGACGACGGCGTGGAAGCCCGGCGAGCCGGTGGCGGATCGGCGCTGGCTGGCGCTGCCCGCGAACCTCGCCGAGCGCGACGACTACATCGTCCAGGTGGTGGTCTACGACGCCGGCACGATGAAGGAGCTCGGCAGCGCCCAGATCACCGGCGTGTCGGGCGGACGTTGAGGGCGCGCGCATGCGGTCGTGCTTCGCCGTCGTCAACCCGCGTGCCGGCGGCGGCCGTGCGATCCGCGCCTGGGCGGCGGCCGAGCCGGTGCTCGCGGCGTCGGGGGCGCGGGTGGCGGTGGCCCGCACCGAGCACCCCGGCCACGCGTCGGCCCTGGCCCGGGCGGCGGCCGCGGACGGCGGTTGGGACGTGGTGGTGGCGGTCGGCGGCGACGGCACGGTCAACGAGGTCGTCAACGGCTTGCTCGGCACGCTCGTCGGGGGCGTCGAGGCCGAGGAGGACGGCGCGGCCGGCGCCGGCGGACCGGCGGGGCCCGACGGTGCGGGCGCCGCGGCTGGACCGGGGCGTCTGACCTCCGCGCCGCCGGACCCCGCCGCGATCCCGTGGCTCGGCGTGATCCCGGCGGGCAGCGGCGACGACTTCGCGCGGCAGCTCGGCGTGCCGTATCGCGACGGCGCGGCCGCGGCGCGGCTGATCGCCTCCGGGTCGCCCATCGCCGTCGACGTCGGCCGGGCCAACGGCCGGTGGTTCGTCGCCGGCGTGGGCTGGGGCCTCGACGGGATGGTCGCCCAGGCCGTGGCCGGCATCCACGGCAGGCGCGGCCCGGCCATGTACCTGCGCGCGCTGGCCGGCGTCCTGCCGCGCTTCGCGCCGGCCCACGTCGACATCGAGGTCGACGGCCGGACGGTGCCCGGGTACGTCACGCTCGTGGCGGTGACCAACGGCCCGTCGTACGGCGGCGGCTACTGGATCTGCCCGCACGCGCGCATCGACGACGGCCAGCTCGACCTGTGCGTGGCCGACGCCATGGGGCCGCTGCGGGTGCTGTGGCTCCTGCCGAAGGTACGGCGGGGGACACACCTCGGCCAGCGCAAGGTGTGGTACGCCCGCGGCCGCCACGTCGCGCTGGTCAGCCGCGACCCGCGCCCGGCCCATGCCGACGGCGAGGTCATCGGGACGGCGGTCACGCGGCTGGAGGTCACGCTGGCACCGGGAGCGCTGCGGGCGATCGGCCTGCCGCGGTAGCGTCGGACGGAGGCGCGCGTGTCGAGCGAAGGGGGAAGTGCCCCCGCGAGCTTGCTCTCAAGTCCTGGACAGGTTGTCAAGATAGCGCGGGCCACGAACCACGAGGACGGATGACGAAGGCGCGCCGGCGGTTCAGCGCCGAGGAGAAGGCGAGGTGCGCTGGAGGCGATCAAGGGCCAGCGGACGACGAACGGGATCGCGAGTCAATACGGGTGCACCCGACGCAGATCGCGGAGCGGAAGAAACGGTTAGCGGAGCCGCTTTGGAGGGTGCGAGATCCTGCCCGTTGTGGCGGTCGTGATCGTCGCCATCGCGGCCGCGTGCGCGGGCGTGCCTGCGCTCGTCGAGATCCTCGACCGTGAACGGGTCCGCCAACGCCTCGAATCGCGATCACGCTTGGCGAGATCGACGAAGCACAAGCAGGGCTGAGCACATGTGGGCCGACTGGGTGCGAGGTTAGACCAGGTTTAACGCTCGATCGCCCCCATCCCGTGGTAAACTCCGCGGTGGAGGGCTTGTGCGCATGTCGATCCGCTCGCATCGCCTTCGCCCCCGCACCCTCGTC
>QEVT01000353.1 GCA_003576755.1 bacterium | reverse complement strand
GCCTGGGGTGACCGGGCCCGGCGGACCGCCGCCTGGCATCCTCCCGCTCCCGTTGCCGCGTGCCGCGCGCGCGCGGCCGGGCCACCCGGCCGTCGTGGGCGCGGACGGGGCCAGCGTCGACTACGCCGGGCTCGCCGCCTGGTCCGACGGCCTCGCCCGGCGCCTGGCCACGGCCGGCGTGACGGTCGGCGATCGGGTGGCGCTCGTCGCCGACGACGGCGCCCGCTTCGCCGCGCTCGCGCACGCCGTCGCCCGCCTCGGCGCCACGCTCGTCCCGCTCAACACGCGCCTGACGGCGGCCGAGATCGGCTGGCAGGTCGCCGACGCCGCGCCGCGGCTCGTGGTCGCCGAGCCGCACCTCGCCGACCGCGTGGCCGCTCCCACCGCGTGGGACGCGCTGGCGGCGCTGCCGCCGTCGAACGCACCGCTCCTCGACGGCGTGCCGCTCGACGCGCCGGCGACCGTGATCTACACGTCGGGCACCACCGGCCGGCCCAAGGGCGCGATCCTGACGTTCGGCAACCATGCCTGGAGCGCCGCCGCTTCGGCGCTGCGGCTCGGCGCCCTGCCGGACGACCGCTGGCTGGCGCCGCTCCCGCTCTTCCATGTCGGCGGCCTGGCGGTGGTGTGGCGTGCGGCGCTGGCCGCGAGCACCGCGCTCCTGCCCGGGCGCTTCGACGCCCTGGCCGTCGCGGGCGCCATCGCCGCGCAGGACGTCACGCTGGTGTCGCTCGTGCCGACCATGCTGGCGCGCGTGCTCGACGCGTGGGGCGACCGCGGGCCGCCTGCACGGCTGCGGGCCGTGCTCCTCGGCGGCGGGCCGGCGGCGCCGGCGCTGCTCGCGCGCGCCGTCCGGCGCGGCTTCCCCGTCGCGCTGACCTACGGCCTGACCGAGGCCGCCAGCCAGGTGGCCACCGACTGGCCGCGCCGGGATCCGGCAGCCGTCGACGGCGGGGCCCCGCCGCTGCCGTTCACCGACCTCCGCGTCGTCGACGCCGAGGGCGCGCCGCTGCCGCCCGGCGTGGACGGGGCCATCGAGGTCCGCGGCCCCACCGTCATGGCCGGCTACTGGCGGGCGCCGGAGGCCACGGCGCGCGTGCTGGCCGGCGGCTGGCTCGCCACGGGCGACGTCGGGCGGCTCGACGATGCCGGGCGGCTGCACGTGCGCGGGCGGCGCGACGACCTCATCGTCAGCGGCGGCGAGAACGTGTATCCCGCGGAGGTCGAGGCGGTGCTCGCCGGCCACCCGCGCGTCGGCGCGTGTTGCGTGGTGGGGGTCCCGGACCCGGACTGGGGCGAGGTCGTCGCGGCCGCCGTGGTGCACGCGCCGGGGATGGCGGGCGCCCAGAGCCCGCCGGAAGGCGACCTCGAGGGCGAGATCGTCGACCACCTCCGCCGCCATCTGGCCGGCTACAAGCTGCCGCGGCGGTTCGTCTGGCTGGAGGCGCTGCCGGCGACGGCGGCGGGCAAGGTGCGGCGCGACGCGGTGCGCCGCCTCGTGATCGCGTCGGCCGATCGCCCCTGAGCCCGGCGGGATCGCGGGCGCGGCGCCCGTTCGGCGGCCATCCGGCGGGCACCGGTCGGCGGGATGATGTAAACTCAGCCCGATCGCCGCGCCGCGTTGCCCGCGCACGGCGCCCGCGCTGCCCAGGGTCGACCCGACGTGCTCTTCCCCACCGCCACATTCGCCGTCTTCTTCCTCGTCGTCATGCCGCTCGCCGCGTGGCTGAAGGCGCCCAGCCCGGGCTGGAAGCGCTTCGTGCTCGCCGCGAGCTACGTGTTCTACGCATGGTGGGACTGGCGCTTCGTGTTCCTGCTCGGCGGCTCGACGGTGGTCAACTGGATGCTCGGGCAGGCCATCGCCCGGGCGGGCGCTTCGGCCGGGCGGTGGTGGCTGGGCCTGGCGGTGGCGTTCAACCTGGCGGTGCTGGGGTTCTTCAAGTACTACGGCTTCTTCGTGGCCTCGGCCGACGCCGCGCTGCGCCCGTGGGGGCTGGCCAGCGGGCTGCCGTACCTCGACATCGTCCTGCCCGTCGGCATCTCGTTCTACACCTTCCAGGGCATCAGCTACGTCGTCGACGTCTACCGGCGCCAGGTGCCGGCGGCGACGCTGCTCGACTTCGCGATCTACCCCGCGTTCTTCCCCCACCTCGTCGCCGGCCCGATCGTCCGCGCGGCCGAGTTCCTGCCGCAGCTGCGCGCGCCCGACCCGCTGCGGCGGCGGGACGTCAGCCGCGCCGGGTGGCTGATCGCGCAGGGAGCGTTCAAGAAGGTGGTGGTCAGCACGTTCCTCGCCGGCGCCATCGTCGACCCCGTGTTCGCCGTGCCCGCCGACCACAGCGGGCTGGAGATCGCGCTGGCCATCTACGGCTACGCCGTGCAGATCTACGCCGACTTCAGCGGCTACACCGACATGGCCATCGGCATCGCGCTGCTCATGGGCATCCGCTTTCCGCAGAACTTCGACCGGCCGTACGCGGCCGAGTCGATCGCCGACTTCTGGCGGCGCTGGCACATGACGCTGTCGCGCTGGCTGCGCGACTACCTGTACATCCCGCTCGGCGGCAGTCGGCACGGCGCGGCGCGCACCTACCGCAACCTGGTGTTGACCATGACGCTCGGGGGGTTGTGGCACGGCGCCGCGGCCACGTTCGTGGCGTGGGGCGTGTTCCACGGGCTCGGGCTGGCGGTGGAGCGTTGGTGGCGCGGCCGCGGGCGGGACACGGACGGTGGTCCGACCCTCGCCCGCCGCTCCGCCGGTGCCCGCTCGGCCGTCGGCCGGGGCGCGGCGCGGATCGCGACGTTCCACTTCGTCTGCCTCGGCTGGGTGCTCTTCCGGGCCGAGACGTTCGACGGCGCCGTCGCGCTGCTGCAGGGGCTTGCCCGGCCCGGCCCCGCGCCGCTGGCCACCGCGGCCGTGGCGGCCGCCATCGGCGCCAGCCTGGCGGTGCAGCAGTTGCCGCCGGGCTGGAGCGCCCGGCTCGAGGCGCGCTTCGCGCACCTGCCGCTGGCGTTCCAAGGCGCCGCGCTCGGGCTGTTCTTCGCGTTCACGGCGGCGCTCGGGCCCGAGGGCGTGGCGCCGTTCATCTACTTCCAGTTCTGAGCCAGGCCCTCGCGCATGCCGATCTCGCCACCCGACCCCCTGCCTGGCCGCCCCGGAGGCGACCGCGCCCGACCGCCCTCCGGTCCCGTGCGCCCGCCGGTCGTCGTGCCGGGTGGTCTCCCCGCCGCCGGGCGTGGGAACGGCGCCCTCGACCGGCCCGTCGCGCCGTCGCGCGTGCTCCTGACCGTGGCGGTGAGCGTGGTGGTCACGGCGCTCTTCTCGTCGGCGCACCTCGTCGCCATCGCCGGCCGCGCCGAGTACGGCCCGCGCCGCGACGCGCTCGTGGCCGTGGCCGGCGGGATCCACGCGGTGGCTTCGGCGGCCGGGCTCGACCGGCCGGCGGCG
>QEVT01000352.1 GCA_003576755.1 bacterium | reverse complement strand
GAGGCCGCGGCCCCCGAACCGGCGAGCATGGCGCCGGCCGTCGCGCAGACGGTGTCCGAACCGGTCACTGCGCCCTCCGCCGCCACGCCCCCCGCCGCCGCGCCCGAGACGCCCGCGGCCGCCGCACCCGCCATCGCTCCGGCCGAAGCCGCCGCGCCGGCCATCGCCACTGCCGAAGCGTCGCCAGCGACGGCCTCCGTGCCCGCGGCGCCCGCTTCCGAGCCGGCCAAGCCCGAAGCGGTCCGCCGCGGCCGCCCCCGCACGCCGCTCGAGGACGTGGTGGTCGGCACCGCGCTGCGCGGGAAGGTCGTCGGCCTGCGGCCGTTCGGGGTGTTCGTCGACATCGGCGCCATGACCGACGGCCTGGTGCACATCACCGAGTTCCCGAAGAAGGGCGTGCGCAAGGTCGAGGACGTCGTCAAGAACGGCGACACCGTCGATGTGTGGGTCAAGGACGTCGACCCCGGCGCCAACCGCATCTCGCTCACGATGCGCCAGCCGGCCCGCCACGCCATCGGCAGCCTGAGCGCCGGCGACGTGCTCTCCGGGACGGTCACCAGCCTGACGCCGTACGGCGCCTTCATCGACATCGGCTCCGACACCGAAGGGCTCGTGCACGTGTCGGAGATGTCGAGCGGTTACGTCAAGAAGCCGGACGACATCGTCCACTCCGGCGACGTCGTCGAGGTGCGCATCAAGGAGATCGACCGCAACCGCCAGCGCATCAGCCTCAGCATGGTCGGCCTGGCCAACGACACCGGCCTGGCGGCGGCGCAGGAAGAGTCGGCCAGGGCGAAGGCCGAGGCCGAGGCGCGCGCCCGGGAAGCGGCGGACAGCGCCTACACGCCCGAGGAGCCGGCCGAGCGGCAGCCCACGGTGGTCGAGCTGGCGCTGCGTCGGGCGCTCGGGCAGGTCGACGACGAGGGCGCGCCCGCGACACGGTCGACCTCCCAGAAGTCGGGCCGCAAGGCGTCCAACCGCGACCTCGGGGACGTGTACAGCCGCATGATCGCCGAGTACCGCACGTCGAAGTCATCCGAGAAGTAGCGCCGGCCCGGTTATGCCGGGGTCGCGGCGAGGCGACCGACAAGGCGGCGGGGGCGCACGGGCGTGCGCCCCCGTCGTGCGTCAGCCGGCACCGCCCGACGCCGCCGCGCCGTGCCGCCTACCTGCCCCACCCGGCGCCGAGCCAAGGCAGGAACCCGCGTCGACCCCCGCACGTCAGGCACGTCGTCACCCGCCCGATCGCGAGGTGGAGGCGGTAGCGTGCCGCCG
Organism: bacterium; assembly: GCA_003576755.1. Taxonomy (GTDB): domain Bacteria; phylum Chloroflexota; class Anaerolineae; order Epilineales; family Epilineaceae; genus UCB3. Next base: position 2,180 of record QEVT01000352.1, on the reverse strand, counting down.
GCGCGCCGTCGCGGCGCGCGACCCGCACGAACAGCGCCTCGGCCACACCGCGCCCGGCCATCGTCAGGCGACGGGTCCCGCGCTCGAGCCGTCCGACGCCGTCCGGCGCCGCCGGCGCGCCCGTCGCGGCATCGCACCCGCGGAAGGCGGCGAGGTCGAGCGTGCCGTCGGGATCGGGCACATGCGCCTCGAGCCGATCGTAGGTCGCCGGCAGGCGGACGGCGTAGAGCTGCGTGCCGCCCGGCTCGAGCCACGACGCCACCGCCTGGTCGGGCGCCACCCCGAGCGCCGCGGCGCAGCGCGGGCCCGGGCGATCGGCGCGCAGCCGAGCCAGCCCGCCCGCCGTGGCGATCCACAGGTCGCCCGACGCCGCCGGCGCGAAGGCGTTGACCAGCGCGCTGGGAAGGCCGGCCGCCACGTCCAGCGTGCGCCACTGGCCCGCGGCGTCGCGGTGCGCCGCGCCGGCCGGCGTCCCGAACCACGTGCCGCCCGCCGCGTCGAACGCGATCGACCGCACCTCGTCGGAGGGCAGCCCGCCGCCCGTCGACGCCCGCGTCACGGTCGTCCACGTGCCGTCGGGCCCGAGCGCCGCGGCGCCCGCCAGCGTGCCGAACCACGGCCGGCCGTCCGGCGCCACCGCGGCCGCCAGCACGTAGTCCGACGGCAGCCCCCCGGCCGTGGCCGCGCGCGTGAACGCCCGCCACGTCCCGTCGGCCGCCCGGTGGCCGACCCCGCCGAAGGTCCCGAGCCACACGCCCCCGCCACCGTCGACCGCCACGGCGAGGACACGGTTGCTCGGCAACCCCCCGCCGGTCGAAGCCTGGTCGTGCGCCACCCATGTGCCGTCGGCCCGGTGCCGGCTGACACCGTTGAACGTGGCGAGCCACACGTCGCCCGACGTCGGCGACGCCGCCACGCCCGCCACGAAGTTGTCGGCGGGCCCTTCCGGGCCGGCACGCCAGGCCGTCCAGCGGCCGTCGGGGGCGCGGCGGGCCACGCCGTTCGCCGTGCCGACCCACAACGCGCCGTCTCCGGCGACGGCCACCGCGTTGACGGCGGCGCTCGGCAGGCCCCCCGCGGTGCCCGCCACGGTGTAGGCGCTCCACGCGCCGTCCGGCGCCCAGTGCGCCACCCCCGCCGCCGTGCCGAGCCACACGCCGCCCGCCTCCACCGCCGCCGCGGTGACCAGCATGTCGAGCGGAGGATCGGAGGGCTGCACGGCGAGCCATCGGCCGTCGGGCGCCAGGTGCGCCATCCCGGCGGGCGTGCCGACCCACAGGCCGCCGCCCGTGTCGGCGAGCAAGCTCAGGACCTCGGTCGCCGGCAGCCCGTCGGCCTGGCCGAACCGTTGCTCGGCGTCGCCGGCCAGGCGGACCAACCCCGACGGCGTCCCGGCCCACACGACGCCGTCGTCGCCGGCGACCACCGCCTGGACCCGCTCACCCGCGAGGCGGGTGGACCACGCGCCGTCGGCCCCGCGGCGGCTCAGGCCGTCCAGCGTCCCGACCCAGGCGTTGCCGGCCGAGTCGACATCCACCGCCAGGCTGTGGTCGCCGGCCAGGCCGTGGGCGGTCGTGTAGGCCCGCCATCGGCCGTCGGCGCCGCGGACGCCCAGGCCCTCCGTCGTGGCCACCCACACGCGGCCGCCGTCGTCGAGCCGCATGGCGTTGACCTCGTTGCCCGGCAGGCCCTGCACCACGGTCTCGCGCGCCCATGTGCCGTCCGGCGCCAGCCGCGCGACGCCGGCATCGAGGGTCGACGCCCACAGTCCGCCCGCCGCGTCGAAGGCCAGGCCGCTGATCGCACCCGACGGCAGGCCGCCCGGGGCGGCGGAGAGGGTCATCCAGCGCCCGTCGGGCCCGAGCCGGCTGATGCCGACCCCCGACGTGCCGAGCCACACGGCGCCGTCGCCGGCAGCGGCGACGGCGCGGACCTGGTGGAACGCCAGCCCGTCGGGCACGTCGTACCCCGCGTACGTCCGCGTGACGGGGTCCCAGCGCAGGACCCCTCCGAGCGTGCCGGCCCACAGCGCGCCGCCCGTCGCGTCGCGCGCCATGGCGAGGATCGCATAGCGGTTGGCGTACGCGGCCAACGGCAGCGTGTCCGGGCCCGCGGTCTGGGCGGATGCCGGCGGCGCCGGCACCCGCCCTGCCGCGAGCGCCAGGGCGAGCGCCAGCGCC
>QEVT01000351.1 GCA_003576755.1 bacterium | reverse complement strand
GCCAGGCCGACGGTGGCCGAGCGCATGGCCAGCGTCGCCGTCACCGGCGGGCGGTCGCCGCCCCACACCCAGCCGTCGACCGCGCCGGGCGCCACGGCGCGGTCCGCCGGCCCGGTCTGCGCCACGTCCCAGCCGCCGTCCGCCCGGCCGAGGTGGTACGCCCAGTAGGCGCAGGCCCGCTCCGGGTCCCGGCAGCCGCAGAAGCAGTCGTCGGCGGGGCAGCCCACGCCGTGGATGGCGCACACCATGGCGCCGTTGCGGGTCACCGGCAGGCCCGAGGCGCCCAGGAGGGTCAGGCCCGTCGGCGACGGGGCGGCCTGGGCGAGGGGGATACGCGCGACGTGCACCCGCCCGTCGGCGAAGTCGACGACGAGGTCGGCGGCGTCGGCGGGATCGCCGGCCTGGGCGACGGCGCTCGGCGCGCCGCCGGAAAGGAGGAGGATCGACAGGATGGCCGGCACCAGCGCGGCGGCGATCGCCACGGCGCGGGTCCGGCCGGAAAGGGCTGCACGCACGGGGCGCCTCCTTCACGGGCATGGACCCTGCGCGAAGGGGCAGGGTCGTCCGGAGACGCCATGACCGTGAACCCCAGCTCGCGAGGGCTCGTCGGGCCAACGTGTCCGGGCGGGGTGTCGGGCTGTCTCCGGCCGCAGGGCGGAACTTGGCCGCCGCCGGGCCTGGAGGATCACCGTTGCGCGTCAGCGCCGGATTCTCACCGGCTTCCCCCTGCGAACCCCGCCGGCACGGCGGCGGGGCACCCGGGACGTGTGGTACGCGATGCGGCGGGGATTATAGGCCGCCGGGGGGCGGCGGCAAAGGGGCCGCCCCCCGGCCCGCGTGCTGGGATGCGCCCGCCCCATGCGGCGCGCGCGCCCGACCCTACGCCGCGGTCCAGCCCGCGTCGGCGGGGATCAACGCTCCGTTGATCATCCGCGACTCGTCCGAGGCCAGGTACAGCGCGAGGTGGGCGATGTCGAGCGGCTTCAGCATCGCGGGGATGATGCCGGCGTAGATGCCCGCCACCGCCGCGCCCGTCGGGTTCAGCTTCGACGCGTCGACGCTCGCCATGATGTTGGTCTCGACGGCGCCGGCGATGATGGCGTTGCACCGCACGCCCTGCTTGCCGTAGTGCCAGGCCGTGCTGCGGGTGAGGCCGACGCAGGCGTGCTTCGACATCGTGTACACGACGCCCGCGGCGCCGCCGTGCATGCCTGCCACCGACGCCGTGTTGACGATCGAGCCCCCGCCCTGGGCGATCATCCGCGGCACCGCGAGCCGGCTGAGGTACGCCGGGCCATGCACGTTGATGCCGAACACGCGCGTCAGCATGGCGTCGCTGAACTCGGCCACGCCGGCGAAGTCGTCCATGACGCCCGCGTTGTTGCACAGCACGTCGAGGCGGCCGAACGTGCCGGTGGCGGCACCGACGATCGCCTCACAGGTCGCCACCTGGGCGACATCGCCCTGCACCCCGGTGATCGCGCCCCCGGCGGCAATCACCTCCGCGACGACCGCGTCGAGCGCGGCCTGGTTCCAGTCGGCCGCCACGACCTTGGCCCCTTCGGCGGCGAACAGGTTCGCCATGGCGCGCCCCATGCCGGAGCCGGCGCCGGTGATGGCGGCCACCTTGCCTTCGAGTCGCATGCCACACTCCTTTCCCGGTGCGTGTTTCGCGTGCGCGGCCGTCTCGCAAACGGGCCGGCGCCGGCGCGCCTTCGCGCGGGCCCCACGCCGGGTCCGATCGGGCCCGCACGGGCGGTCCGTACGATACCGCGTCTGCGGGCGACGTCAAGACCGCCGCCTAGCGGACCGCCTCGTCGCCGCCGAGCAGCCGCTCGACGACCGCCACCCCGTCCTCGAGGACGTCGCCGAGGTACACGCCCGGCATCCGCACGCGCCAGGCCGCGTCGAGGGTGAACACCCGACCGCCGAAGCACACCACCGGCCGTCCCGTGTCGGCCGCCTCCGGCATGGCGGCCGGCCAGCCGGTGAGCGCATCGGCCGTGTCGTCGCGCATCGCCACCAACACCACCGCCGCAGGGCGCGTGGTCGCGACGAAGTCGGCCAGGTCGGCCAGCGGGACCGACTGCCCGAGGTAGGCGATCGGCCAGCGGCGGCGGCTCAGCATCAGCCCGAGCATCAAGAGCCCGATGTCGTGCCACTCGCCCGGCGCACACGCCAGCACCACCGGCGCCACCGCGCGCGGCGGCGGCGAGGTCGCCAGCCACTGCATCAGGCGCTGGCGCACGAAATGGCTCGCCAGGTGCTCGGTGGCCACCGACACCCGGCCCTCGCTCCACCCGTCCCCGATGTCGACCAGCGTCGGGCGGAGCGCGCCGAGCACGAGGTCCTCGACCGGGTAGACCGCCAGGGCGTCGCCGACGACCGCGTTGGCGCGCTCGAGGTCGTGCGCGAGGAGCGCTTGGGTCAGGTGCTGGTGCACGGCAGCCAGCCCGCCGCCCCCGGCGGCGGTCGCCGCGGTCGACCGGGCGGGGATCGGAGACGGTGCAGGCCGTGGCGCGACCGGCTCTGGGGCCACGCCGACGCCGAGGTCTCGCGGCACGCCGCCGGCCGCCGTCATCCGCAGCGCGTGCACCGCCTTGCCGACCTGCATGCCCTCGTCGACGCGCGCCTTGACCCATCGCAGGCGATGGACCTCGTGCTGCGAGTAGATGCGCTGCCCGCCCTCGGTGCGCGCCGCGGCCGGGAAGCCGTAACGGCGCTCCCACACCCGGAGCGTGGCCACCGGGATGCCCGTCATGCGCGCCACCACGCCGATGTTGTAGAGCGGTGCATCCACCAGCCCGCCCCGCTCGTCCCCCACGCTCGCCGTCTCTGCTTGCCGATTCATGTCGCGCCTCGCTCGCTTGCCTGCCGTCCCGTGCTCGCCCGGACCGTACCCGTGCCGTTGGCGGCGCGAAGGTCCGCGCCGTGCCGAAGCTGACTATAGCCCGTCACGAGACGTTCTGTCAAGGTATTGTATCTATTACGCGAACACGACGTTGACAAAAGCGGGACGACGCGCTAGACTCATGCCTGCTCGCCATGACGAGCCGTCGGGCGTTCAGCCTGGCGCACGGGGTCGATTCGCGGACGCCGCAGTGCGGGATCCGCGGGGCACGAAGAGGGAGACAACCACGATGCGCGTCATCATCACGGGCGGGACCGGCCTCATCGGGCGCGCCCTCGGCGCCGACCTGGCGCGCGACGGCCACGAGGTCATCGCGCTCAGCCGCGACCCTGGCCGCCATGCCACGGGGCTGCCCGCGGGGATGCGGGCCGAGCGCTGGGACGGCCGGACCGCCGACGGCTGGGGGCCGCTGGCCGACGGCGCCGACGCGATCGTCAACCTCGCCGGCGCCAGCCTGGCCGGGGGGCGGTGGACGGCCGCGCGCAAGGCGCTCCTGCGCGCCAGCCGTGTCGACGCCGCGCGGGCGGTGGTGGCCGCGGTCGAGGCGGCCGAGCGGCG
>QEVT01000350.1 GCA_003576755.1 bacterium | reverse complement strand
GTCGGCGGCCCCGTCGGATGGCACCGGCACGGCGGCCAGGCGCTCGAGCGCCGCCGCGGCGGCCGCCTGCGCGGCCTCGGACTTCGAGAGGCCCGTGCCCTCGCCCCAGACCGTGTGGCCGACGTGCACCTGCACCACGAAGGACTTCGCGTGATCCGGCCCGCTCTCACCCACCGTGACATAGCGCGGTGTGGTCTGCCAGGCCCGCTGGGCGAGCTCCTGGAACCGGCTCTTGGCGTCCCGGTCGCCCTGGCGCGCCAGCACGGCGTCGAGCTCGGGCTCGATGAAGTGCACGACGAAGCGCTCGACCGTCGCCAGCCCGTGATCGAGGTAGATGGCGCCCACCAACGCCTCGAACGCGTCGCACAGCAGCGGCGCACGCGCCCGACCGCCGCTCGCCTCCTCGCCCCGCCCCAACCGCATGAACCCGCCCAGCCCGATGGCGCGCGCGAAGCCGGCCAGCGCCGACTCGCGCACCAGTGCCGCCCGCAGCGTCGTCAGCGTGCCCTCGCGTGCCCCCGGCAGGCGGCGGTACAGGTGGTCGGCGGCGACGAAGTCGACGAGGGCATCGCCGAGGAACTCGAGCCGCTCGTTGTCGGCCGTCTCGGCCCGCGCCACCTCGTTGAGGTACGAACGGTGCGTCAGCGCCGTGCGCAAGAGACGGCGGTCGCGAAACGCGATCCCGATGGCCGCTTCGAGCGCGGCAAGGTCGGGCAACCCGGCGTCAGGGCTCATAGCGGGCGAAGACGAGGCTGGCATTGTGCCCGCCGAACCCGAACGAGTTCGAGACCGCCGCGCGCAGCGGGCGCTCGACCGGCCGTGGGACGTTCGGCACGTAGTCGAGGTCGCACTCCGGGTCGGGCGTCTGGTAGTTGATCGTCGGCGGGATGACGCCGCGCAGGATGGTGAGCGCCGTGATCACGGCCTCGACGCCACCGGCGGCGCCGAGCATGTGGCCGTGCATGCTCTTGGTCGAGCTGACCGGGATGCGATAGGCCCGCTCGCCGAAGACGGTCTTGATGGCGCGCGTCTCGGAGATGTCGTTCATCACCGTGCTGGTGCCGTGGGCGTTGATGTAGTCGATCGCGTCGAACGGCAGGCCGGACTTCTGGACCGCCAGCCGCATCGCCTGCGCGGCGCCCGACCCGTCCTCGCGTGGCGCGCTGACGTGGTACGCGTCGGCGGACGCGCCGTAGCCCACCAGCTCGACGAGGGGGTGCGCACCGCGCGCCAGCGCATGCTCGAGCGACTCGAGCACCACGAGGCCGGCGCCTTCGCCGAACACGAAGCCGTCGCGGTCCTTGTCGAAGGGGCGCGAAGCGTGCTGGGGATCGTCGTTGCGGGTCGACATCGCACCGGTGCGGTGGAACGCGGCCACCCCGAACGGCGTCACGCCGGCCTCGACGGCGCCGGCGAGCATGGCGTCGGCGTCGCCGCGCCGGATGATCTCGAACGCCTCGCCGATGGCGTGCGAGCCCGTGGCGCACGCCGACACGACGCAGTAGTTCGGCCCACGCGCGCCGACCGCGATCGAGACCTGGCCCGACGGCATGTTCGGCAGCATGAGCGCCCCGGTGAGCGGGCTGACGCGGTTGGGCCCGCGGCTGAGCAGGGCTTCGAAGCCCGTCTGGAGCGTCTCGAGGCCGCCGATGCCGGTGCCGACGATGACGCCGACCCGTTCGGCGATCTCGGGCGTGACCACCAGCCCGGCCTGGTCAACGGCCTGCCGCGCCACGGCCATGCCAAACTGCATCCCGCGGTCGGACCGCCTGGCCTCGTGCACGTCCATCCAGTCGGTGGGGTCGAAGTCGTCGACCTGGCAGGCCATCCGGACCTGGAACGCCGACGCGTCGAACCGGGTGATCGGCCCGGCCCCGCTGCGTGCGGCCATGAGCGCCGCCCACGTGGGCTCCAGCCCGATGCCCAGCGGCGTGACCAGCCCCATGCCGGTGACCACGACCCGTGGCCTTTCGCTTGCTCGCGTCATGCTGCTCCCCTCGTTGGGCCGCCGGCCGGGTGCAGTACGCCGGTCGGGCCCGTCATCCGGCGGCCGCCGACGACCGCAGCACCATGCCGACGTCGTCGCTGGCTTCGACGACGGTGCCGATGCGCGCCGCCAGCACGCCGTGCGCGGCCAGCTCACCGGCGAGACGATCGGTGGCCCCGGGCGCCACCGCGATCAAGAGCCCGCCCGACGTCTGGGGGTCGAACACGATCGACGACCACTCCGCCGCCAGACGCGTCAGGCCGGCGACGCGGGGTCCGAACGCGTCGCGGTTGCGGCCCGTGCCGCCCGGCGCCATGCCGGCGCCGGCCAGCGTCCACGCCCCGGGCAGGAGCGGCAGCGCCTCGACGTCGATCGACAGCGTGACCCCACTGCGCTCGGCCATCTCCAGGCCGTGCCCGGCCAGCCCGAAGCCGGTGATGTCGGTCGCCGCCGACGCGCCCGCCGCCACCGCGGCGCGCCCGGCCGCCGCGTTCAGCGCCATCATGCTCTCGACCGCCGCGTCGACGGTCGACGGGTCGGCCTCGCCGCGCTTGAGGGCCGTGGTGACGAGGCCCGTGCCGAGCGGCTTGGTCAACACGAGGTCGTCGCCCGGCCGGGCGCCGGCCTTGCGGAGACAGCGCGCCGGGTGGACCCGCCCGACGACGGCGAGCCCGTACTTCGGCTCGTGGTCCACGACGCTGTGGCCGCCGGCCACCACGCCGCCGGCACGCCGCACGGCCTCGGCCCCGCCGCGCACGATCTCGGCGCCGATCGACGTGTCGAGATCGGCGGGCAGGCCCAACAGGTTGAGCGCCAGCATGACCTCGCCCCCCATGGCGAACACGTCGCTCATGGCGTTGGCGGCCGCGATCGCGCCGTACTGGTACGGGTCGTCGACGACGGGCGGGAAGAAGTCGGTGGTCGCCACGAGCGCCAGGTCATCGGTCAGCCGATAGACCGCGGCGTCGTCGGCGCCGTCCAGCCCGACCAGCAGGTCCGGGTATTCGGTTGCCGGGAAGAGTCCGGCCAACGGGCGCAGGACCTGCGCCAGGGCTTCAGCGCCCAGCTTGGACGCTCACCCGGCGCACGACGCCCGCTGGGTCAGTCGGATCTCCGCCCCGGTCATGCCGACCGTGCTGCGAATCATCGCTCGTCGCACCCCTTGGGCCGGCGCGGCGCCGGACCCGTGAAAGCGGATGGTGCCCAGGCCCGTGTGCACGTCAGGCCTTCAACCCGCTGCCCGTCAGCGGCACGACGACGGCCGCGCGGGGCGGGAGGCGGTCCAGAAGCTTGATCATACCACAGACGCCGACGGCGGCCGTCGGCTCGATGTACCAGCCCCAGCGGGCCGCCTCTGCCCGAGCGGCCCGGATCTCGGCCTCGGCGACGCCCACGAGCGTGCCGCCGGTCGACCGGACGGCGGCGAGCACGGCGCGGCCCCGCGGCGGCGCCGCCACGGCCACGCCGCCCGCCGCCGTCGGACGC
>QEVT01000349.1 GCA_003576755.1 bacterium | reverse complement strand
GGCGCCGCACGCCGCGCGGTTGAGCCGGTGGTGCTCGGGCGAGGGTGCCGGGAGCGGGGCGAGCCGCCCGGTGGCCCAGGCGATCCGCGGGCGGGTGCCCGGCCCGGCGCTGCCGTCGGGCGGTGGTTCCAGCCGGACGGCAGCGGCGCCGGCCGCCGCGGCGCCCCCGGCGGCCAGGAACGATCGGCGGGTGACTGGCATGGGCGGATCCTTTCGGGGATGGGCACGGATCGGCACGGGGTGTCGCGGCCCGGATTGCCATGATCATGGCGGCAGCCGCCCAGAAGGTCACACCGGCGACGCAGGCGCAGCCATGCACCCTCCCGGTGGTATACTCTAGCCCGACCTCCGGCGGCGGACGGCGCCGCCCCCCTTTGCTTGAGGAGACGGCAGACCTTGGCCACCCACGACCCAACCGGCACGGTGCTTCCCCTGCCCGTCGCCGCGCTGTACCGCCGCTGCGACCCCGACGCGCTGCCGTTCGACACCACCACCGACATCGAGCCGCTGGCCGACGTCGTCGGCCAGCCGCGCGCCGTGGCCGCCCTGCAGTTCGGCGTCGGCATCGGGCACGAGGGCTTCAACGTCTTCGTGCTCGGGGCGCCCGGGATGGGCCGTCACGCGCTGGTGCGCCGGTTCCTCGAGGACCAGGCCAAGCACCGCCCCGTGCCCCAGGACCTGTGCTACGTCCACAACTTCGAGCAGCCGCACAAGCCGCGCGTCCTGTGCCTGCCGGCCGGGACGGGCGTCGCGCTGCGCGACGACATGCGCGAGCTCGTCGAGGACCTGCGTGCCGCGTTGCCGGCGATGTTCGAGAGCGAGGAGTACCAGACCCGGCGGCACGTGCTCGAGGAGGAGATGAAGGAGCGCCCCGAGCAGGCGTTCGCCGACCTGAACCACCGCGCCCGCGAGCGCGGGTTCGCCATGCTCCGGACGCCCGTGGGGCTCGTGTTCGCGCCGTTGCAGCCCGGCAAGGAAGAGGTCATCGAGCCCGACGCGTTCAAGCAGCTCCCCGAGGACGAGCGCAAGCGCCTCCAGACCGAGATCGAGTCGCTGCAGACCGACGTCCAGAAGATCCTGCGGCAGATGCCGCGCTGGGAGCGCGAGCTGCGCGACGCCGTGCGCAAGCTCGACCGCGAGGTCACCGACAACGCGGTCGCCCACCAGATCGACGAGATCCGGGCGAAGTACGCCGCCCTCCCGGCCGTCATCGCCTACCTCGACAGCGTCCAGGCCGACGTCATCGACAACGCCGGCGACTTCGTGGGCCAGGGCGAGCCCCAGCCGGGCGCGGAGGGCGGGCAGTCCCCGGACGGCCAGCCGCCGCTGCGCCGCTACCGTGTAAACGTCCTCATCGACCACAGCGCCTCGCCCCACGGCCCGATCGTCTACGAGGACAATCCCACGTTCACCAACCTCGTCGGGCGCGTGGAGTACATCGCCCAGATGGGCGCCCTCGTCACCGACTTCAACCTCATCAAGCCCGGCGCCCTGCACCAGGCCAACGGCGGCTACCTGCTCCTCGAGGCGCGCAAGGTGCTCGGCCAGCCCTACGCCTGGGAGGCCCTCAAGCGCGCGCTGCAGTCCCACCAAGTCCGGATCGAGGCCCTCGGCCAGGCGCTCGGCCTGGTCAGCACCGTCTCGCTCGAGCCCGAGCCGCTGCCGCTCGACACCAAGGTCGCCCTGATCGGCGAGCCGCTGCTCTACTACCTCCTGTGCGCCTACGACCCGGAGTTCAGCCAGCTGTTCAAGGTCGTCGCCGACCTCGACGACCGCATGCCATGGGACGACGCCGGCCTGCCCGACTACGCCCGGCTCATCGCCACGCTGGCCAAGCGGCGCGGCCTCCGCCCGCTCAGCCGCGGCGGCGCCGCACGCGTCATCGAGCACGGGGCCCGCATGGCCGACGACCAGGCGCGGCTGTCGATGTTCCAGGAGGGCCTCGACAACCTGCTGTGCGAGGCCGACTGGCAGGCTGCCCGGGGCGCCGCCGACGTCATCGACGCGCCGCACGTCCAGCAGGCCATCGACGCCCAGGTCTACCGGTCCGACCGGCTGCGCGCGCGCATCCACGAGGGCATCCTGCGCGAGACCATCCTCATCGACGTCACGGGCGCCGTGCCCGGCCAGGTCAACGGCCTGTCGGTGATCCAGATCGGCAACTTCGCCTTCGGCCAGCCGAGCCGCATCACCGCGGTCGTGCGGCTCGGCAAGGGCGACGTCGTCGACATCGAGCGCCAGGTCGAGCTCGGGGGCCCGCTGCACAGCAAGGGCGTGCTGATCCTGTCGGGCTTCCTCGGCGCCCGTTACGCCGCCGACCGCCCGCTCGCGCTGTCGGCCAGCCTGGTCTTCGAACAGTCCTACGGCGGCGTCGACGGCGACAGCGCCTCGTCGGCCGAGCTCTACGCCCTGCTCTCGGCCATCGCCGACCTGCCGGTGCGGCAGGGGCTGGCCGTCACCGGCTCCGTCAACCAGCGCGGCCAGGTCCAGGCCATCGGCGGCGTCAACGAGAAGATCGAAGGCTTCTTCGACGTCTGCCGGGCGCGCGGCCTCACCGGCGACCAGGGCGTCCTCATCCCGGCGTCCAACGTCAAGCACCTGATGCTGCGCCACGACGTCGTCGACGCGGTCGCCACCGGGCAGTTCAACGTCTATCCCGTGGCCACCGTCGACGAGGGCATCGCCCTCCTCACCGGTGTCGCCGCCGGCACGGCGGGGCCCGACGGCACCTACCCGCCCGACAGCGTCAACGGGCGGGTTGCGGCGCGGCTCCACGCGCTCGGGGAGGCCGCACGCGCGTTCCAGGCGCCGCCCGCGGCCGCAGCGGGCGAAGCGCCGGCAGGGAGCGCCGGGTGATCCCGCCCGAGCCCGCCGCGCCGGCGCGCGCGATCCGCCGCATCCTCGTGGCGGTCGACGCGTCGCCGCACGGCCTTGCCGCGCTCGCCGAGTCCGTCGACCTCGCCGCACGGCTGGAGGCGGAGCTGCTGGGCCTGTTCGTCGAGGACGTCGACCTCTTGCGCCTGGCCGAGCTGTCGATCGCCCACGAGATCGGCGCCACGTCCGCGGTCGTGCGCCCCATGGACCGCGACGCCGTGGAGCGCCAGCTCCGGTCGCAGGCCCGACGTGTCGAGTCGCGGCTCGCCCGCCTGGCGGTGCCGGCGCGCGTGCGCTGGTCGTTCCGAGTCGCCCGCGGCAGGGTGGTGGCCGAGCTCCTGGCGGCGGCCGGCGAGTCCGACCTGATCGCGCTCGGCCGCACGGGCTGGTCGCCGCTCGGACGGCGCCGGCTCGGTTCGGTGGTCAGGTGTCTGACGGCCGAAGCCCCGGGCCCGGTGATGGTCCTGCGCGAGCGCGCCGGCATCGCCACCCCGGCCGTGCTGGTGTACGACGGTTCGCCCGCCGCGCACGCCGCGCTCGACCTGGCGGCCGCGGTGGTGCGCGGCCGCGACGGCGAGCTGCGGGTGCTGGTGGTGGCC
>QEVT01000348.1 GCA_003576755.1 bacterium | reverse complement strand
CTGGCATCAACTAACGCCTGCCAAGAGCCCGACTGCACGCGTTCGACCTGTATTGGCCTACGACTCCGCCCGTGGGCGTGTGGTACTGTTCGGCGGCGGCGACGGCATCACCGGTTTCCGGAACGACACGTGGGAGTGGGACGGTAGCAACTGGAGCCGGTCCCGCACTGACGGGAACCCATACGCGCGTGGCTCAACCGCCCTGGCCTTCGACGCCGTCCGTGGCCGCGCCGTGCTGTTCGGTGGCTACTCTGGGGGATGCTGCCCCCTCGGCGACACGTGGGAGTATGCGGGCGGTGACGCTGGAATTCACCCATCCGCCATCTATCTGCCGCTGACAACGAAGACGTCCAAGAAGGCGTCCGATTCGCCGACTCGGCAGATCGTGTCAGCCGATTCGGCCGGCTGGTCACATTACGTATCGACGAGCGATATCCAATCTCTCTTCCTTGACGAAACCAGGAATGAACTGTGGGTCGCGACATCGGGCGGTGTAGTGCGATGGAACCTGACGACCGAGACGCACACCAAGTACTCGGTGGTGGATGGCCTTGTTCGTAACGAGGTGCTCGGCATCGCCGTTGACACGGTCGGCAACGCTTGGATCGCCACCGGGGGTGGGCTGAGCATGTTGTCAGCGGTTGATGCGGCGTGGACGACGTTCACCACACGAGACGGCCTGGCTTCCAATGTGGTGTATGACGTCGCGATTGACCCGGTTGGAAACAAGTGGATGAGTACGGCTGGCGGCATAAGCGTATTGTCGGCAGATGGCAAGACCTGGACTACATTCACAAAGCAGAATGGCCTGGCCCTCAACGGTGCAAGTCACATTACGTTCGATTCGAACGGTAATGCGTGGGTGTCCACAATGGGCAGCGGTGTCAGCATGCGATCGGCAGCCGACGGCACGTGGATCTCCTACACCGAGCGTGATGGCCTGGTGAGCAACACGGTCATTGCATCGGCTATCGACCCGCAAGGAAACAAGTGGTTCGTCAGCCCCTATGACATCAACGTCAGCAAGCATGGCGGCGTGAGCATGCTGTCCGCAGACAACAGGTCGTGGACAACTTATCGCTCGGAAGATGGTCTGCCGACAGAGACTCTTGATTCAGTGGCCATCGACAAGCAAGGCAACAAGTGGTTTGGGGGCAAGGCAAAGAATTGGGGTACGGTGGCCTTTCCCGGCGGACTATTCAGGCTCTCGGCCGACAATTCAACTTGGCGCCAGATCCCGTCCACCGGTCCGGGGCCGAGTTCCCTCGCGTTGACCTACGTATCTGCGCTCGCCACTGACTCCGCAGGTGTCAAATGGATCGCTACCTACGACAAGATCGCGCGGCTCGCTGCTGACGAAAGCGCCTGGTCGATCTACCGGACCGACGCAATCAGCTACGGATTCAACGAGGTAGTGGCCGTTGCTCCCGGCGGCGATGTCTGGATGGGCTCGTACGGAGCCGGTCGCCTGCCAGCCGCCGGCGGTGCGGCCGAGTTCTTCACGACGGACAACGGCTTGGGCAGTGATGACGTGAAGGCCATCGCCTTCGACATCGATGGCAGCGTCTGGTTTGGCGCCGAATTCTTGACGTTGGAGCGCAGCGAGTTCCCGCAGGCCGCGGCCGTGAGCCGGCTGGCCCCCAACGGTTCGTGGTCCACGTTCACCGACGCGGGCGAAGGCGTGCATGACATCGCGATCGACCAAGCCGGCACCAAGTGGTTCGCCACGGACAGCGGGCTCTCCCGGCTGTCCGCCGCGGGAGAATGGCGGCACTTCGACACCGGCCCGTTCGCCGAGCTGGCGCAGGATATCAGTGCCGTGGCGGTCGGCCGGGACGGGAGCGTCTGGCTCGGGATGAACCGTGGCCTCGTCAAGCTGGCCGCCGACCTCACGGGCCTGCAACGATACACGTCCGCGGACGGGCTCGCCGGACCCATCGTCAATGACATCGCGATTGCGGACAACGGCGACGTGTGGGTCGGTGGGGAGTTCGGAGCGAGTCAGGTATCGGCAGCCGATGGGTCGATTACGGGCTACTTTGCCGGGACGAGTGGGCGGCTCTGGATAACGGTGGATGGTCAGCGACGCGGGCTCACGTATCATGGAAATGTCAGGACGCTTGATGACGGCGACCGATTGTCCGGCGAGCTGGCGTGGTTCGGGGCCTGTCCGGTAGCGGGGCGACCGGACGTCAAAGACCGGATCGTCCTCATCGACGAGACGAGTTGCGTGGGAACCCAATTGGCAGAACACGCTGCGGTGGCGGCAGGCGCAAGTGCCGCCGTCGTGTTCAGCGACCTGCCTTCCTACCATAACGTATGGGAGACGTCGTTTCGCGGCATCCCGGTGTTCTACCTGGAACCGGGGCAGGGCGCGGCGTTGCGGGATCATATGCTGAGCGGGGCTATGGTTTCAGTCGACATCGCGCCCCCGCCAAGGGATATCCCGGTCGTAGACGCGTTGCAGTCGTTCTCGGTGGATCACGTCGCAATCGATGCCATGGGCGACATCTGGCTCGGCCTCACGGTGCCACGTGGTGGCGGTGTCGTCCGCCGGAAGAAGGATGGCGACGAGTGGGTCAACTACGGGGCTGGGAATGCCCTGATGTCCGACGAGATTTCAGACATCGCCAGTGATCGGACGACGGGCGATGTCTGGGTCTCCCAGTTCTACGGCTTGTCGCGATTGGCTGCCCGCGAGCCGGGGGCCACCTGTGAAACGTCGGTGCGCGTCGACACGGATACGACGTCCGCGGCCGCCATCGAGAACGCCGCCGACGTCGATGTGTTCGCGCTGAACGTCGACCGGCCCTTCAGCCGCTTCGACATCACCGTGCCCGACCCCGAAGACCGCCTCGACCTCTACCTCGTGCGCTCGTGCGGCGCCATCGGCGGCGGGCGGCGGATCGGCGGCGGCCGCCGCATCGGCGGCGAGCAGCGGCTCGTGTTCGACGTGACGTCGCGCACCGGGACGTATTACCTCGTCGTGCGGCCCCGGCCCAGCAGCCACGCCTACCCGATCCCGTACCGCGTGCGCGCCAGCCTGACCCAGATCGACCTGGCCAGCAAGCGCACGCTCATCCTGACCCACGAACCGGCCATCCGCCACCACTTCGCGCTGCAGCCCGACGACCCGGAGCTCGTGGCCTGGCAGGAACGGCTGCAGGCGCTGGCGGCGGACGACGGCGTCGGCGGCTACATCGTCTGGGACCTGAAGAAGGACACGAGCGACGACGTCGCCGCGGCCTACCGCGAGTGGGAGCTGAATGCCGACCCGTCGCAGACGTTCCACAAGGCCAACCGGCTGGCCCTGGCGCTGCGCGACTGGATCTGGCAGCGCCGCGCGGCCGACATGCCGCGCCTGCAGTACGTCGTCGTCGCCGGCGACGACCGGGTGATCCCCCACCTGCGGGTGCGGATCGATGCGCCGCCGGGCAGCGTCGACGACGGCTGGATGACCGAGGACGAATACCTCG
>QEVT01000347.1 GCA_003576755.1 bacterium | reverse complement strand
TCTACGCCATCGACCACGTGCAGCTCGCCATGCCGCCGGGCGGCGAGGCGGCGGCGCGGGCGTTCTACGCGGGGGTGCTCGGCTTCACCGAGGTCCCCAAGCCGGCGCACCTCGCGGCCCGCGGCGGCGTGTGGTTCGTCTCCGGCGCCGCCCACGTCCACCTCGGCGTGGCGTCCGACTTCACGCCGGCGCGCAAGGCGCACCCGGCCCTGTTGACGGGCGACCTCGACGGCCTGGCCGCGCGTTGTGCCGCGGCCGGCCACCCCGCCGTGCCGGACCAGCCGCTCGACGGCCATCGCCGGCGCTACGTCGCCGACCCGTTCGGCAATCGGATCGAGCTGATGGAGAAGGTCGGCTCGACACATCCCCAGGAGATCCCATGACGCGCCTCACGCTCCGCCCGGCGGCCGTCGCCGCGCTCTGCGGCCTGTTGGCCACGACGGTCGCCCGCGGCCCGGCGGCCCCCGTGCTCGCCGTCCCGCCCGAACCCGGCGCCGCCGCGCCGCACATCGTGCAGCTCGCCGGTGCGCCGCTCGCCGCCTATCGCGGCGGACTGGCCGGCCTGGCGCCCACGAGCCCGGTCGCCACGGGTGCGGCACGGCTGGACGCCTCCAGCCCCGCCAGCGCGCGCTACCTCGAGCACCTCGACGGCGCCCAGCGGCGGGCCGTCGCCGCCGTCGAGGCGGCGCTCGGTCGGCCGGTCGTGGTGACCGACCGCTACCGGGTGGTCCTCAACGCCCTGGCCGTGCGCCTGACGCCGGCCGAAGCCCGGCAGGTCGCGCGGCTGCCGGGGATCGTCGTCGTCCACCCCGAAGCCGTCGACCGCGTCGCGACCGACGCCGGCCCGGCGTGGAGCGGCGCGCAAGGGGTGTGGGACGGGACCGCCCTCGGCCGGCCCGAGGGCACGTTCGGCGAGGGCGTGATCATCGGCGTCATCGACACCGGCATCAACGCCGACCACCCGTCCTTCGCCGCCGTCGACGCCCACGGCTACGAGCACCTCAACCCGCGGGGCCCGGGCCGCTACCTGGGCTGGTGCGACCCGGCCAGCAGCCAGTACCGCCCCGATCTGCGCTGCAACGACAAGCTGATCGGGCTGTGGAGCCACTTCGCCAGCGGCAACAACCCCGAGGACGACAACGGCCACGGCAGCCACACCGCCAGCACCGCCGGCGGCAACCGGTTGCCGGCGGCCGTCCTCGTCGGCCCGACGATCAGCATCACGCGCGCGATCTCGGGCGTCGCGCCGCACGCCAACATCGCGGCGTACGACGCGTGCACGGGCCAGGGCGGCTGCCCGGAGTCGTCGACGGTGGCGGCCATCGAACAGGCGGTGATCGACGGCGTCGACGTGATCAACTACTCGATCCAGGTCGGCCAGGACTCGCCGTGGCTCAACTCGCGGTCGCAGGCGTTCCTGGCGGCGCGCGAGGCCGGCGTGTTCGTGTCCGTCGCGGCCGGCAATGCCGGCCCCGGCCCGTCGACCAACTTCGCCAACGCCCCGTGGGTGCTCACCGTCGGCAACAGCACCCACGACCGCGCCATGCGCAACGCGCTCGTGCGCATGGACGGCGGGGACAGCCCGCCGCCGGCCGACATCGCCGGCAAGGGCTTGACCGCGGGCCTGCACGGCCCGCACCCGATCGTCTACGCCAAGGGCGTCACCAACGTCGACGGCGAGGCCGACGACGGGCGGTGCCTCAAGGCGTTCCCGCCGGGCACGTTCGACAGCGCGATCGTGCTGTGCGACCGCGGCCAGAACGCGCGCGTGGCCAAGGGCCAGAACGTGCTCGCGGGCGGCGCGGCGGGCTACGTCCTGGCCAACACGGCGGCCGAGGGCGGCTCGCTCGTCGGCGACGGCCACTTCCTGCCGGCGGTCCACATCGGCTTCGCCGACGGCGAGCGGCTCAAGGCGTGGCTGGCCACCGGCGACGAGCACGTCGGCGAGATCTCCGGGCTCGTGATCGACACCGCGCCCGGCAACGGCGACGTCATGAACGCCGGCAGCTCGCGCGGCCCGACGGCGTCGACGCAGTGCTGCCGCCGGCCGGGCCTGGCGATCTTCGACGCGGCGCTGCTCGACGTGCTCAAGCCCGACGTCACGGCGCCGGGGACCGACGTCTTCGCGGCCGTCGCGTCGACCGAAGGCTCGCGGCCGCCGGAGTTCGACCTCTACAGCGGCACGTCGATGGCCAGCCCGCACGCCGCCGGCGCGGCGGCGCTCGTCCGCGCGGTGCATCGCGACTGGTCGCCGGCGGCGATCCACGCGGCGCTGGTGACCACGGCGCGCCGCGGCGTGCGGCTGCAGGACGGGGCGACGCCGGCCGGGCCGCTGGCCGCCGGCGCCGGGCACATCCAGGCCGATGCCGCCGTCCGGGCGGGGCTGGTGCTCGAGGAGTCGCCCGAGGGCTTCTGGGCCGCGGACCCGAGCCGCGGCGGCGACCCGATGGCGCTCAACCTGGCCACGCTGCACGACACCCGCTGCGCCGGCCGCTGCGCGTGGGCGCGCACGTTGACGAGCACGTCGGATGCGCCGGTGACGTGGACGGCGGCGGGCGAGAGCCCGGACGGCGTGGCGGTCACGGTCGAGCCGGCCGTGTTCACGCTCGCGCCCCACGGCCGCCAGACGGTGCGGATCACGGCCGACGTCGCGGACCTGCCGGTCGGCCAGTTCGCGGCGGCCACGGTCACGCTGGCGCCGTCGGACGACGCCGCCGCGCCGGCGCACCTGCCGCTGTCGGTCCGCCCGGTGGCCGCCCGGCTCCCCTCGCCGGTCGTGATCGAGACCGACCAGCCGGTGGGCAGCCGTTCGGTCGACGGCCTGCGGACCCGCGCGGCGGCGGCGCTCTCGGCCACGGTCGCTGGCCTCGTGGCGGCCACGGTCGACGCGCGGGCCACGGCGCAGGACCCGACGCCCAACGACCCGTACGACACGCCGGCGGGCACGCTGGTGGTCGACCTGACCGTGCCCGCCGGCGCGCGGCGGCTGGTGGCGGAGGTGCTCGGCGCCCCGTCGCGCGACGTCGACCTGTTCGTGGGCCGCGACGACGACGGCGACGGCAAGGCCAGGGCCGAGGAGCTGCGCTGCAGGAGCGGCGGGCCGGCGGTGCGGGAGTACTGCGACCTGCGCGACCCGCAGCCCGGCCGGTGGTGGGTGGTGGCGCAGAACTTCCAGGGGTCGGGCGCGGCGTCCGACACGATCGAGCTGGCCACGGCCGTCGTGCCCGCAGGCGACGCCGGCAACCTGACGGCCGCGGTGCCCGAGGCGGCCGAGCCGGGCGCGCCGTTCGCGGCGGCGCTGGGGTGGCGCCTGGCGTCGATCGGCCCCGGCGACCGGTGGTACGGCGCGGTGGTGCTCTCGGACGGCGCGGGCGACCTGGGCGTGGTGTCGGTCGATGTCGTCGGCGTCGACGCGGCCGTGCCGACGGCCACGCCGCCGCCGACCGCGGCGCGCCCCACCCTGGCCGCGACGCGGCCGGCGCCCAGC
>QEVT01000346.1 GCA_003576755.1 bacterium | reverse complement strand
GGCACGGACACGGCCGGCGGCCGCGCCGCCGACGGCGCGGCCATCGTGGCCGTGCCGGCCGTGGCCGTGCCGGCGCCCGCGCTCGAGCACCTCGCGCGTTCGACCGCGTTCCTGATCGACGCACGCGTGCGCGTGCTCACGTCCGACGAGCACGTGCTGGCCGACTCGGGTCCGCGGACCGGGAGCCCCGACGTGCTCTGGATCACCGAGCGCACCGACGAGATCCGGATGGTGGGCCGCGCGCCAGGGGGCGATCCGGCCTCCGCCGCCGCACCCGGTCTGGCCGTGCCCGGCGTCGGCGGCAAGCTTCGGGTCGTGCGGCTGTCGGCGCCGGACGCGCACGCCGGCATCTCGCGGACGCTCATGATCGCCGGCTACCTCCCGCCCGCCGACGCCAGCGCGGCCGGGGCGGCGCCCGGGGCGCTCGCGGTCGTGACCGATCGCGTCGCCGTGCCCGGCGCCGCGGCCTTCGGGCTCGCGCTGCCGCGCGTCGCCCCCGAGCCCGTGCCGGCGCCCGGCGCAGCGTTCTCCGCCACGCTGCGTGTCGGCGCGGCCAGCCCCCACATGACCGTCATCGCCGCCGGCGAGACGGGCGGCGATCCTTCCGGCGACGCTTCGGCGGGCCGCGTGGTCCGCGTCCCGATCGGTGGCCCGGGCGGCACGCGCGGCTTCGTCGAGGTCAGCCAAGGCCCGGACCTCGAGTCCGACGCCGTGGCCTTCACGCGGCACGCGATCAACCTGGCCGCCGCGGCCGCGTCGCTGTTGGCGGGGCTCCTCGGGCTCGTCGTCTCGCGCAGCCTGACGGCGCCGCTGCGCGACCTGGCCGGCGCGGCGGCCCGCGCCCACGCCGGTGACCTGTCGGTGCGCGCGCCGGTCCAGGGTCACGACGAGATCGCCAGGGTCGCCGAGCAGTTCAACGCGATGGCGGAGCGGCTGGAGGCGAGCTTCGTCGCCTTGGCCGAGGAGCGCGACGCCCTGAGGCGGTTCGTCGCCGATGCGTCGCACGAGCTGCGCACCCCGATCACGGCCCTGCGCAACTTCAACGACCTGCTGCAGTCGCCGGCCGTCGACGAGGCGGCACGCCGCGAGTTCATCGCCGAGAGCGGCGCGCAGATCGAGCGGCTCACGTGGGTCACCCGCAACCTGCTCGACCTGTCGCGCTTCGACGCCGGGCTGGTCGAGCTCGACGTGGTCGATTGCGACGCCGGCGACGTGCTCGCGTCGGTCGCGTCGGCGTTCCAGCCGACGGCGGCGGCGCGCGGCATCGACCTAGCGGTGGCCGACGGAGCGGCCGGCGTGGTGTGGCGGTGCGATCGGGCGCGCGTCGCGTTGGCCGTGTCGAACCTGGTCGACAACGCGCTGAAGTTCACGCCCGCCGGCGGGCGCGTGGTCCTCGGCGCCGACGCGGTCGCCGGCGCGGCTCCGCCCGAGGTGCGCGTGTGGGTGCGCGACTCGGGCCCGGGCATCGGCGCGGCCGACGCCCCCCACGTGGTCGAGCGGTTCTACCGCGGGAGCGCCGCGCCGGCGCACGACGCGGCGGCCGGCAGCGGCCTCGGGCTCGCCATCGTCAAGAGCGTCATGGACGCCCATGCCGGGCGGGTCGAGGTCGACGGCGCTGCGCCCGGTGGGGGCTGCACGGTCACGCTCTGCTTCGGAGCGGCAGCGCGCCCCTCCGCATGACGGGCCGCACGCCGACACACCGCGCTACCGGCACTCCAGCCCGACGAGCTGCCACGCCCCGTCGCCCGACCGGCCCACGGTGGCCGTGACCGGGAACGGGATGGCCTGGCCCGCATGCCACATGTCGATGCGCACGGTCATCCGACCCGCGTCGACGGGCGCCACCTCGGCCAGCTCGGCACGCTCGGGCACCTCGGCGGCGCACACGAAGGGGTCGGCCGAGAGGCCCTGCTCGCCCGCCGCCTCGCGGAGCGCGTCGATCTGGTCGGCGAGCTCGGCCCCGATGCGGGGGTCGTCGCGGTACCCGCCCTCGGCCAGCGCCGACGTGACGCGCCCGGTGCCCGGGTCCATCCGCGCCTCGGTCAGGTAGGCCTCGAAGAAGCCCTCGACGAACCGCCCGGCCTCGGCCACCGCCGGGTCGTCCGCGGGGACGGCGGTCGCGGCGGGCGCTGCCGCGCCCCCGCACCCGGACGTCGCGAGGGCGACCGCGAAGGCCAGTCCCGGCATGGACCGCCGTGGGGAAGACGTCGGCCGATGGCCTTGCACGCGCATGAGGGCTCCAGAGGTGAGTTGAACGGTCGGGTCGGCAGATTTATAATGGTTCAATGACGTACATCCAAACCCCGACCACCCCGCCGGGTGCGGTGCACCCTGCCGACCGAACGCCATCGCGGGCCCGCCTCGTCCGGACCGCTCGCCGCCACGCGCTTGGTGGCCTCGTCGCCGCCGGCCTGGCCGGCGCCGTGGCGGCCCAGCCCGAGCCGACCGTGTACGTCCAACCAGAGGTCGCCCGCGCCCCCGTCGGCGGGACCGTCGACGTCGCGGTCGACGTCCGCGACGCCGACAACGTCGGCGCCTTTCAGCTGACGCTCGGCTTCCCGGCCGGGCTGCTGGCGTACGAGGGCATCACCGTCGGCCCGTTCGTCGGCCAGACCGGGCGCCCCGTGCGGGCGCTGCCCCCCATCATCCAGACCGGCAGCGTCACGCTGGCGGTCACCACCGAACGCGGCGCACCCGGCGCCAGCGGATCGGGCACCCTCGCACGCGTGCGGTTCACCGCGATCGACGCCGGCGAAGGTCCGCTCGACCTCGTCGAGGTGCTCCTGTCGGACGCCGACAACGGCAACCGCATGCGCCCGCGCGCCACCGGCGGCAGGGTCGTGCTCGGGCCGATCGTCACGCCGACGCCGACCCCGATCCGCGTCGCCCTGCCGATGGCGTTCCTCGGCGTGGGCCGCGACGCGCTGCCGCCACCGGCCACCGCGGCGCCGGCCTCCGCCACGCCGACGGCGCCGCCCGCGACGGTGACGCCGACGCCGACCACCCCGCCGCCCGCGACGCCGACCGGTGAGGCATCGCCCGTGCCGTCGCCGACCGCCACCGTGGCGGCCACACCGACGCCCGACAAGCCGGCCCCCAAGCTCGGCGAGCTGCAGTGCCGCACCACCAACGAGTGGGTGAGCATCGTCAACACCGGCGGCGCCGCCCTCGACCTCGAGGGCTGGATGCTGTTCTC
This sequence comes from bacterium, assembly GCA_003576755.1. Taxonomy (GTDB): domain Bacteria; phylum Chloroflexota; class Anaerolineae; order Epilineales; family Epilineaceae; genus UCB3. Next base: position 307 of record QEVT01000346.1, on the reverse strand, counting down.
GACCACCGGCATCCAGACCTACACGTTCGACGACCCGTACGTGCTGGAGCCGGGCGCCAGCGTGTATCTGCACAGCGGGCCGCAGGCGCCGCGCACCGAGGGCAACCGCATCCGGTGGACCCAGAACTACATCTGGAACGAGGTGGACGGCGACACGGCCCAGCTCAAGAGCCCCCGCCCCAACAGCGTCGTCATCGACACCAAAGACTGCGAGTGACCACGGTCATGTCCGGGCCGAGCGCGTCCGCCATCGTGCCTGGGCTGTGCACCGGATTGCTCGGGCTCGTCGCGTGCGGCGCCTGGCCGG
>QEVT01000345.1 GCA_003576755.1 bacterium | reverse complement strand
GGCCGTTAGACGGTTTCGCGTGGCCGTGCTATCGTGTCGGAAGGACGTCGCAGACATCGCCCGCCTGCTCGAGGCCCACCCCGATCCGCATGGCATCGTCCCATCGGATGTGTTGGAGCGGTTGACATGAACGCAAACCCGTCTGTCCGCGCCGCCGCCGTGCTGGTCGCCATCGCGGCCGCCATCGCGACCAACGCCCTCGCCGTCGCCCTGCCGCTCGCGGGGCGCGACACCGCCGCCGTGTCCGACATGTACCCCGTGCGGTTCACGCCCGCCGGCTACGTGTTCGGCATCTGGAGCGTGATCTACCTCGGCCTGGTCGCCTTCGCCGTCTGGCAGGCGCTGCCCGCCCAGCGGTCCGATCCGGCGGTCCGGCGGCTGGACGGGCCGGTGCTCGTGGGCTGCGTGGCCAACGCCGTGTGGCTCGTCATGTGGCACAACCTGTGGATCCCGGCGTCGCTGCTCGTCATGCTGGTGCTCCTCGGGAGCCTGATCGCCACCTACACCCGCCTGGGCACGGGCGTCCGCCCGGCCCGCTCCGCCGGCGAGCGGTGGTGCGCCCGCCTGCCGTTCAGCATCTACCTCGGCTGGATCAGCGTCGCGACCATCGCCAACGCCAGCATCGTGCTGTACCACCTCGGCTGGCGCGGCGCACCGCTGTCCGAGGCGGCCTGGGCGGCCATCGTGCTCGCGGTGGCGGCGGTCCTCGCGCTCGTCATGGCGCGCCGTCACGGCGACGCGGCCTACGGGCTGGTCATCGCGTGGGCGGCGTACGGCATCGCCGTCAAGCAGGCCGACGCCGCGACGGTGGTCTATGCGGCGTGGGCGACGGCGGCCGTCGCGCTGGGTGCCGCCGTGTGGGCGATCGCCGCGGCGTCGCGCTCCCGTTCGCACGCCCTCTGACCTTGGCGGCCCGGCGGCCGCCGACGCGCGAGGAGGACCCGATGACACCGACGCCGGACTTTCCGAGCGGGCCGGCCGCGGCCGACGAGCGCCGCGCCGCCGGATCGCCGACCGCGCCGGACGGCGCCATCGCCGACGTGTCGGGGTGGCTGCGGCTCTCGGTCCCGCTGGCGCTGCTGGCCATCGCGGCCAGCCTGGCCGGGATCTTCACCGACGCCGCCTACGCCCGCGAGACCGCCAACTGGGCGGCGCAGGGCGTCGGGCAGGACATCGCCAACCTCGCGCTGTACCCGCTCCTCGTGGCGTGCGCCCGGGCCGCGCGGCGGGGGTCGCTCGGCGCCTACCTGCTCTGGCTGGGCCTGCTCGGCTACAGCGTGTACACCTACGCGATCTACGCCTTCGCGCTCCACTTCGGCCCGCTGTTCCTGCCGTACGTCGCCGTCCTTGGGCTGTCGATCTTCGCGTTCACCGGGGGCATGCTGAGCCTCGACGCCGAGCGCGTCAGGGCCGTGCTCGCGCCGCGCGTGCCCGGCTCCGCCGCGGGCGTCCTGGCGGCCATCGGGATGTTGTTCGGCTTGCTGTGGCTGTCGGAGATCGTCCCCGCGCTGGCGTCGGGCACGCTCCCGCCGAGCCTGCAGGAGACCGGGCTCGTGACGAACCCGGTGTACGTGCTGGACCTGGCCGTGGTGCTGCCGGCCGCCATCGCCACGGGCGTCGGGCTCCGGCGCGGGCGCGCCTGGAGCTACTGCCTGGCCCCCGTGCTGCTGGTGTGCTTCATCGCCCTCGGCGCCGGCATCGTCGTGGCGGTCGGCGTCCTGGCCGCGCGGGGCGAGGCGGCGTCGCCGGCGCCGGTGATCATGATCGGCACGGCCGTCGCCGCCGAGCTTGCGGTGCTGCGCGGCTTCGTCGGCGCGCGGGGGCCGGAGGCCGGGCTGGCGGCGGTGCTGCGGGGGCCGGCCGGCGGGGGCTGACGGGGCGGCTCGAAGCACGCGGACCCGGCGCCCAACGGCGCCGCCCGTGCCGGTCCTAGGGCGACGCCGACGCCACGACGACACGTCCCGCGCCGGCGTCGCCCACGCCCGTCACGACCACCCGCCGGAGCTGCGCGGCGTCGAGGCTCGCCGTCCCGTCGCCGCGATCCCGGAGGTCCACCGCCCAGCGCCCGGCGCCGTCGACGAAGCCCGACAGCGTGACCGGCTCGACGTCGTCGCCGACGAACGCCTGGATCGACACCAGCCCGTCCGGCGTGCCGGTGCCGCGGAGCATGCCGGCCTGGACGTCGATGGCCGCGGAGAGGTCCGGCAAGATGAAGGTGCTGGCGTGCGCCTGGTCGTTGTCGACGGCCAACGTCAGCGTCTCGCCGGCTGTCAGCGCCGGCTCGGCCGCATCCCACGTGATCGTCCACCGGCCGGCGTCGTCCGCCACGGTCGAGCCGGCGCCACCCTCCGACCGCGTCACCGTGACGCCCGCCCCCGGCGTGGCGCGGCCGGTCGCCGTCCGCCCGCCGAGGGTGGCCACCAGCGACGGCCCGACGAGCCGCGCGCGCAGGTTGTGCCCGGCGACGGACTGAAACGCCTCGACCTCGACGCCGGGGGCGGGCCGGCCGTCGACGAGGGCCTCGGCCGCGTCGAGGACGAAGGCCCCGTCGGCCCCGGCCGTCGCCTGCACCGCCTGGATCACCTGGCGGTCGCGTGCCAGGCCCACCCGCGCGCCGGGCGCCGCGTGGCCGGTGATCCGCGCGGTGGCCGCGTCGAGCCGCGCGTCGAAGCGCCCGACGCCGACGTCGACGGGCTGGCCGTCGAGCGTGCCGGTCAGCCGGTCGCCGGCCTGCACGGCGACCGGTCGGCCGGCGGCGTCGCGCAGCGTCAGCACCACGTTGCGCGACCACGGCCCGCCGCCCCGCGCCCGTGCGACGGTGCGCCCGGCGCGGACGAGCGCCACGTCGGCCTCGATCTCCCAGAGCGTCTGGACTTCGACGGCCGGCGATCCCGGCGCGACGTAGAGCATCGGGACCTGTTGGCAGTAGTAGGCCTGGTCGCCGCCCGGCAGGAGCTCGGTCAGGTAGAAGTGCGTGGCCGGGTGGAGGGGGATGCCGGCGAGCCGCCAGCGGCCGTCGACATCGGCCGCCGTGGCCGGCGTGGCGACCTCGCCCGGGCGCCACGGGTTCCAGAGCACGACTTCCAGGCGGGCGCCCGGCAGCGCCGGTCCCGTGAGGGTGCCGGCGTCGAGGTCCCAGGCGCCGGAGAGCGGGGGCACGTCGACCGCCAGCGTGCTCTCGCCGTCGTCGAGCGTGACGCGGTCGCCCGCGACGGGGCGCAGCCGTCGCCCGGTGGCATCGCGCGCCCAGAGCGAGAAACGGCCCGCCAGGTCGGTCACGCCCCGTGCCTCGCCCCGGCGCGACCCGTCCGCGGCGGCCAGCGTCAGGGTGACGCCCGCCCGCGGCCGCAGCGCGCCCGTGATGTCGCCAGGGTGCAGCGACACCCGCGCCCACGGGGCGGTGCGGACCCACGCGACCGCCAGGCCGGTCGCCGCGTGCCGCGCGGTCACCGTGATCGGCGTGAATGTGTTGCTCGGCAACGTGTTTTGTATCGTCTGCAGGCCCAGCAGGAAGCGGCTGTTGTCCCACGCGCCGACGTCGGCGACGAA
>QEVT01000344.1 GCA_003576755.1 bacterium | reverse complement strand
GACGCGACAGGATCGGCATGCGCTCGGCCTTCGCGCGGCCGGGCGGGTCGCACGACCGCAACGGCCGGCGCGCCGCAGGATTGTCGGCCGCCGCGGCGCTCGCCGGCGGTGGGACCACGCGGTTCGCCGCCGGCCCGCCACGGGCCGACGCGCCGCGGCAGATCGGCGACCTGACGCTCATCGAGCGGTCGTTCGACGACTTCTGCGACTTCGGGATCGGCTGGGCGTGGGAGAAGACCGACGAGCACGACCTGCGGCTCGACATCGCCGACGACGGCACGTGCACGTACCGGATGACACAGCTCGCCGACGGTGCGTTCGTCTCGGTGTCCGACGGACACGCCGCCACGGGCGACTTCGTCGTCGCCGCCGACGTGACGCCGCAGGGACGGGACGGGGTGGTCGGCATCGCGTTCGGCGTGCCCGTCGACTTCTCGCGCGCGCTCTTCTACGTCGTCGCCCAGGACGGCGACTACGGCCTCTTCCGTTTCGCCGACGGCGGCCTGACGTCCATCGGCGGCGGGAAGGCCACCGTCGACGGCACCCGGCCGCTCGCGCTGGCCGCGGCGGTGCGCGACGCCTCCGTCACGCTCTACCTGAACGGCACCGCGCTTGCCGAGATTCCCGACACCTCTCCCCACGCGGGCCGGGTGGGGACCTACGTCGAGTGGGCGGGCGGGACGGGTGCGTTCACGGCGGAGTACGCGCGCATCCGGGTGTCAGCGATCAGCGCGCCGTAGCCGCGGGAAGGGTCGGCGGACCGATCCTCGGGCTTGACGGCAGTAGAACGTTTGTGCTATACTGGGGTCGTTGCGGCGGCATGCCGTGTCGACCGGCAAGGCCCATCCGTCATCGAACCGATACCAGATCCAGGAGCCATCGCATGTCCCATCCGATCGTCCACGTCGAGATCCCCGCCGGAGACGCCAAGGCCGCCGGCACGTTCTACGCCGACCTCTTCGGCTGGCGCATCCAGACCGAGCCCAACTTCGACTACGTGATGTTCGAGGCGCAGGGCGGCCCCGGCGGCGGGTTCACCTCGCTCGACGCGCACACCGAGCCCGGCGACGTCGTGATCTACGTCCAGACCGACGACATCGAGGCCACGCTGGCCAAGGCAACGACGCTCGGCGGGCAGGTCATGCAAACCAAGATGGAGGTCCCCGGCATGGGCTGGCTCGCCGTGTTCACCGATCCCACCGGCAACCGGATCGGCCTCTGGAAGCCGATGAACCCGGCCTGATCCCGGCCGGGGCGTGGCGCAACCGCCCCTCGGGAACCACGAAAGGCGGCGTCGCCGGCGGGCGGGGCCGCCTTTTTTCGTCCCGCGCCACGGGGCTCGCCGCCGGCGGTGCCGGAAGCGCCAGCACGATCTTGGCGCGCGTCCCGGCGCGCGGCGCGCCGGACCCGGACCCCGTCGCCGGCCTTCCCGGCTATCCCCGATGCCCTCCCCGCTGTTAATGCAACCGAGCCACACACGCGACGGCTGCGCCGCCACGGCTCCCGCCGACGCCGGCGCAGCGCCGTGCGCGCCGGTCCCCGAGATGCGCCACCCGAGAAGGAGAACCCCCATGCGGCGATCGCGCTCAGCAGCTCCGATGCTCCGGTGCATCGTGGCCGTCGCCGGTCTCGGCGCCGTCGCCGCCGGACCGGCCATGACCGGGACCGGCGCCGCGGCCCGATCCACGACCCTCCACCTCCCCGACGTGCAGGTCCACGGCGACGAGATCCTCGGCGACCCGGCGTTCGCCCCGCACGCCCCGGCCGCGCCCGACGGCCAGGAAGGCTTCGGGGATTCCGTCATCGAGGTCCAGAACCTCGAGACCCGCGCGGGCGACGTCGACGTCGTCTTCTCCAACAAGGCCGACGGCGAGCGGGTGACCGGCGTGAGCCGCGGGATCGACGCCGGCGGCGCCGTCGGCATCGACGTCGCCCGCGTCAACGGCATCGGCTTCGGCGACTTCTCGGCGGCGCTCGACGCCGACGTGCGTGTCGGCGCCGTGGCCCGCACCCGCTGGCCGAACGGGGCCGTGACGGCCTATCGCGCGCCCGAGTCCGGCACCGACCTGGTCGTGCCGCTCGTCGTCGCCAACGTCCTGGGGCAGGCCACGGTGTTCTCGGTGCGCAACACCAGCGCCGCCAACGTCAACCCCATCGAGGTGCGGGTCCTCGACAACGCAAAGGGCGGGACGCTGTTGACGATCTCGGAGATCCTCGAGCCGTCGCAAACGGCGAGCTGGGACACCTTCCTGGACCAGTCGCTGTTCGCGCCCCCGGCGCTGCCCGACAACGCGCACGGCGGCTACGTGGGGTCGCTGCGCATCACGGCGCGCGAGGGGGTGGCCACGATGGCCTTCGGCGACCAGATCGAGGGCAAGGGCTCGTCGGCCTACACCGCCCGCCCGGCGGCGGCCGCCAACGCGGTCCAGCACCTGCCGCTGGTCCGCGCGGGCGCGGGCGGCGACAGCCTGATCGGGATCGCCAACATCGAGAACCGGGCGGTCGACGTGACGGTGACGTACCGGCGCATGGATGCCGATGCCGGCACGCCCGGTGCCCGCGCGGACCAGACGTTCGGCATCGGGCCGCGCGGCACCGCCATCATCGACCTCAGCGACCGCGGGCGCGGCAACCAGCCGGCGCCGGCGCTCGGCGCCTTCGTCGGCAGCGCCACCATCCGCGCCAGCGGCCCGGTGCTGGCGGCCAGCGTCGAAGACCGGCGCGCGGCCGCCGGGCAGGTCGACGCCATCGCCGCCTACAACGCGTTCGGCCCCGGCGACCTCGGCACCCGTCTGGGGGTCCCGGCCGTCCGCCGTGCGGCGCAGTTCGCCACCACGGCGCTCGTGGTGTTCAACCCGGGTCCTGGCAGCGCGCACGTCGTCGTCGAGCTCACCGGTGCCGACGGCCAGCCCGCCGGCAGCCCGGCGCTCGACGTGCCCGAAGGCGGCGTGGCGCGGCTCGGCCTGGGCGACGTGCCGGCGTTCCCCGAGGGCACCGGCCGGGCCGTCCTCGTCGCCAGCCAGCCGGTGGCCGCGCTGGCGTACGACGAGCGCGACACGTCGGTCGTCCCCGCGCCGCAGCCCGTCAAGGTCAAGATCGTCGAGCTCATGGGCTCGGGCGTCAGCGGCACGGCCACGCTGACGCAAAACGGCACCGGCGTCGACGTCGACATCCGCATGGCCGGCGGCGGCGCGTCGGACGCCTCGCTGAACGAGGGCACGTGCAGCCTCACCCCGGGCCGGGAGCTGCACGCCTTGAACGCCATCGCCAACGGCAGCTCGTTCACCACGCTGCCGCGCACCGAGCTCAAGGACCTGGCCACCGGCACGCGGTCGATCCGCACGAGCGTCGAGGGCTTCCGCGGCGGGCGGCGCCAGCTCGCGTGCGGCATCATCCCGTACGTGGCGGGCCCCGAGGACGCCGACATGGCGGCGGTCGAGGCGCTGGTGATCGAGGCGGGCGCGGTCCCGCCCACGGCCACGCCCACCGTGCCGCCCACCGCCCCGCCGACCGCGCCGCCGCGCGCCACCGCCACGCCCGCAGGCCCCGAGC
>QEVT01000343.1 GCA_003576755.1 bacterium | reverse complement strand
GCCGGGCTCGCCGCCACCGCGGCGGCGAGGTCCGCGGCCGGCGGCGCTCCCGCGCCGGGCAGCGGGCCCGTCTCCGGCCGCGCCAGGTCCCACGGCACCACGACGGCGTCGGCGGACGCGACGGCCGCGCGCACGGCGTCGTCCTCCGCGGAGCGCGCCACCTCGACCCGGAGGTCCGGCAGGTCACGGCCGAGGGCACGCCCCACCGCATCGACGACCGGCGTGACATCGCCCCCCGGATCGACCAGCACGACGCGCCGCCCGGCGAGCCGATGCGAGGCGGCATGGGCCTGGAGATCGCCGTCGACCCGAATCACGCGCAGGTGGTAGATCCAGGCGGTGGCCGCGATCGCGATGTAGCCGATGGCTTGCGCCACGTCGGACGAGAGCGGCGCCGGGCTCACGACGCCGAGCATCCAGCTGACGAGCCGATACACCAGGTAGACGGCCGACGTGATGGTCGTCACGCCGGTGACGAACAACACGAGGTACAGGAAGAGCTTGCGGATGGTCGACTGCCGCTCGTCCTCGGCGACCGGGTCGCCCGCCACGGCCACCGCCTGGATCCGCCACCATGGCAGCACCCACAACGGCACGCCGACCACGACGGCGGCCGCGGCCGTGGCCAGCTGGTCCTTGACCGCGGCCACGACCGCCGAGCTCGTGGCCGCGATGGCCAGCGCACGCACGATGCCTGCCGCGCCGATCAGCGTCGCGGCGCCGCCGATGCCGGCGATGAGATAACGATAGAGGCGGCGGATCGACACCTGCCGCGGCGCGTCCGCCGCCGACGCGGCGTCGTCGCGCAGCACGCGCGCGTGATAGCCCCACGCCACCGCGGCGACCAGCATCGGCGCCAGCGCATCGCGGATGTCGCCTTCCGGGGCCAGGCCGAGCGCCACGCGCAGGCTCCCGGCAAGGATGCCGCCGGCGTTGGCCGCCACCGTCAGCACCCCGACCGCCACCACCGCGTACAGCAACAGCTTCCGCACGGCCGACCGCCGCTCGTCGTCGCCCCCGTCGCGGTAGAGCCGCTGCGCCCATGTCCAGAACGCGGCCCAGAGGCCGGCACCGACGAGCGCCTGCGCCGCGCTGCCGACCACCACCCGGTCGAGCGGCGCCGTCACCGTCGACACCGCCATGAAGTCCGGCAGCACGCGGCGCGCCAGCAGCACGCTGCCCGACGCCATGGCGCCCAGGCCGGCTGCCGCGTAGCCCAACATGTAGAGCCGCCGCATCAACGCGCCGCCGCCGACTTCCGGCACGGCGGCACGGTCGGCCAGCACCTCCCGCCGGTGGTAGACGAGCAAGAGACCGAGGACGAGCACGGCGACCACCGGGTGAGCGAGGCTGTCGACGACGGCGCCCCCCTCGACCGCACCCACCGTCTCCGCGCTCGGCAACCCGAACGCCCGCCGCAACAGGCCCGTCAGCAGCCCATGGGCGTTGGCGGCCAGCGGGCCGGTCAGCAGGGCCAAGGTGCCGTACAGGTAGACCCGCCGCAGCACCGCGCCCCGCTCGTCGGGGCCGCTCGCCGCGAGCCGTTGGGCCCACAGCCAGTGGCCCGCGTAGATCGGGAGGGTCACCACGGTGACGGCGATCTGGAAGGCGATCATCGTCGGGGACGGCGCGCCCCCCAGCGGCGCCACGAGGTTGCGCACGAGCGAGATCACCGCCCACGTGCTCGCCTGAAGCGCGAGGGCGGCCGTCAAGAGGACGTAGCCGCGGCGGATCGTCACCATGGACTCCCTCCCTGCGTCACGGAGCGACGGGCTTGACGGGCTCGGGCTCGCGGCACCAGTCGAGGTCCGGATCCTCCCAGCACTGGTACCAGTGCATCTCGGATCGGGTGATGCGCCAGCCCGACTCGCCGCGGCGCAACGTCATCGAGAACGGCGTCGCGCTCAGGCCGCTGTCGAACAAGCCGCCGCTGTAGAACGTGGACTGCCGCACCTTCACCACGGCGACCTCGCCGGTGATCGTCGTCTCGCCGATCGCCACCTCGGCGTCGGCGATGTTGTCGCCGATGCGCGTGGTCGTGTCCTCGACGAAGTCCTCGACCGACGCGGGACGGCCGGCCAACGTCGGGCTGAGGTACCCGTACGCGCGCTCGTAGTCGCCGCGCTGCAGGGCCAGCAAGTAGTTGTGCGCCACCGCGGCCGGGCTGTCGTCCGCCCGATACGCCGGCTCGGACCGCGACAGCACGACCGCAAACGCGGCGACCACGAGCAGCACGACGCCGACCAGGATGCCGAGCAGAAACCGATCGTTGGTACGCATTAGAACCTCGACCTCCAGCGCAGTTCACGGCGGGGCGCGAGTGCGCACCCGCGCAGGATTGTAACACGAACCCGCGCGCGGGCGGCCGCGCCTCGGCCACCGCGCCCCGGCCTCCGCCGCCCGCGTCTCGGGCCCCGCCGCGGCTGTGCTACAATCGCCCGCATGTTCCCACCCGGCGACGCCCGGCAGCCATGACGCGCCTGCGCTCGGGAGACCTGCGCGCGCAGGACCTGCGGGCCCGGCACGCGCGCGGCGACCCGGCGGGGGCGCGCAGATGGCGCCCCGGCGTGCACCTCGCCGCCATCGTCGCCGTCGCCGCCGCCATCGTCGCCGCCCGTGCGGACGCCGCCGTGCTTCCGCAGCCGGCCGATCCGTCGACGCCGCCGGCCGCCGGCGACACCCGCTCCGACACCGTCACCACGCACTTCGTCATCACCGCGCCCGCCGAGGCCGCGGCCGCGCGCGACCACTTCGCGGCGCACGCCGACGGTATCTACCTGTCGCTGGCCGCCGCGTTCTCGGCCACCCTCGCGACACCGATCACCCTGCGCCTGCTGGGCTCCACCGAGGAGCTCTTGCGCGCCAACCCCGTCGCCGTGGTCGTCGACGGCGTCGTGGTCGGCGGCCGCCGGGGGCGGCGGGAGGTCGCGATCGTGCCATCGCTGGCCGGCCGTGGCGCTGACGCGGGGCAACCCGAAGCAGCCGCCCTCGACAACCTGCTGCGGCGCGAGCTCGCCTTGCGCTTCGCCGCCGACCTGTCCGACGACCGCCTCCCGGACGGCTTCCGCGAGGGCGTGGCGCAGTACCTCGAGCAGCCGGACGACCGGCGCACTCCGGGCGTGGCACGCCTGCGCGAGGCCCATGCGGGCGACCGGCTGCGCACATGGGCCGACCTCAACGCGCCCGGTGCGCTGTACACCGACCCGGCGCTGGTGCTGGCCGAAAGCCTGTCCGTCGCCCACTTCCTCGTGGGCGCGCACGGGTGGGACCGGCTGGTGGCGTTCGTGAGGGCCGCGGCCGATGCGCCGGGTTGGCGGCATGCGCTCGAGACCACGTTCGGCGAGCCTCCGAGCGCCCTCGAGGCCGCCTGGCGCACATGGCTGCCCACGTACCTGGACGGGGGCTGGCGCAGCCACGACCTCTTCGGAGGGGACCTGGCGAGCGCCGAGGCGCTGCTGGCCCGCGGCGCGTTCGCCGCCGCGCGGGCCCGGCTCGTCGGCGCGGTCGCCGTGCTCGACGCCGCGAACCCGGCGGCCGCCGCCGCGGCCCGGATCCT
>QEVT01000342.1 GCA_003576755.1 bacterium | reverse complement strand
CGGCGTGCCGCGGTCGAACGGCAGCTCGGCCACGGCGATCGCGCCCCCCGCCGCGGCCACCACCCCCTCGCCGAGCGCGCGCACGAGCGCGCCGTCGTCGGCCAGGGCGTCCGCCGCCGACGACCCGTGCAGCAGGTAGGCCAGGGCGGACGCGCGCGCGTCGCCAATGCCACCCCAGACGACGCTGCAGCGGTGCCGGGCGCGCGTGACGGCGACGTAGAGCAGACGCAGGTCCTCGGCGAACGCCTCGCGCTCGGCCTGGGCCTGCGCGGCGGGGTCGTCGGCGCCGGCGAGCGACAGCGTCAGGACGCCGTCGGCGGCGGGGTCGTGGTACATCGGCCAGCGCTTGCCGTCGTCCCCGACCTTGCTCGCCGCCCACAGGAACGGGCAGTAGACGATGGGGTACTCCAGGCCCTTGGCCTTGTGTACCGTCACGATCCGCACCGCGCGCGCATCGCTCTCGAGCCGCAGCAGGGCCGCCTCGCCCACCGCGCCGGCCCGCGCCGCCGGGTCGCGGCGCACGCGCGTGTACCACGCCGCCAGCGCCAGCATGCTCAACCGACCGCGGACGGCGGCGGCATGCAGCAGCTCGCCGAGGTGCAGCACGTTGGTCATGCGTCGCTCGCCATCCGGCAGCGCCAGCAGCCGCGCGGCGACGTCCTCGTCGTCGAGCAGCCGGCGGAACGCCTGGATGAAGCCGTGCTCGCGCCAGAGCGCGTGCCAGGCCATGAACCGCCCCGCGCGGGCATCCCATGCCGCCTCGTCGGCCTGCAGCTCCCACAACGCCCGTGCATCGCATCCCAGGAGCGCCGTGGCCAGCGCCGACCGCACCGCCGCTCCGTCCGAGGGGTTGACGACCGCGGCCAGGACGCGCTCGAGATCGCCGGCGTCGTCGGTGTCGAGCACGCTGATGTCGCTGTGCAGCACGCTCGGGATGCGCAGGTGGCGCAGCGCCCCCTGCACGCGGGCGGCCTGGTCGTTCGTCCGGACCAGCACCGCGACGTCGCCGGGCTCGACCGGCCGGAAGGGCGCCGCCCCGTCCGCGGGCTCGCCGCCGGTGGTGGCGTCCTCCGGGCGCTCGGCGGCGATCTCCACGCCCGCGTCGAGCAGCCGGCCGATCTCGGCCGCCACCAGCCCCGGGAGCGCGTCGTTCGCCTCGCCGACCGTGATCCGCTGCCCGGCGGCGTCCAGGGCGATGCCGCTGTCGCGGCGGACGAGCAGGATCTCGAGCGGCGCCGTGCGGCCGGCCGGCCCGCGCAGGCGGTCGACGGCGTCGTCCTTGGGCCGGACCGGGGAGAAGCCGATCTCGTCGAACGCGAACGGCCGCGGCACGCGCCCGGTGTCGAAGAGGGCGTTGACGGCGGCGATCAGCCCGGGGTCGGAGCGCCAGTTCTGGTCGAGCGTCCAGCGGCGCGACTCCGGCGTGTCGCGCACGGCCTGCAGGTACGCGAACACGTCGGCGCCGCGGAAGGCGTAGATGGCCTGCTTGGGGTCGCCGATCAGGAACAGCGCCGGCGCGGCACCGGCCGCAGCCCCGGATCCGGCGCCCGCCGCGCCGGCGATCCGCTGGAAGATGCGGTATTGGACCGGATCGGTGTCCTGAAACTCGTCGATCAGCACCGCCCGGAAGCGCGCCCGGAGCTGCGCGGTGAGGTGCTCGGCCGACGGCCCCGCCGCGGGGTCGAGCGCGCGGTCGAGCCGGGTCAGCAGGTCGCCGTAGCCGAGGGCGTTGGCGCGCGCCTTGCGCTGCGTCACCCCGGCGGCCACCTCGTCGACGGCCCGGCGCAGGAAGCGCACGACCGCATCGTCGAGCGCGCGCGCCAGCACGGCCCAGGCGCCGGCGTACGCCTGACAGGCGTCGAAGAACGGGTGCGACGGCGGCGTGTGGCCCTTGTTGGTCTTCTCGGCGAGGCCGTCGTTGGTCAGGCGCGCCAACCGCTTCGACAACCTCCGCCCGAGCGCCAGCGGGTCGTCCGCCGCAAACGCATCGTCGAGCTCCGGGCGCCATGTCGAGCGGATGGCCTCGGGCTTGTACGCGCCGCGATGCAGCCCTGGGCGGTCACAGAGCAGCGCCTCGATGTTCGGCCGCTCGGCGGCCCAGAGCGCCGCGGCCGAGTCGAAGGCGGTGGCGCACGACGCGGTCGCCGTCGCGAGGGCCGACCAGTCCGCCGCGGGCGCCCCCGCCGCCGCGGCCTCGGGCAGCACGCGGACGCCGGGCGTCCGCGCCGTCAGCGCAGCCAGCCGAAGCACGGCGTCGGCGTCGATCGTGCTCGCCGCCAGGTGACGGACGAACACCTCGGGCGCCGCGTGCGTGGCCCGCACCCAGAAGTCGTCCACGACCTCGCGCAGGAGCGGCAGCTCGTCGGTGACCATGACGGTCTCGAACGGCATCCCGCTGTCGAAGGCATGGTCGCGCAGCAGGCGCTGGCAGAACCCGTGGATGGTGAAGATCGCCGCCGTGTCGATCTCGCGCAGCGCCGCCCGCAGGCGGTCCTCGGCCAGCATGGTCCCGCCATCCCCCGCGGCATCCGCCGCCGGCCCGCCGGGCACGCCGCGACGGCCGAGCCGCGCCTCCTGCTTGCCTCGCAGGGCCTCGCCCACCCGCGCCCGGATGCGGTCGCGCAGCTCGGCCGTCGCGGCGTGGGTGAACGTGACCACCGCGATCTGGTCGACCGTGAGGTTCCCGTGCTCGAGCAGGCGGAGGTAGAGCGTGGCGATGTTGTGCGTCTTGCCGGTGCCGGCGCTGGCCTCGATGAGGTGCGTGCCGTGCAGCTCGAGGGTGTCGGGGTCGAGCCGGTTCACGCGTCGCCCCCGTCCTCCGGGCCGCCCGCCAGCACGGTCCGGTGCGCGACGAGCGGGCCGTACACGGTGCTGGCCAGCGCCGCGAAGGGCGGGACGGAGCCGTCTCCCCACGCGACGGCCAGGGCGTCGACCGCGGCCAGGTCGGCGTCGCCGTAGACCTGGGCGACGCTGGCGTCGCCGCGGTCCCCCCAATCGCGCTGCTGCCCGCCACGGAACGCCCCGCGCGCCCTCCGGAACGCGTCTGCCGCGTCCTTGCCGCGCGCCAGCGCTTCGGCGTAGGTGCGCGACGCGCGCTCGAACAGCGGCACGGGCACGCGCTGGCCGACCCGGTACAGCTCGAGCAGGGCCGCCAGGCGCGCCGCGGCGTCCGGCACCGTGCCGAACCGGACAACGCCGACACCGTCGCCCTTCGGCCCCCGGCCGATCAAGACGCTCGTCGTCGGCAGCGGCGGCGCGCCCGCCGTGTCGCCCGTCGGCGACCCGGCGCCGGGCTGCGCCAGCGCGCACAGCGCGAGGTGGCGCACCCACAGGTCGAGCTCGACGCCGCGCCCGATCCGGCTGAAGCGGACCCACACCAACGCGCCCGGCCACACGTCGCGGAGCGTGCCGGAGATGCGTCCGGCCGGGCCGGCCACGAGGTCGACGTCGAGCGGGCCGCGCGCCGCGCCGACCCGCCACGCCGCGGTCGCCCGCGCCATCTCGTCCAGCGTGCCCGCGAAGTCCGCGAACGCGCAGTCTCCCGGCGTGCCCGGCGCGAGCAGGCCGGCCGCCCGCAC
>QEVT01000030.1 GCA_003576755.1 bacterium | reverse complement strand
GGGCGGGCAGGCCCGCACGCGCGGCGCCGGATCGGCGTGCGGCGGGATCGACCGCGGCGGCGCCGGCACCGGACGCGCCCCACGCCACCGGGCCCGCCCGATCGTAGTTGGCGCCGATCATGGCGAGGTCGAACAGGTTGACGCTGCCGTCGCGGTTGCAGTCGGCGCGGGGATCGGCCGGCGGATACGCCAGGTAGTTCGCGCCCATCCGGACGAGGTCGAACAGGTTGACGTGGTCGTCGCCGACGACGTCGCCGCCGCGCAGGGCCACGAAGCCGAGCGCCGTCGTCCGCCCCGTGGCGACGTCGACGTCCTCGGCGCGCGCCGGGAGGTAGCACGCCGTGCGCGCTTCGACGACGTGCTCGCCCTCGCGCACACCGCAGAGCCGGAAGCCGCCGTCGGCGCCGCTCAACCCGGCGGGGACGCCGTCGAGGAAGATCGGGACGCCGCCGTGGGCCGAGCGTCCCTGGAGGTAGACCTGCCCCGACACGCAGCCGTCGGGCAACACCGGCGGCAGCCCGGTGTGGCAGGCGGACGTCGGCGTCGACCAGGCCGAGTTCTGCGACGTGACGGTGTGGCGCGCCTCGACGCGGAAGCGGTAGTCGGAGTCGGGCGCCAGGTCGACCGGGATGTCGTAGACGTACACCGTGCCGGTGGTGACCATCGAGCTGCTGGCCACCATGGTCAGCGGGGCGAAGCCCGCGTTGTTGACGTCGACCTCGATCAGGAAGTCGGTCTCGAAGGTCGAGTTGTCGGTCCACGTGAGCCGGATGCGCAGGATGTCGGTGAGCTGGCACTGCACGTTGATCGGCGCGGTGTTGGGCGTGTCGGTCGGGTTGGTCTGCGGCGAGATCGGGGTCGGCGTCAGCGAAGCGGTCGGGGTCTGCGAGGCGGTCGCCGTCGCCGACGGCGTGTGCGTGGCCGTCGGCGTCGCGCTGCCGGTCGCGGTCGACGAAGCGGTCGGGGTCTGCGAGGCCGTCGCGGTCGGCGACGGCGTCGCGGACGCCGATGCCGTGTGGGTCGGGGTCGCGCTGTTCGTCGCCGTCGACGAGGCGGTCGACGAGGCGGTCGCCGTCTGCGAGGCCGTCGCGGTCGCGGTGGGCGTGGCGGTGCTCGACGCCGTCGCGGTGGCCGTGGCGGAGCCGGTGGCGGTGGCCGTCGCCGAGCCTGTCGCCGTCGCCGAGCCCGTCGCCGTCGCGGTGGGCGTCGCCGTCGGCGATCCGGTGGGCGTCGCGGTGGCGGTGGCCGACGCCGTCGCCGTCCGGCTGGCCGTGGCCGACGCCGTCGCGGTCGAGGTTGCCGTGGCGGTCGACGTCGCCGTGCTCGAGGCGGTCGCGGTCGGGGTTCGCGTCGGCGTGCCCGACGCCGTGGCGGTGCTGGTGGCCGTCGGCGTCAGCGATGCGGTCGGCGTGCGCGACGCGGTCGGCGTGGGCGACGGCGTCGGCGTCGGCGTGAACGGCACCTCGACGTCGATGGTCCGCCGGTTGATGAACGGGCTGTTGGGGTCGGTGGGGTCGTAGAACAGCTTGACGCGCACGGGATCCGGTCCGATCCGGGCGTCGTAGTACGGGACGCCGCCGTTGGGGCGATTGGACGGCGGGATGATGTTGAACGGCGGGACCCACCCGTTGCCGATGGCGGCGAGCTGATCGTGCGTGAGCCCGACGTTGCCGTCGGGGAACGGCCCCGGGCGCGCCAGCGTGCAGCCGTAGAACGCGAGCCGGCTGACGGGCGACGTCCAGTTGAGGGTGAGGAGGTACTGCTGGCCCACCGGCACCTCGAGCTCGGTGAACTGGTACGGCGTCACCCGGAGCTGGTCGGTCTCCCAGCGCAGGCCGTTCCCGCCTTCGCCGGCGTCGCTCCAGATCTCGCGCAGCTCGGTGCCGAACCGCCGCTCGATCGTCTCGGCCGTGATGGTCTGGACCAACGGCCCGGCCGGCCGCAGCGTGCCCACGCAGCTGTCGAGCCCCGGCCGCGCCGCGAACTCGGACGGCGCGATCCGCTCGACGTCGACGGCGATCGTGTGGTCGACGTTGAACGGCGGCAGCACCGGCATCTGCGGCGGCAGCCCGTCGAGGAAGTACCCTTGCTGGAACAGGGTGTCCTGGCTGTTGAAGAAGTTGCCCTTCGGCGTCGGCGACCGGAGGGTGATGAACTGGAAGCGGGCGGCGCCCTGCGCGTCGCGCGGCGTCATCACGGCCACGACGTTGTACTCGTGGCCGTCGACGTAGAAGCGCTTGAGGTACCACGGGTCGCCGGCCACGAGGTCGTGGCCGCCGTTGCCGTCGTCGATGGCCGAGTGCGACGCCCCAAGGGCGCGGCCCAGCGTGATCGTCACCCGATCCTGGTCGGTCGCCACGTCCTGGACGAACACGAACCACGCGCCGTCGACGCCGGGGTTGGTCTCGGTCGGGTTGACGATCGTGATGCGATCCTGGAACCGGTCGACGATGGCCGCGTCGCCGATGTCGAGGCTGCGCACGCCGCCGACGGCCTCGGGGCGCGCGCTGAAGCCGTTGCCGCCGGTGAACCAGATCCGGAACTGCGCGCGCGCGCCGCGCGTGACGTTCTCCAGGACCACGGCGTGGTCGAGCAGCATGGCCGTGGCGCCTTCCGGCGTGGCCTGGTCGAGGTCGAGCGTGATGCTCTCGGCGGCGAACACCACCATCTCATCGCCGCTCAACGGCGTGCCGTCGGCGTCGAGCCCGTCGACCACGCCGTCGCCGTCGAAGTCCAGGGTGGGGCCGGGCACCGCCGGCGGGGGCGGACCGGGGGGGACCGGGCGGTTGCTCTGCCACTCGGCGTCGAGGTACGCGCGCAGGGTGGCCTCGTCGTGGACGGTCACCGCGTTCGGGAAGCCGTCGAAGTCGGCGTCGAACGTCGTCAAGCCGTGGCCGAACGCCCCGCCGGCGGGCAACGTGCCGCCGACGAGCGGCGCGGGCAGGTCGGCGGCGGTCGCACCCACCGGGAAGGCGAACCGGCTCGCGCCCGGCGCTCCCGAGGCCGGCTGGTCGTTGGTGTCGACGAAGAGGAAGCTGTACTCCTGCATCACGGCCGGGAACCGGAGGTCGCGCGCGCAGGCGTCGCGGAAGCGCACCTTGGTCGCGTACTCGGGCTCGTACCACGTGCGGTGGTAGACCTTCTCGCGGGCGTTCTGCCCGTCGATCGCGAGCTGGGCATACAGGCGGCGCAGCGGCTCGCCGTGGTTGCGGAACTCGTCCATGTAGGCCGGGTTGAAGGTCAGGCTGTCGCCGCGGGGCGCGTGCGGGTGCTGCGGGTTGAACGGCGCGAAGGGGTCGGTGTACGGCGCCACCTCGACCGGCAGGGTGGCGTCGCCCGGGTCGGTCGCGCCGAGGTCGCCGGCGCCCGCGAGCTGGCTCCGCCGCGGCCGGCTCGGCGCGCACGGGAACTCCGTCGGCTGCGGCTGGCCTCCGAACAGCCGGACGCCGGACCGGTCGTACAGCAGCTTGCCGGCCGTGTCGGGGTCGAACTCGAACGCGGCCCGCCGCGGGCTGCCGAACGGGGCGCCGCCGTCGAGGGTGGCGTTGACCTCGAGGTCGGGCGGCACCGGCGGCACCTGCGCGGGCACCGGGCCGTCGGGCATGCCCCAGCGCCGCCAGCGGGCGGTGGGGTTGGTCCAGGCCGTGGTGACCAGGTAGTTGTCGGGGTCGTACGGAGGCGCCCCGGTCTGCGGGTCGACGGCGGGGTCGGCGGGGTCGGGCAGCACGAACTCGGTGTAGTTCCACGGCAGCGTGAAGATCTGCTCGTTGTAGAAGAAGCCGTCGGCCGGCGAGGCCGGGACCGTCTGACCCGGTGCCTGGTCTCCGAACTTCTCCTTGAGCTGGCCGAGGAAGGCCGGGTCGACGTCCTCCTGGACGTAGAACCACCGTGTGGCGCGCACGTCGGCGTACGGCCCGACCGGCCGGGCGGGATCGCGCCCGGCATACGGCAGCGGATCGGCGGCGAGGAGGGCCGGGGCCATGGGGCCGACCGGCCCGCCCATGTAGTGGATGGTCGGGCGCGGCAGGAACGCCGTCGGCGACCCGGGCGGCACCTGGACCGGCGGGAAGCCGTCGAGCGCCACGATGTCCTCGAGGACGGTGTGCTCGTGGTTGAACGGCGGGGGGAGCGCGAGCGGCTGCTTCGCCGCGTACGGCTGGAGGCGCACCGAGTGCTGCTCGATCGTCACGGCCACCTTGGGCAGCGGCATCCGCAGCGTCAGGTACTGGAACGCGCTTCGGCCGCACGCCTGGATGGCGACGACGTTGTACTCGTGCCCGTCGACGTACAGGCGCTTGAGGAACCACGGCCCGCCGGCGGTGCGGTTGGCCACGCCCGGCGCCGACTCCATGGCCGCGCACGGCGCGCCGAGGGCGCGCCCGAGCATCACGATCGCGGTGGACGTCGCCGGGTCGACGTCTTCGACGTAGGCGTACCACGCGCCGATCGGCACCACGCCGAGGTTGGTGCCGCCGGGGACGAGGGTCTGAACCGGGCTCGTGTCGCCGGCCAGCACCACCGCCCCGATGCCGACGGACGTCGTGGCGATCAGGCGCGGCACGAGGTCGCCGGTGTAGTAGACCGCCAGCGAGACCGAGCTGTTGGTCACCGCGCGCACCTCGACGTAGTGATCGAGGAACTGCGCCCGCTGGCCGCGCTGGAGGAGCAGGCCGTCGGTGTGCAGCACGACCAGCTCGTCGCACGAGAGGCCGGCGCCGTCGGGGTTCAGCGTGTCGAGGGTGCCGTCGCCGTCGAAGTCCACCCGCGCGCCCGTCAGCACGCTCGGGAGGCTCGCCTCGTCGGTGACGTTCACCATGTCGAGGTCGCCGTCGAAGTCCGCGTCGAGGCGCGTCAGGCCGTGGCCCACCGCCGCGCCCGCCGGGTTGGCCTCGGCGGCCGAGATGCCGACCGGGAACACGATGCGGGTGCCGCCGGCCGCGCCGCACACCGGGCGCGGGGCCGAGTGATGGACGTCGCCGGGCCGCGGGTTCCGGTCCGGAAGCGGGTCGTTGTCGACCAGCATGTACGTCGCCTCGGTCATGATGGCCGGGTACCACTCGTCGATGTTGTTCGGGGCGGGGTTGCTGGGCGCGTCGGGGATGCCGTCGCCGTCGCCGTCGGTCAGGCGGCCGTCGGCGTCGATGTCCTTGTCGAGGTGCTGCGGCTCGTACCAATGCCGCAGCCATACCTTTTCGGACGCGTTGCCGAGCCCGCCGGCGCGAATGTTGGCCGCCGCGCTGACCTCGTCGATGCCCGCCAGGCCCGGCCACTCGGCGCGCAGCGCCGGCTCGCCGAGCCGCTCGGAGATCCACGCCGGGTCCCACGTGGCAAAGTCCATGCGCGGCGCCTCGGCCGAGCGCGGGTCGAACGGCCCCTGTCCGTCGGTGTACGGCGCGTCCTCGGGGATCCGCCCGGTCACGGGGTCGTTCTGGGTGCTCGAGCCGGCGGTGGCCGGCCGATTGGCATGCGGGGCATCGGCGGGGTGGTTGGCCGCCGGGTAGCCGTGCAGGCGCAGCGTGTTGAACGCCAGCTGGAGCTGCACCTGGGCACGCGCGGGGAGGACGCCGGACCACCCGGCCGCGAGGCCGGACACGAGCGCGAGTCCTGCGGCAAACACGGCGACGCCGCCGTGGGGCCAACGGTTCAGAAGCGGCCTGGCGGCCGGCATGGGGCACATCCACCGAGGTTTCACGAGACTTCCCCCTCTCAACTGCTCAATCCAATCGGCGAGGCAGCGCCGCGGGAGTCATGATCGGGCGTGAGGCGATCGCGCGCTGGTTATTATCACTATAACATCTTAATCCAATCGTGACAAGCACTTCGGAGGTATTGCACGAAACTGCACGCCCGTGCGCAAGGGCGGCATCGTGAGCACGGCGTCGCACGGCGGCAAGCGCAGCGCCGGCCCAGGCGTCCCGGGGCTCAGCCCCCGTCGAGCCCCGCGTTCGGCCGGAAGGCACGCCCAGTCTGATAGGCCCGCGCCACGCGTTGGTACTTCGCCGCCCAGGCGCGCCCGGGATCGGCCTCGTCGGGCCTCAGCGCGCGCTTGACGACGGCGGGGATGCCGGCGACGAGGCTGCCGGGCGGGACCTGCATGCGCTCGGGCACCACGGCGCCGGCCGCGACGATGCTCCCGCGGCCGATGCGGGCGCCGTTGAGCACCCGCGCGCCCATGCCGATCAGGCACCCGTCCTCGACGACGCAGCCGTGGAGGATCACGCAGTGGCCGACCGTCACGCCGTCGCCGACGACACACGGCCAGTCGTCGGCCACGTGGAGCATCGACAGGTCCTGGATGTTGGTGCCGGCGCCGATCGAGATGCGGTTGATGTCGCCGCGGAGGACGCACCCGAAGAGCACCACGGCGCCGGGGCCGAGATGGGTGTCACCGATCACCACGGCCCCGGGCGCGATCCAGGCATCCGGCGCGACGGTCGGGGTCCAGTCGCCGTACGGCAGGATCGACGGGGGCATGCACCCAAGACTACCAGACATCGCGGGCATCGGCCACGTCTGCACTATCATTACGCTCGACGCGAGACCGCCCGCCGCCCGAGCGCCCGCCGACCCCACGCCAAGGAGCACGTTCATGCCCGACCTCTCTCCGGACCGCATCCGCGCCTTCGTCATCGCCGGGCACGGCGACCTCGCCACGGTGGAGTCCATGCTCGCGCAGACCCCCGAGCTCTTGAACACGCCCTTCGAGTGGCGCCCGGGCGACACCGAGACGGCCATCCAGGGCGCGGCGCACGTCGGCCAGCCCGCCATCGCCGAGTACCTCCTCGCCCGCGGCGCCCCCCTCGAGCTGTGCACGGCCGCGATGCTCGGCCGACGCGACGACGTGAGCCGGCTGCTGGCCGAGCACCCGGACGGCGCCGGGGCGGTGGGCGCGCACGGCATCCCGCTCCTGGCGCATGCCGCGCTCAGCGGCGACACCGGGCTGGTCGGCGATCTCTGGCAGCGCGGCGCGCAGGCCGGAGCGGCGATGGCCCTCCACCACGCCGCGCGGCTCGGCCACCTCGCGCTGGCGGGCTGGCTGGTCGCCAACGCCGGGCCGGACCTCGGGTGGCGCGACTTCCAGGGCAAGACGGCGCTCGAGACGGCCGTGGCCCGCGGCGACCACGCGATGGCCGACCTGCTCCGTGCGCACGGCGCGGTCGAGTGACGGGTCGCCGGCGTCGTACCTCGCCTACGACAGGCCGACGATCGCCCCCGTCGCGGGGTCGATGTCGATCCGCTCGGCGGCCGGGTGGCTCGGCAGGCCGGGCATCGTGCTGATCTCGCCCAGGAACACCGTGAGGAAGCCCGCGCCGACGCTCGCCCGGACCTCGCGGACGCGGAGCGTGAACCCCGTCGGCGCCCCGACGCGCGTGGGGTCGTCGGTCAGGCTGAGGTGGGTCTTGGCCATGCAGATCGGGAGCCCGCCCAGCCCGTGCGCCTCGTGTTGCCGGATCTGGCGCTCGGCCAGGCTCTCGTACTTGACGTCGGCCGCCCCGTAGACCTGCCGGGCGATGGCGTCGACCTTGGCCTGGACGGGCTGGTCCAGCGCGTACAGGAACCGGAAGGCCGATGGCTCCGCGGCGGCCGCGGCCACCGCGTCGGCCAGCTCGATCGCGCCCGCTCCGCCTTCCGACCAGTGCCGCGACACGGCACACCGCACGCCGGCGCCGTCGCACACGCGCCGGATCGCGTCGATCTCGGACGCGTGGTCGGTGGGGAAGCAGTTGACGCACACCACCGGCGTGACGCCGTGCAGCCGGACGTTCTCGATCTGCTTGTGAAGGTTCGCCGCGCCGGCGGCCACCTCGTCGGGGTTGGCCGGGCGCAGGCTGTCGGGCAGCGGCTTGCCCGGCACCACCCGGTGGTGACCGGAGTGAAGCTTGAGGGCGCGCACCGTCACGACCACGACCGCCACGTCGGGCACGAGCCCGCTGACCCGGCACTTGATGTTGAAGAACTTCTCGGCCCCGATGTCGGCGCCGAACCCGGCCTCGGTGATGTGGAAGTCGGCGGCGTGCATCCCCACCCGGTCGGCGAGGATCGAGCTGTTGCCGTGCGCGATGTTCGCGAACGGGCCGGCGTGGACCAGCGCCGGCGTGCCTTCCAGCGTCTGCACCAGGTTCGGCTTGAGGGCGTCGAGCATCATCGCCGTCATGGCGCCGGCCGCCCCGAGGTCGTCGGCGGTCAGCGGCCGCCCGTCGCGCGTGTACCCGAACACGATCCGGCCCATCCGGGCCCGCAGGTCGCGGGCGTCGGTCGCCAGCGCCAGGATCGCCATCACCTCGGACGCGACGGCGATATCGAACGCGGTCTGGCGCGGCGGGCCGTCGACCTTCCGGCCGAGCCCGGTCACGACCTGCCGCAGCACCCGGTCGCTGACGTCGACGACCCGCCGCCACGTCACGCTGTAGGGGTCGACATCGAGGGCGTTCCCGTGGTAGACGTGGTTGTCGATCATCGCCGCCAGCAGGTTGTTGGCGGCGGCCACGGCATGGATGTCGCCGGTCAGGTGCAGGTTGATCCGCTCCATCGGGACGACCTGGCTGTAGCCGCCTCCCGCCGCGCCGCCCTTGATGCCGAAGGTCGGGCCCATCGACGGCTGCCGCAGGGCGACGGTCGCCGTCCGCCCGGTGCGCCGCAGCGCCTGCGCCAGGCCGATGCTCGTCGTGGTCTTGCCCTCTCCGAGCGGCGTCGGCGTGATCGCGGTCACCAGCACGTACTTCGCCATCCGGCCTTGGCCGGGGCGGTCGACGGCGCTCAGGCGGATCTTGGCGACGCCATGGCCATAGGGCTCGATGTCATCGGCCGCGAGCCCCATGTCCGCGGCGACGTCGGCGATGGGGCGCGGGCGGACCGCCTGCGCGATCGCCAGGTCGGTCGGTTGGGCGGCGGCGTCGCCGTCGATGGAAGGGGGGCCGGTCATGGCCGAGGGGGTGCCTTTCGTGTGACGGGTCGGCGCGGATTGTAGCGGACGCCGAACGTTCGGCAAGCGGGGCCGCGGCGCGCCATGTCGGCCCTGCCGGCCAGGGGCGCCGGGTGCGGCCGGCGCGCTACCCATCGGCGGCACCCCGACGTTAAACGGCATGCATGCCCGGTGCCGTTTGACGGTGGCCGTTTGACGGTGGCCGCCGCATGCGGCATCGTTCGCGCCGCCCCGCCGAAGCCCGATCGCCCGCCGCCCGGAGGTCCGTTCCATGCATCGCGTCGCCCGCCTCGCGCCCACCCTCGTCGCCGCCGCGTCGATCGGCTTGCTCGCCGGGGCCACGACCACCCCCACCGCCGCCGGCCCGTCCGCACCGGATCAGGTCCCCGCCGTCACGACCTACGTCCGCG
Organism: bacterium; assembly: GCA_003576755.1. Taxonomy (GTDB): domain Bacteria; phylum Chloroflexota; class Anaerolineae; order Epilineales; family Epilineaceae; genus UCB3. The sequence continues at coordinate 14,914 of QEVT01000030.1, read as the reverse complement.
TCGACACCTGGCGCGACCGGCCGTGGGCGCTGACGCCCGGCCGGTACGGCGACGTCGCCGACGTCAGCTCCGGTCCCGACGGCAGGCGGTTCGTGCTCGACGCCTTCCACGAAGCGGTGCACGTGCTCGACGCCGACGGCACGCCCCGCTCGGTTTGGCGCATCCCCGACCTGGGCCAAGACGTGAGCCCGTCCCGGCTCGACGTGGGCGCCGACGGCGCGCTGCGCATCCTCAGCACGAGCTGCGAGCGCTGCCGCCCGAGCGCCCGCCTCGACGTCACGGCCGCCGACGGCACGCCGGACTGGGCGATCTTCACGGCCGAGCGTTATGTCGATGTCGGGGTGCGCCCCGACGGCCGGATCTACCTGGCACGCGCGGCCGAGTCCGACGTCCACGGGCCGTCGGCCGTCGACGTGCTCGACGCCGGCGGGCAGTACCTCGAGACCGTCAAGCCGCCGGAGATGGACACCCCGATCCGTCTCGACGTCGCGCGCGACGGCACGGTGTACGTCCTCCACGAGATCGTCATCCCGCCCACGCCCAACCCGGGCGGCGGCGGGCCGCGACCGCCCCCGGGGCCATCGGCATGGGGCGCCGTCGACGGGCCCCGACAAGCGGCCGCGCCGGTCGCCGGCGTCATCGTCCTCGCGCCCGACCACACGTACGTCGAGACCGTGCCGTTCGAGTTCGGCATCGACGTCGCCGTCGGGCCGGCAGGCGTGTTCGTCGCCCGCTACGGTCAGGTGTTCGCGCTGCGCGAGCCCGAGCCCATCACGCCGCTGCGCGGGCAGCGCTGGACCGGGCGGGTGAGCCTCGACGTGCCGCCCGGCGGCGGCGTGCTCGGCGGCCTGTCGCACTGCCACTTCCAGGGGCTCGTCGCGTTCCCCGAACCCGCCGTCCGCCCGGCGCCGCACGCGCTGGCGGGCGCGCTGGATCGCCCGCCGCTCGAGGGCCCGGTGTACCCGCTGCGCGTGGCGGCCGGTGCGTCGGCCACGGTCCTGCAAGGCCGTTTCAGCATCAGCGGCGCGCGGCCCGGCGTGGAGTACCGCACCCGCGCCACCGAGCCGCAGTCGGCCCAGCACTGGACGCTCGCCGGCGACCTCGCCGGCCAGATGGGCGTGTGCGGGCGGGCACAGGAGGCGGGCTGGGCGTGGGACGTGGCGCAGGACGGCGGCGCCACGTTCACGATGGACGCCTCGTGCGTCACGCGTCGCCCGGACGACGCGTTTCCGGAGTGGACCGCATGCCTCGACGGCCTGTGGGACGGCGACGTCGTGACGCGGCTCGGCGCGATGGATGCCGACGGGGGACGGATCGCGGTGCTCGACGTCGGCGGCGGGGGCGTCGTGGTGCTCGACGCGTCGGGCGCGATCGTGGCCCACTGGCCGATCGCCCCGGACGGCGCCGGTGCGGCGGCCGGGCCCGTCGCCCCGCCGTCGGACATCGCGCTCTTCGGAGACCGCATCTACCTGGCCGAGCAGGGGCTGGCGCGCATCGACGTCCGCGGGCTCGACGGCCACCGCATCGCCGCCTGGCCGACGCTCGACAGCCCGATCGCGGCGAGCGTCGGGCCCGACGGCGACGTGTTCGTGCTCGGCAGGGGCGGCTGGGCGTTCCGGCACGCGCCGGACGGGGCGCTGAAGGCCCAGTGGTCGGTCCCGGATCGCACGCTCCAGGCGCGCGACATCGCCGTGGCCGACGACGGGCGGGTGCTCGTCCCGTACACCGACATCGACCGGACGTCGGGCGGCACCATCGCCAAGATCGTCCAGGCCGGCGTGTGGGTGTTCGAGCCGCGCGCCGTCCCGCCGCCGGAGCCGGTCCCCGGCCCCGGGGCCTGCGCCGCGCGGCCCGACAAGCGCGCCGCGCCGGGCCGCATCCCGCTCGGCCGCACGGTCGACGTCACGCTCGAGGTCGAGGGCACCTGCCCGGCCACCGCCACGCCGGTCCAGATCGCCATCGTGTTCGACACGTCGCGCTCGATGAGCTGGGGCTACGCCATGGAGGCCGCCCAGCGCTCGGTGCTGCAGACGCTGACGCGGCTCGACGCCCGCTCCGTCGAGGTGGCGCTCGTCACCTTCGCCGACGCGCCGACGCTGGCGCTGCCGCTGTCGCGCGACCTCGTGGCGGTGGCGCGCCACGTCTCGGCCCTCGTCGGAATGGGCGACACCCAGATGGCGGGCGGCATCGAGCTGGCGGTGCGCAACCTCACGGGGCCGGCCCGCGACCCCGCGGCGCGGCCGATGCTGCTCATCGTGACCGATGCCAACCCCAAGGACCAGACGCTCGCGGCGCTGGAGGCGGCGCGGGCGGCAGGCATCGACCTGGCGGCACTGGTCTTCCAGGGCGGGCAGGAGGCCGACGAGGCCTTCGTCAGCCTCTTCGAGGGCCAGGGCGGCCGGATCCTCTTCGACCCGCCGAGCTGGGCGCTCGCCGACTTCGCCGACGCCCTGGTGCAGGCACGGCCCCAGGACGGCCTCTTCGAGACGGTCACGGTGGTGGACCGCATCCCTGCCAACATGCGCTACGTGCCCGGCTCGGCCCGCCCGGCGGCGGTGTTCGACGCCCCGGCCAACACGCTGACGTGGGCGCTGCGGGGCGTGCCCGCGGCGCCGACGCTGCGGCTGACCTACCGTCTCGAGCCGCTGGAGGTCGGGACCTGGCCGACCAACGTCGAGGCCGCCGCCGACTACCGCGACGCCACGGGCGCCGTCGGACGGCTGGTCTTCCCGGTGCCGGAGGTGACCGTGTATGCGCCCGAGCGGTTCGCGGCCTACCTCCCGCTGGCGCTGCGCGAGGCGTGCGTGCGGCAGGCGCGCCCGGTCGACGTCGTCCTCGTGATCGACGCGTCGGTCAGCATGGCCGACCCGGCCGCCGCCGGCGCGGCCGGCACCAAGCTCGACGCGGCACGGACGGCGGCACGGGCGTTCGTGCGGCTGCTGGGATTGCCGGCGGACCGCGTGGGGGTCGTCGCATTCAACGAGACGGCGCGGCGCCTGACGGGGCTGACCGGCGACCTGGCCGGCGTCGACGCGGCGCTCGACCGGCTCAGCCCGGAGCCCGGCACGCGCATCGACGCCGGGCTGGCCGAGGCGCGCCGCGTGCTCGCCGCGGACGGCCGTGCCGGCGCGCAGTCGGCGATCGTCGTGCTCACCGACGGCCTGCAGAACGGGCCGCTGCCGCCCGTCCTCGACGAAGCCGCGGCCGCCAAGGCGGCCGGGGCGGTGGTCTACGCCATCGGCCTCGGGCCGGACGTCGACGACGGCCTCATGCGCGCGGTGGCGTCGTCGCCGGCGCACTTCATCCCATCGCCGACGGCCGCCGACCTGGCGGCGATCTACGCCCGCGTCTCGACCCGGCTGGTCTGCGGCGGCGGTTGAGCCCGGCGTGCGGGCGTCACCCTCCCGCGCTGCGCTCGAGCGCCTCGACCACGGCGCGGCGCGCGGCGTCGGGGTTGGCCTGGGCATGCGTGGCCTTCATGACGCCGCCGATGAGGAACCCCAGGCTGGCGGTCTTGCCCGCGCGGTAGTCGGCGACGGCCTTGGGGTTGGCGGCGACGACGCCCTCGGCGATCCGCCGCAGGTCGGCGGCGTCGTCGACCTGCGCCAACCCGTCGCGGTCGACGATGTCGCGGGCACGGCTGCCGGTGTCGATCATCTCGCCGAGCACGCGCTTGCCGACGTTGGCGGTGACGACGCCGGATGCGACCAGCGCGACGAGCGCCGCCAGGTGCGCGGGCGGAAGGTGGTTCCGCACGGCCGCGACGTCGAGGCCGCGCGCGTAGAGCGCCGCGAACAGCGGCCCCGTGATCCAGGCCGCGACCGATGTCGCCGGGGCGGGGGCCGGTCCGGCCCCAGGGCCGGGGGGCGTGGCTTCGGGGTCGGCGCGCGTGGCGCCGTCCGTCGCCAGCACGGCCTCGAAGTAGTCCGCCGTCGCCCGGTCGCGGGTCAGCAGGCGCGCGTCCTCGGGCCGCAGCCCGTGCGCGGCGACGAGGCGGCCGCGGCGGGCGGCCGGCAGCTCCGGCAGGGCGGCGCGCTGCTCGGTCAACCAGGCCTCGGGCAGGACCAGCGGAGGCAGGTCGGGCTCCGGGAAGTAGCGGTAGTCGTGGGCGTGCTCCTTGCCGCGCTGCGGCGTGGTGCGGCCGGCGGCCTCGTCCCAGCCGCGGGTCTCGTGGGCGACGGCCTCGCCGCGCGCGAGGCACGCGGCCTGGCGGCGCCGCTCGTACGCCAGCGCGGCGCGGACGGCGGCGATGCTGTTGAGGTTCTTGATCTCGACCTTGGTGCCCAGCGCCGGATCGCCGAAGCGGCGCAGCGAGCAGTTGACGTCGACGCGCAGCGCACCCGAGGCCATCGCGGCCGTGGACACGCCGATCCACCGCAAGAGGTGCCGCAGGGTCTCGACGTACGCGGCGGCGGCGTCGGGCGAGCGCAGGTCGGGCCGGGTGACGATCTCGACGAGCGGGATGCCGGCGCGGTTGAAGTCCACGCGGGTCTCGCCGGCCGCGTGGACCAGCCGGGCGGTGTCTTCCTCGATGTGCAGGCGCTCGAGCCTGACGTGCCCGGCGCGCCCCTCGACGTCGACGTCGAGGCCGCCGCCGGTGCCCAACGGTCGGGTGTACTGGCTGATCTGATAGCCCTTGGGCAGGTCGGGATAGTGGTAGCTCTTGCGCTCGAACCGCGTGTGGGCGTGGACGGTGCATCCCAGCGCCAGGGCGGCCCGGACCGCCAACGCCACGGCGTGGGCATTGGGAACCGGCAGCGCCCCCGGCAGGCCGAGACACACCGGGCACGTGCGCGTGTTGGGCGCGGCGAGGTCGGCGTCGGCGGCGCACGCGCAAAACATCTTGCTGGCCGTGACGAGCTGGACGTGGGTCTCGAGCCCGACGACGAGCTCGAACGCGTCGAGGTCGCTGGGAGGGTGGGCGGCTTGCATGATGGGTCGTTCGACGCCGACGATTATGCCATCCTGTCCACAAAGCTGTCCGATTTCGATTGCGCCGCCACCACCCGCCCGCGTACCATACCGGTGCCCAACGCTTCGGAACCAGGAGACCCGCCATGACCCAGCCCTCCGTGCACGCCCTTCTCGTCGGCATCGACGCCTACGCCAGCCCCCAGGTCCCGCCGCTCGGCGGCTGCGTCAACGACGTCGACGCCATGGCCCAGCTGCTCGAGCACCGCTTCGGCGTGCCGCCCGAGAACATCGTGCGGCTGACCGACGGCGCCGCGACCCGCGCGGCCATCCTCGACGCCTTCGAGACCCACCTGATCGGCGCCGCGGCCGCCTGGTCCGCCGCCGGCAGCCCCGAGCCGTCGCCGGCGTTCCTCTTCCACTACAGCGGCCACGGGTCGCAGGCGCTCGATCCCACCGGCACCGAGCCCGACGGGCTCGACGAGACCCTGGTGGCCCACGACAGCCGGCTGCCGGACGTCTTCGACGTCAAGGACTGGGAGCTCGCCGCGCGCATCGAGAAGCTGACGGCCTTGACCGACAACGTCACGATCGTGCTCGACGCGTGCCACAGCGGATCCGGCACCCGCGCCATCGCCGAGGGCGTCGCACGCACGCGGCGTTGCCCGCCGGACCTCCGCCCGCAACCCGCCGGCCGGCCGCCGGCGGCCGCCGGCGCCACCCGCGGGTTCAGCGGGCCGAGCGACTGGGTGCCGGCCGGCCGGCACGTGCTCCTGGCCGGCTGCCGCGACCGCGAGGAGTCCAACGAGATGGCGGTCCCCGCCGGCGAGGGCGTGCGGCGGCACGGCGCGCTCTCGTACTTCGTGGTCCAGGCGCTCGACCGGATGCCCGCCGACGCGCCCATGACGTACGCCGAGCTCCACGCCCGCGTGCGCACGCAGGTCAACAGCCGCTTCGCCGACCAGACCCCGCAGTGCGAGGGCGACGTGGGGCGCGTGGTCCTCGGCGGCGCGCGGCCGGCGCGCGACCGGCTGATCGACGTCGTCGGGCCGCGCGGCGACCGGCTGGTGCTGGCCGGCGGCATCGCCCACGGGCTCACCGCCGGCTCCGAGGTGGCGCTCTATCCGGCGTCGGCGCGAACGGTCGCGACCGCCGGCCCGCCGTTGGCGACCGCGACGATCGTGGACGTCGGCGCCACGGAGAGCACCGCGGTCGCGGCGCCGGGCGCGGACGGCGCGGTCCCGGACCTGGCGGCGATCGCGTGGCCCGCCAGGGCGGCCGTCACCCGCTTCAACTTCGCGGGCCTGCGCCAGCGCGTCCGCGTCGACGTGCCGGACGACGCGGCGGCCCGCCGCGTGCGCGAGCGCCTGACCGCGACCGGCGACACCGTCGATCCCGACGTGACGGGCCTGGTCGACGTCGTCGACGACGACGCCATCGACCTGCGCATCGTCGCCGACGGCAGCCGGCTCGTGGTCCAGGATCCGGCCGGCAGCGCGCTCGTCGCGCCGTTTGCCGCCGGCGACCTCGACGGGCTGGCGCGCGACCTGGCGCACATCGCCCGCTTCCGCAACGGCCAGCGCATCGCCAACCCTGTGCCGAGCGCGCTGGCGGGCCGGGTGACGCTGGCCCTGCACCGGCTGCGGATCGACGCGAAGGGCCAGGTGGTGGCGGGGCCGGACGGCCAGCCGGCGATCGATCCGCTCACCCCCGGCCCGGGCGGCGAGGTCGCGCTCGAGACCGGCGACCTCGTGGTCTTCGAGATCCAGAACCACCATGGCGTGCCGGTGTACGTCGCCCTCGTCGACTTCGCCCCGTCGTGGGCGGTCGACGTGCTCTACCCGTTCCCCCTCGGGGCCGAGGAGGCGCTCGAGCCCGGCCGCTCGGTCTTTCGCGGGCGCTCGTTCGTCCCGGCCGAACAGCTCGCGGTCAGCCTGCCCGGCGGCATGCCCGAGGGGCGCGACACGGTGAAGCTGATCGCAACCCTGCGGCCGGTGGATTTCGCGGTGCTGACCCAGACGGCGCTCAAGACGCCGTTCACGACGCGGTCGTTGTCCAGGAACCTCGGCGACCGCTCGGCCCTGGACGACCTCCTCGCGTCGGCTGCAAACGGCAGCCGCACCCGCGCCTTCGGCCCGCCGGAAGGCAGCGGCGACGACTGGACGACCGTCGACGTCACGGTCTTCTCGACCCGCCCGGCGAGCCGCGCCGGCCGGGCGGTCGTGCCCGAAGCCACGGTGGACGCCGGCCACGGGCTTTCCGTCACGGCGCCCGCCGGCTTCAGCGCCCACGTGCGCGTGTTGACGGCGACGCAGAGCACGCGGTCGCTCGACGGCGACGGGAGCGACCTCCAGCCGCCCCCGGGGCTGGCGCCGCACCCCACGGTCTTCGCCCCGCTCGAGCTGGGCACCCTCGCGACGCGCGGGCTGACCGAGTCGGGCGCCGTCGGGGCGGCGGGCGCGGTCATCGAGCTCTCGTCCGACGCGGCGCCGTGGGACGCGATCCGGCCGGAGTCGCCGCTGCGCCTCGGCCTGCCGGCGGCCATCGAGCCGGGCGCCGGCGTGCTGGCCGTGGCCTTCGACGGCGACCTGTACTACCCCGTCGGCCGCCTGGCCGACGGGGATCGCGCCGGCGTCGACGTGACCTGGCTGCCGGAGCCGGCGCCGGCGGTGACCGGGCGGCGCGATCTCGGCGGCGCGATCCGGCTGTACCTCTTCAAGACGTTCGACCTGCCGGCGCCGGCGCTGGGCCTGCACCACGCCCGATTCGTCCCGGCGGGCGCCGTCGCGGGCGACCCGCCGGGCGAGGGCGAGCGGGCGGACACGGTCGACGGCGGGCAGATCCGTTACCGCGCGGTGCGGCCGGGCGAGATCGCGGCCGGCGACCGCGTGGCGCTCTTCGTGCACGGCTTCACGTCGGACACGCACTGGCTGATCGGCACGGCCGTGGACCTCCTGCGCGAGAACGGCATCGTGTACGACCACGTGCTGAGCTTCGACTACGAGACGGTCCGCACCGGCATCGCGGCCAACGGCGAGGCGCTGGCCGGCGCGCTCCGCGCGGCAGGGCTCGGGCCCGACGACGGCGTGCACGTCGACGCCTTCGCGCACAGCATGGGCACACAGGTCGTGCGCAGCATGATCGAGCGCTTCGGCGGGCACGCCTTCGTCGACCGCGCCTTCCTGGCGGGCCCGCCGAACAACGGCACGGCGATCGCGCGGGTCAAGCGACCGGTGGTGTGGCTGGCGACGCTGCTGCTCAATCAAGCGGGGCCCACGCCGCCGGCGCTGGTGGCGCGCTGGGCGCTCAAGCACGTGGCGGACCACGTGCAGGGCCTCGACGACCTGGCACCGGGCTCGCCGTTCTATCGACAGCTCAACGACGCGGCGCTGCCGGGACCGGCTCGGTACCACGTCGTCATCGGCCGCAACGAGCTGCGCCCGGAGGCCCGCACCGCCTGGGCGCGGGTGGCGCGGCGGCTCGGCGACCGTACCGACGCCCTGCTCGACCTGGTGCTGCAGGGCGACAACGACCTGGTGATCGCGGTGCACAGCGCACGCGAGCTCGAGCGGCTGCGCGGCGCCGAGCGGGTGACGGTGTCGGAGGTGCCGTGCGACCACTTCGGGTACTTCAGCACGCCGGCGTCGAGCGCGCGGATCGTCGCGCTGGCCGGCGGCGGGCAGGGGCAGCGGCCGGGGCCGCCGGCCTAGACCAACGGCCGCACGAAGTCGTGGATGCGCTCGAGGGCCTGCTCGATCCGTTCGAGCGACGTGGCGTAGCTGCACCGCACGTAGCCGCGCCCGGACGCGCCGAACGCCTCGCCGGGGACGACGGCGACCTTGTAGTCGTACAAGAGGCGCGTGCTGAACGTGTCGCCGTCCAGCCCGGTGGGCCGGATGTCGGGGAAGGCGTAGAACGCCCCGTGGGGCTCGAACGTCGGCAGGCCGATGGCGTTGAGGCCGTCGACGATGGTGCGGCGGCGCCGGTCGTAGGCGGCCACCATCGCCTGCACGGCCGCCTCGGCGGCCGGGTCGGTCAGGGCGGCCACGGCCGCGTGCTGCCCGGCCGTCGGCGCCGACATGATGATGTACTGGTGGATCTTGCGCAGCCCGGCGATCAGCTCGGCCGGGCCGCACGCGTAGCCCACCCGCCAGCCCGTCATCGCGTAGTCCTTGCTGAAGCCGCCGAGGGTGATGGTCCGCTCGCGCATCCCCGGCAGGCCCGCGAAGCAAACGTGGTCGACGCCGTACACCAGCCGATCGTAGATCTCGTCGGAGAGCACGAACAGGTTGTGCCGCAGCACGCGCTCCGCGATCGCCGCCAGCCGCTCGCGGTTGATCACGGCCCCGGTCGGGTTGTTCGGCGAGCCGAAGAGGAGCCCGCGCGTCCGCGGCGTCACCGCGCGGTCGAGGTCCTCCGCATCGAGCTGGAAGCCGCTCGACACGTGGGTCGGCACCGGCACCGGCCTCCCGCCGGCGAACGTGACCACGGCCGGGTAGGCGACGTAGCTCGGCTCGGGCACGAGCACCTCGTCGCCGGGCTCGACGAGCGCCAGCGCCGCCAGGTGCAGCGCCTCGCTGACGCCCACCGTCACCAGGATCTCGGTGTCGGGGTCGTACCGCACGCCGTAGCGTCGCTCGAGGTGGGTCGAGATGGCCTGGCGGAGCTCGGCGAGGCCGCTGTTGGACGTGTAGCCGGTCAGGCCGCGCTCGAGGGCGCGCTGCCCGGCGTGCAGGATGGGCTCGGGCGACACGAAGTCGGGCTCGCCGATGCCGAGCGAGATGACGTCGGGCATGGTGGCGATGATGTCGAAGAACTTGCGGATGCCCGACGGCGGCACGTCGCGCACGCGCTGGCTGAGGCCGGGCAGCACGGCCTCGCGGGCGGCAACCTGGGTCATGGGTCTCCTCCCCGGGGATGGACGGTCGATCCGTCACCGATATTGTAGCGCGCCGCCGTGCCGGCGATCGTCGCGCCGGCGCCGAGGAGGCTCCCGGTCACCACGGCGTCGCGAATCGCCACGCCCGTGGCGCCGGACACGTCGCGCACCACGGCGCCCTCGACGCGGGCCTCGCCCTCGAGGCTCACGTACGGCCCGACGACGCTCCCCGCGACGCGGCAGCCCGGCCCGAGGTGGACGTACGGACCGACGACGCTGCCGGAGACCTCGGCGTCGGGCGCGATCCAGACGGGAGGGATGATGCGCGACGTCGTCGGCCCGGCGGGCTCGGCGGCCGCCCGCGCACGGCGTTCGAACAGGTAGCGCTGGGCGGCGAGCGTGGCCGGCACCGTGCCGCAATCCACCCAGGCGCGCACCGGGCGGGCGACCAGCCGGGCTCCCTCGTCGACCATGACCTGCAGCGCGTCGGCCAGGAAGTGCTCGCCGGCCGTGGGCGGGCGTTCGGCCACCAATCGGTCGATGGCCCGCGCGAGCCACGCCCCGTCCCGCACGTGGTAGACCCCGACCACCGCGAGGTCCGACACGGGCGCCGTCGGCTTCTCGACGAAGCGCGTCACGGCCCCGTCGGGTCCGACGACGGCCACCCCGAAGCGCCCCGGATCTTCGACCCGCATGAGGTGCACGGCCCCGTCGGCGTCCGCCGGCAGCGCGGCCAGGCCCGCCAGGTCGATGTCGAACACGGTGTCGGCGGCGAAGACGATCAGCACCGGGCCGGCCAGGTGCGCGCGCGCCAGGGCAATGGCGTCGGCCTGCCCGCGCGGCTCGGGCTGGACGACGAAGCGGGCGTCGAGCGCCCCGTGGCGCCGGCGCACCCACGCCTCGACCTGTGCCCCGAGGTGGCCCACCACGAAGACCCAGCGGTCGGCGCTCACGGCGCCGGCCAGGTCGTCGAGCACGTGGCCCAGCACGGCGTCGCCGGCGACGTGGACGAGCGCCTTGGGCCGGTGAAGGGTATGGGGGCGCATGCGCAGGCCGAGGCCGGCGACGGGGAGGATGACGTTCATCGAGGCAACACTCACGCCGCGGCACGGGGTGCGTCGCCGCGGATGGCCCGGCCGCGCGCCGCCGGCGAGATGGTACCGGCCGCCGCCGGGCCGGTCAATTCAGCGGCCGGCGCACGTGCGTCATCGTCCGGGCCGCAGGCTCGGGGCGCGCGCCGACCGCGGCGTGCGGTCCCGCCGCCTGCGCCCGCCGCTTCTCGGCGTAGGCCGCCTCCTTCGCCTCGTACAGGCGGCGCTGCGGGTCCGGCAGGGCGGCGACCAGCCGCCGGTGGTCCGGCTCGCCGATGGCGAGGTCCGCCCGGAGGCGCTCGAGCAGGCGGATGTCGCGCGAGCGGATCGGCCACTCGAGCGCGACGCGCTGCAGCGCCTCGCGGTAGGCGCCGAGCTGGGCGCCGCGCGCGATCTCCTGACCCTTGAAGAAGGCGAGGACCGCCGCCGGGTCGCGCGGCGGCGGCGTGTCGAGGGTCCACAGCGGGAGCAGCCGCCGCGCGCCGCGGGCCTGGGCGAACCCCTCGCTGGTCTGGCGCCAGCGGCGGGCCGCCACCCATGTCGAGATGACCGGCACCGCGAACGCCAGGGCCTGCGCGGCGCCGGGGACCCGCCGCAGCGCCGGCGGCCCGGCGAAGGCGTAGTACAGGTTGAAGGCGGCGAAGGCCGCCAGCGTGAGCACGACGTGCCGGCGATGCTCGGCATCCGGCACCCACCGAGCCGCCGCGGCCTCGGCGACGTCGAACAGCGTGTAGCTCGCCAGCGCCAGCGCCCCGATGGTCACCGACGCCGCCACCACGGCCGGGACGCGCGGCGCGAAGAAGAAGCCCGGCCCGAGGAGGAGCCTTGCGCTGGCGCCGGTGCGCAGCCACGTGCCGTCGAGGAATCCCTGCCACCGGCCCTCCCGCAGCCAGTAGTAGGCGTAGAACGCCACGACGACGCCGGGGTAGGCGTAGAAGGCCGCCCGCCGCGCGGGGTGCCGAACGTCCTTCCAGTAGGCGCCCTCCTGGTCGATGTCGGGGCAGTGCTTCTTGCACGCCGTGCACGCCGCACACTGCGAGCTGGCCGTCTCGCGCAGCCGGGGATCGGTGAAGATCCGTTCGACGACCCCCACCGGGCAGACGAAGTTGCACCAGGACTTCCCGCCCAGCGCCAGGTTGGTCGCCACAGCCGCAAGCGCGAGGCCGATCAGCGTGACGCCCAGCCAGGTTCCGTCGCCGTTGATCGCGACGAGGCGCAGCACCAGCATCGCCGACAGGACGCCCAGCGACACGACGAACGACCATCGCTCGAACCATGCCGGCGGTCGGCGGGGCGGCCGGCCCGTCGGGCGAGGCGGCCGCCCAAGCGCCCGGCGCGCGGGGTCGCCCCGAGACGCGATGGCCACGCCCAAGGCGCCGAGGGCCGCCAGCGGGCAGGTCTGCCGCCAGGTGTGGAAGCCGACGGCGATGATCCACAACGGCAACACCGGCACCAGCGCGGCCCAGAGCACGCGCGGGCCCCACGACGACGCGAAGCACAGGCCGATGACCCCGAGATAGGCCACCAGCGCCACGGCGCGCATCCCGCGGATGCGGCGGCGCACGGCGGCCGGGGCGTCCTTCTCCGAACGCAACACGAGATTCCTCCGTGGGTAAGTCCAGCCGGGCGGGCGGAAACCGTCGGGCGCGCCGCGTGCCGTCCGTGGGCCGCGCGACATCGGGCGGCCCGGCCGACATCCGGATCGCCCGACCCGGGCCGCGGGAACGGCGCCGACGCGTTGGGCGGCGCCTGCCCGCGGCTACGGCCCGAGCGTCGCGCCGACGGTGACGCCGTTGGCGTCCTGTTGCAGCGTGATCGGGCTCGCGAGGCCGATCACCCGCTCGCACCTGAGGAGGTCCCACGAGACGTTGAAGCGCGTCACCAGGAAGGTGAAGGCGCTGTCGCCGATGTCGGGGAACGGAGAGGGCCGCGCCGCCAGCCGCTCGCGGTTGCGGAAGAGACGCGCGGGCTGGATGCTGCGGAGGTCGCGGCAGTAGGCGACCTGATGGCTGGTCGCCTTGTCCATCGAGGCGATCGGCGGCTGGCCCACGCCGGCCCGGTGCACGTTCAGCTTGGCCAGGCTGGGGGACCCGTTCTCGAGCCTCGCGAAGGGATCCAGCAGCGGGACCGTGGCCTGCGGCTCGGTCTGCCACCGGGCTGCCGAGAGCTCGTTCAGCGCGAGCGACGGCACCATCTCGCCGGGGTTGTCGACGCTGGGCGCAGTCCACGGCGTGCAGCCGAGCGCGCCGTCGAGGAGGACCGCCGTCACGCGGTTGTCGCTCGGGTTGGCGATGACCTTGGCGCCCGCGCCGATGGCGCGCCGATTGTCGGCGGTGTTCTGCGCGAGGCGGCCGTCGGCCGTGAGGAGGTACGTCGTCAGCACGTTGTCGCTCTGGTCCTGATCGACGGTGAAGAAGTCCCGGACGGTCGGGCACGGCAGGCCGTCGGCCCCGGTGCCGAGCGGGGGCGGCACCAGCTTCCCGTCGGCGATGGCGCGGTTGGCGGCGGCGAAGAAGGCCTCGGCGTTGCACTGCGAGAACTGGCCCATGGCGTCGCCGTCGAGGCCGCCCTTGCAGCGCCCGCGCGACAGGGCGTTGGCGGCGGCGCCACGCTGCCGCAGGACGTCCCCGTTGAAGCCGAGCCAGATGCCGACCACGGCCTCCCGCGGCAGCTGGGGAGCGACCGGGGCAATCGCGGGCACGGTGCCCTTGTCGATGACGAGCGGATGGTACAGCGTGACCTGCCCGGTCTTGGGGTCGAGGATCGCGGCCTCGACGAACGCCCGCTGGTCGACGACGTACTGGTGGCAGGCCCCTTGCGCCGGGTCGCTTGCGACGAGCTGGTACGGGGTGGCCAGCCCCTGCGCGGTCAGCGGCTTGTCGGGGATGACCAGGGTGCAGTCGAGGTTGACGGCCTCGACGGCGACGGTGGTCACCACGAGCTGCGGCGGGTTGGCCCCCTCGCGCGACGTGAACGCGAACGCGCCGTCCGAGCGCGGGACCACGGCCAGCGACAGGCGGCTGTTGGGCGTCGCCAGCGTGCTCACGTCGACCTCGACCCAGCGGCCGGTGCGGGGGTCGTCGATGACGCCGGTGACCGGGCCGTCGGCCGCCGGCCGGGTGTTCCACGTGACGGTCGCCTCGTCCCACCCGCTGTCCGAGACGAAGCGGACGTCGGCACCGTCGCCGGCGCGCTCGACGAACAGGCGCACGGTGGCCTGGGCGATGATCCCGACGTCGCCGATCCGGAAGCGCACGAGGCCGAGGCTCTCGCCGTCGTCGTCCTCGACCACCACCTGCTTCTCCGCCCCGAAGTTGGTGGTCGGCCGCGTCGAGCGCAGGTAGGTGTCGGCGTCGGCCGCGATGGGGCCGCCGGCGTTCGCCGGGGGCGGCGTGGACGGCGAGGCCGGCGGAGGCGACGCTTGCGTGGTCTCGATGACCAGGACCGGCGGGTTGGTGGCGCTGTCGCGCGAGCTGGCGGCGAAGGCGTCGGTGGAGCGCGGCACCAGAGCGAGCGCGAGCGGCGCGGACGGGCGCACGGCGGCGGTGACGTCGACCTCGACCCACTGGCCTACCTTGGTGGCGCGCGCGGACCCCACGACGGCGCTCCCGACGCCCGGCTGGTTGTTCCACGTCACGGTCGGCTCGTCCCATTCCAGCGGGCTCACGACGACGTCGAAGCTGTCGCGCGAGTCGTTGGTGCAGTGGAGCCGCAGCGTGGCACAGGCGATGCCGCCCACGGCCCCGACGTCGAAGCGCAGGTACGACTGCGTGGCCTCGCCGCCGGCCTTGGCCGGCTTCATGGTCTTGAGCGACTTCGACGCGCCGAAGTTCTTCCCGGCATCGCTGCCGGAGATCACGAACGCGTCGGCGACGGGGGAGAGCACGACGCTGCCGGCGGCTTCGGCGGCCGCCGGGTCGGCGCGTCCGGTGGTCGCGGCGTCGGCGGCCGTGGCCGCGTCGGTCGACGTGAAGCCAGGCCGGCCCCCGGCGCGCGGCGCCGCGAAGCGCGACCGCGCGGCGCCGGGTCGGTC
>QEVT01000341.1 GCA_003576755.1 bacterium | reverse complement strand
CTGGCAGAAGTTCCAAAAAAGCTTTTAGCTTTTAGCTATTAGCGATCAGTAAGAACCTGAAAGCTGATGAGTGATAGTTATACCCAGCGAGGTGATAAAGTGACATTTCTCTTGGTGGCAAGTAATAGGTAGCAAGTGGCAAATCACACTGACACAAATAACCTGCTACCTGCCACTTGCAACTTGCCACATAAGCCCGAAAATGTCAGTTTATGCCCTTTGTCAGTATATTTTTGTAGGAGATTACCGTTATGCTGTTGGATTTTGGGCGGGAAGTTTGTGGGGATCTGGAAACGGCCGAAAAACGGGAATGGCTGGTGACAAATGGCATTGGTGGGTTTGCCTCTGGCACGGTGGCGGGTATGCTCACCCGGCGGTATCACGGGTTGTTGATTGCGGCCTTGCAACCACCGTTGGGACGCACGTTGTTGGTGACAAAGCTGGATGAAACGGCCGAATATGATGGTATCTACCCCGAAAGCGGCCGTTTTTACCCCCTGTTCAATAATCGCTGGTCTAGCGGCACAGTAGAACCCAACGGCCACCACCACCTCAACCGATTTCACCTGGAAGGCACTACCCCCGTGTGGACGTTTGCCTGTGCCAATGCCCTGCTAGAAAAACGTATCTGGATGCAGTCGGGAGCTAATACCACTTATGTGCAATACCGTCTGGCACGTGCCACCGGCCCCCTGACGCTGGAGGCCAAAACTTTCATCAACTACCGCGATTACCACAGCACCACCATGATGAACGAATGGCAGCCTAGAATAACGGCCGTTTCCAATGGCCTGCACATCTCTATGTTCAACGGCGCAACCCCCTTCTCGCTCCTCAGCAACCGAGGCGAATGGCGGCCCCAGTTCGATTGGTACGAAGATTTCTTCTTAAGCATCGAAGAGTATCGCGGCCAAAATGATGTTCAGGAAGACCATTTGTATGGCGCACTATTACGAGTCACCTTGCAGCCGGGCGAATCGGTGACAGTGGTCGCCAGCACCGCCACATCCCCCCAACTGGATGGTGATGTTGCTTATGCAGAACGGCAAGGCTATGAACAAACCCTGTTAGAGAAAGCCAGGGGGGTAGGGAAGTACTCCATACTCAGTACTCAGTGGGCAGAGAAGCCCATGCAACAGCTTGTTTTGGCAGCCGACCAGTTTATTGTCAAACGGGCCACAGGGAGGGATGAAAACGGCCGAACTATCATCGCCGGGTATCCCTGGTTTAGCGATTGGGGGCGCGACACCATGATCGCGCTCCCCGGGCTCGCGCTGGCGACCGGCCGGCCCGACGTGGCCGCCGGCGTCCTGCGCACCTTCGCGCGCTTCGCCAGCCGGGGCATGCTCCCCAACCGCTTCCCGGACGCCGGCGAGGCTCCGGACTACAACACGGTCGACGCGACGCTGTGGTTCTTCCACGCGTTGGACGCGTACCTGCAGGCGACCGACGACGACGCGCTGGCCCGGGACCTGTACGAGACGCTGGTCGACATCGTCGACTGGCACCGCCGGGGCACACGCTTCGCCATCGGGGTCGATCCCGAAGACGGCCTCGTGCGCGCCGGGCGGCCGGGAACGCAGCTCACGTGGATGGACGCCAAGACCGGCGACCATGCCTTCACGCCGCGCGTCGGCAAGCCGGTCGAGGTCAACGCGCTCTGGCACCACGCGCTGCGCGTCACGGCCGCGATCGCGGCGCGGGTGGGGGACACGCCGGCCGCGGCGGCGCATGCGGCGGCCGCGGACCGGACGGCGGCGAGCTTTCGGAGCCGCTTCTGGAACGCCGCCGGCGGCTACCTCTTCGACGTCGTCGACGGCCCCGCCGGCGTGCGTCAGCCCGACGGCCGGCTGGCCGATCCCGCGCTGCGGCCCAACCAGATCATCGCGGTGGCGCTGCCGTCCCCGCTGCTGGCGCCCGAGGCGGCGCGGGCCGTCGTCGACGCCTGCGCCCGCCACCTCTTCACGTCGCACGGCCTTCGCAGCCTGGCGCCGGGCGAACCCGCGTATGCCGGGCGCTACGCCGGCGACCCGTGGTCGCGCGACGCCGCCTACCACCAGGGCACGGCGTGGGCCTGGCTGCTCGGGCCGTTCGTGCGGGCCCACCACCGGGTCTACGGCGACCCGGACCTGGCGCGCTCGTTCCTCGACGGCATCGCGCCGCACCTCGCGGCGGCCGGGCTGGGGTCGATCGGCGAGGTGTTCGACGGCGATGCCCCGTTCCGGCCGGGGGGATGCCCGTGGCAGGCGTGGAGCGTCGCCGAGGTGCTCTACGCCTACAGGGCGGTGGCGTCACCGCCGCTGTAGCCGCGGCAGCATCACGACCCAGCGACCGGCGCCGGGCGTCGCCGCCGCGGTCTCGGTCGGATCCGGCCGACGCGTGGCCGTCGGATCCCCCGTCGGGGTCGCCGCCCGCGTCGGGTCCGGGAGCTGCGTGGCCGTGGCGACATCGGTCGACGGCGCCGTCGGGCTCGGGGTTGCCGTCGGGCCCGCGGTCGCCGTCGGGCTCGATGCCGCCGACGGCCCCGCGGTCGGCGCCGGGACGAGCGCGAGCGCGGCATCGACGGCCATGACCACCGTGCCGCGCCGCCACTCGGCGGCGTGCGCCGTCAGGGCCGCGCTGGGGTTCAGCCCCTGGAACGCCGCGGCCTCGCCCGCGTTGTCGGGCGTGAAGTAGCCCGCCAGCACCCGGCGCCCGCCCGGCAGCGCGGGCTCGCCGACGAGCGCGAAGGCGTCGTGCGACACCGCGGCCGCGTCGTCGTGGGCCCGGGGCGCCGTGCGGCAGCTGTGGGCGTCGGCCCCGGCCGGCAGCGCCCGCCCGGCGGCGCCCAGCGCGGCCGTGTCGGCCAGCGGGTCGGCGAGGGCCACGGCAGCGGGGTCGATGCCGACGCCGGCCAGGGCGGCGTAGTGGCCGCCGACCCGTCGCCACCCGTCCGGCTGCGCTTCCCAGACCCCGAGCAGCAAGGCGACGCCGGCGCGGCGCGCCGCCTGCGCACCGAGCCACGCCGCACCCGGGGCCTCGACCGACGCGACGGCGTACGCGTCGGAGAGCCGCCGGCCCGCGACGTACGCCGTCATGCCGGCCGTGAAGGCTTCCCACGCGGTGCCGCGGACCGCCCGCGACGAGCGGCGCCCGTCGGTGTCGACGCGGACGGCGAGGTCCTCGACGAGCGGGCCGAGGTTGGCGGTGCTGTGGTCGTCGCGGGGCGGGCCGAACGCCGGATAGGCCGTGACCAGCGCGTGGCCGTCGTGCGCCTGGCTCGGCGGCCGCGGATCGGGCTCGTGCATCGAGTCGAGCCACCACAGCACATCCGCCGCCGCGGCCGGCCCGCCGTACGTCCACTGGCCCGGCTGTCCCGGCGGGCCGGCGCGGCTCCACTCCGGCCGGCACTGCGAGAAGTCGGGCATCCCGCTCGGCGCGTAGTCGACCCACCCGCCGGGCAGCCACAGCGGCACGGCGTCGTCGGCGGATGGGCGCGGGGGGTGCGGGTCGCGGGACGCGACGGCGGGCCGCGCCCCGCGATCGGCGTGTCCCGCCGCCGGCGGTCGCGCCCCCAGCGTGCCGGCCGCGGCGCACACGAC
>QEVT01000340.1 GCA_003576755.1 bacterium | reverse complement strand
GCCGGCTGGAAGCCGGCGCTCCCAGGATCTGCCACCCGCCGCCCGGGCAGCCTCAGCGCCGAAACGGAACGAACGTTCTGTCACGCCGTCAGGGGTTGATGGTGTCCGCCGAATGGGGGTGACTCCAGCCCGACCGCCGGCGTCGCGCCGTTGCCGCTGGCCCCAGAACGTGCCGGGCGGGCAGGGGATGGCGACGGCGATGGCGCGGTAGATGCCGGCGAGGGCCTCGGCGTCGGCGGTGTGGAAGGCGAAGGCGGGGCGGCTGGCCATGGCGGCGAGGGCCTCGGCGTCCACGTCGTCGCCCAGCCCGACGGTGAACACGGCGACGCCGCGCGCCTTGGCGGCCGCGGCCCGCTCGACGGCCTCGGCGGCGGGACGGGGGTTGGAGCGCCCGTCGGTGAGGACGACGACGGCGGGCTGGGCGGCCGGGCGCAACCGCGGACCGGTCAGCTCGGTGTCGGCGGCCTCGACGCCGCACGGCAGGCAGGTCTGGGAGCCGATGGCGATGGCGGCGAGCGCGGCGTCGAGGGCAGCCGGGTCGCTTGTGAGCGGCTGGAGCAGCGTGGCGGCGGCGTTGAAGGCGACGATCGCCGCGCGGTCGCCGGCCTGGAGCCGCAGCTCGCCGACGAGGAGGCGGGCGGCGGCGACGGCGGCGTCGATCTTGGGCCGGCCGGCGGCGGTGGGCTCGCGCATGCTGGTGGAGGCGTCGATGACGAGGACGACGTCGACCTGGCGCTGGTCGGGGACGCAGCGCTCGCGGAGCGCCAGCGGCAGGTAGGCCGGGCGGGGGGCGGAGGTTGGGGTGGGCGTGGGTGAGGGTGTACGCGTTGGCGTCGCCGTGGGGTTGGGCGTCGACGTGGTGGTTGCGGTCGGCGTGGTGGACGGCGTGGCTGTGGGTGTTGGGGTGGGCGGCGGTGTGGCCGTGCGGCTGGATGTCGTGGTTGGGGTGGGGAGCGGCGTGGCGGTGGGCACCCACAGCCGGCCGTTGAGCGTGTGGATGTCGATGGGGAGGGGGCACTTTGCACGCGGGTCGGAAGATCCGACGCAAGCATCGAGATCCATGCGCTCTGACAGGTACGGCATGCGTGCCTCTGTGTAGTCGAAGACACGGAACTCGGCGCCAGATGCCATGCCCGCGGCCGCGATGATGCCATCCCCGCTGCCCGTCCACGCGATGGCGCCGAAACGGAATGACGCACGATATGTCTCGGCCAAGCGTCCACTGCATCGTGAGTGGTTCATGAACGAACTGTCAGGCACGCGGACGGTCGCCCGCTCGACCGGAGGATCGAGACCGCGAAACTCGAAGACGCCAACCTCGTCGCCGCCGTGGACCGCCAGTCGTCCGAAGGCAGCAGGTGCGAAGTTGAACCTGACGCCCCTGGTTCGGCGGAGAGTGGTGAGCGGTACGACCTTCCTCACGCGATCCTTAAGGTCAACGACCTGGAGTGAAGCCCGGTCGCCCATGTTGATGACGAGGAATCGGTCGTCAGGGCTAAGGGTCGCAAACGTCTCGTGAATGCGGTAACGCGTGTCCCGCTCAACGGGCTCGTACGCGAGCGGTGGAGCCACGGCAGTCATCGTCGCGACATCGACGGTGTGGATCCACCCGTCTGTGCCAACGACATGAACTGTGCGTGTGTCGCGTGAGACCAACATCGCCGCCGGCGCCCCAGACCGAAAGGTGCCTTGCACCGGCCCCAGGCTTGTTTGTGACAACATCGATGCGGCGTACTTCTCGATGCCGTCGGCGCGCGGCATAAGCAGTGCGGAATCGCCGAGTGCAAAGGCGACCGCCCCCCCTTGGACCCCGAGGATCGGCGTACGGGGATCGGGAATCACCACCGACTTCCATGTGGTTGACAGCGGGCGTAGGAGGAACCAAGCAAGCGTGCTGTTGTTAACCGGAGAGACGACGACTTCTCCATTTTCGGTCGCAGCGATCTGGCCGGGCGATGCGTGAAACTCACTTTGGGCCAGACGATCGCCAGTCCGCACGTCGAACAGGGTGATGCGCTCGCACCCTACCGCATCATCATTGCGATCGCCGCTGTCTTCGGTAACGACGACCCAGTCCGCCAAAGGAACATCTTGAGGGCGACTGTCCTGCGCAAGTCCAGATATTCTCTCGGCTGAAGCGGGGTTCATACTGAGGACGGGAATTAGTGCGAATAAACATACCACAGCCCTTGCCGCGGGCTTCAGCATCGGCCAACACACGACACCCACCCTATTCGGTGGTTCGTGACGGGTGACATCGTGCTGAAGCCCGCGGCTCATCTGGCTTCCGTCTATCAGTTGTACGTGATGGTCATTGAGGGGCTCGACCCGCCCGTGGAGCAATTGTAGGCGCAGCGCGAGCTGTTCCACGGGCCGTTGTCGAAGGCCGTGAACGTCTGGCTCGTGGGGCTCACCGCCGCTCCGAGACTGTTGCACGTGATTGTCGGGCCGTTGTCGAACACTATGATGTCGCCGTCGTCGATGGCCGTCGTCTCGTACTTCACGTTGACGAGGTTGAAGTTCGTGCCAATCTCTGGATCATTCACGTCGACGATCAACTTGTACCCGAACGCGTGGGTGCCGCTCGTGCCCGAGCACGAGTCCGACGTGGTGCAGATGTCGATGTCCACGATGCTGTCGGTGAAGTCGACGTTGGAGAGCACCCAGGCACCGCCGTTCCACGACACGGTGGCCTCGGCAACCTCGAAGAGCTCCTGGCCGGAAACACACGGAGGCGCGGCCACCCAGTGGGCCGTGATCTCCCACGTTTCACCGTCGTCGGGCTGCACCCACTGCGCGGGCGTCGAGCCCGATTGCGGCACCTGGTGCAGTACGTTGAGCAGCGACGTTGTCGTCCCGCCGCTGCACGCCGTGTTGGCCGCCTGGCAGTCGATGGCGTAGGCCACCGGAATCGCGCCCGGTCGAGCCGGATCGACGCCGGATGCCACGTCGGCGCCCCAGCCGCTGAGGAAGCCGGCCAGCAGGGCGATCACGACGACGAAGGGCGCCGGCCAGCGGCGGCGCGACCTGGGGAGAGAAGACGGATGCGCAACCATTACAGTGCACTCCTTGACCTTGCGTGCGGGACCGCCGCGGCAACTGCCGCCGGGTCCCTCGGGGAGGTGTCACTGTCCTCGACATGGAGCCATGCTGACGGGCTTGACGAACGGAAAGCCCGGCCTAGAATGGTCCGTGAAGCTGCTCTCGCATGGTCACCAGGTCGTCGAGGGCAGTTCGTTGACCAGTCGTTGCCGCGGCTGGTCAACGCTCGTTAAGGGAGCGAAACGGAGTGGAACACCACCACGCCGTAATCTAGCCGGACGCCGGCGAACGCTGCGCATCATTACCGTGCAGGCCCAGTTGCGCCTTGCCGGATTCGGGTGATGGCCCCAATACCGCAACCCCATTGTATCACATTCCCCCCCCCCATCTTGTCAACATGTGAATCCCACGTTCAACCAACCCTTCACTATCACGATGTGCCTGGATCTGAGCTCGACTTTGTCCATTTGAGGGTTGGGTAGACAAGACATAAGCAAGCAGGCTACCCTCGGCTCAGATTCTTCCGCCAAGAAGAGGTGAGCCATGGAC
>QEVT01000339.1 GCA_003576755.1 bacterium | reverse complement strand
TGGTGGGAATCGGCGGGTGGGAGCGCGCGGTTCGTGAGCCGCTCCGCGTCGATGCCGTTCGATGGGGCGCGGCGCCCCGGTCGTCATGACCGCCGCGGGGCCGCCCCCCGACGCTCGGCACGCCAACCGGGTTGCCCGGCTCTCACCACCCATCCATGCTTCCCGCAGGCCGTCACGCTTCCGCGGGATGGATCCGAATCTCGAAGGCGCCGAGTGGGCGAGGTCCATGTCGCGCCGAGCGCCGAGATCGCCCGTGATCGACGACCGGCCTATCGGCCTGGACATGGCGGTGCCCATCGTCCCCGTCCCGCCGCTCGCCGGCGATCCCGACGCGACCGTTGAGCTGCAACACGCGTTCGACGCCGTCTGCGACGGGATGGGCCGCGACCTATCCGTCGACCATGGCCGCGAACCGGTCGGTCAACCCGCTGAGCCGCCCGACGTCGACGGTGACGCCGACGGCGAGGCCGTGCCGCTCGTCGGCGCCGCCCCGGCCTCACGGCCACGGCCGGTCCCACGCGTGCCGCCCGCCCGGGCAGCCCAGGGTGCGCGCGATGCCGGTGTAGATGTCTGCGAGCGTCTCGGTGGTCGCCGTGTAGAAGAAGTCGTTCGGCGACGTCGCGCACTGGGCCATCAGCGCGGCGTTGATCTCGCCCTGCTCGCCGATCCCGATCGTGTAGACGCGGGCGCCGGCGTCCTTCGCGCGCTGCGCCGCCTTGCGGACCGTCGTCTCCACCGTGCCGTCGCCGGGGTCGGGCGGCACCCGGTTGGGGAGGCCGTCGGTCAGCAAGACGAGGATCGGCGTCGCATCGACCGCGCCGAGCGCCGGCCGGAGGGCCGCCAGCCCCGTCTCGAAGCCGAGGTCGAGGCGCGTGAACTCCGCCCGCCCGGCCGGCAGACCGTCCAGCGCCCGGCTCAGCGTCGCGGCGTCGTCGGTCAAGCCGTGTTCGATCCAGGCCCGAGCGTTGAAGCCGACCACCGCGACCCGGTCTGAGCGGCCGGCGCCGTCGGGGACCAGGTCCAGCACCGACACGAAGCGCTTGGCGGCATCGATGGCTGCCGCCTGCTTGGTCGTGGTGCCGCCCAACGGGCGATCCATGCTCGTCGACATGTCGATCACCAGCGCCACGTCGACGTGGACGCGCCGGGCGGCGCACGCCTCGTGCAGCGTGACCGGCAGGTAGATCGGTTTAGGGACCGGCGTGGCCGTGGGCACGGGGGTCGGCGTCGCGGTCGCCGTCGGCGTGGCCGTCGGCGTGGCGGTCGGGGGAAACGGGCGCAGCGCGAAGACCGTGTCGGGCGCGATGCTCACCGACACGGGGCACCCGTCGGACGACTGGGCATCCGCCGCCGATCCCTCGCCGATCGCATGCCGGCCAGGCTCCAGCGGTTGCACCCGATATGAAGCCAGCGGCGTGTCGTTGCCAAGCTTCGTGCCGGGGATGGACCACCGAAGGGTTCGCCCATCCGACGACACCGCGTTGGGCATCGGGTCGGCGCTGCCGGGCACGAACCGGAGATGCTCCGAGAGCTGTTCGACCACGGTGAGATGGTCGAGCATCACCGGCTGCGCCACCATCTCCGCGAGGCGCGCGAACGCGTCGGAGAGCTGGTCGAACGTTTCGACCGGGCGGTACCAGGCGGAGCTGTGCGCGGCGGTGCGCAAGCACTGCTCTTCGCACGATTGCCCGAAGCCAGGGTTGTTGCGCACGCACGACGTGGCCACCGTGATGCCGGCGGACTTGGCGCTGCGTGCGGCGTTGACGACATCGGGGATGCACGACGTCCCCGCGGGGTGGTTCTGATAACCGTCCGAGAAGACGATCATGAAGAGCTCCGGCTCTATGCACGGCGGCTCGAATGCCCGGCGCGCCTGTCTCAGCGCGAACGTGGCTTCCTCGATCGCCCCCGCCAGGTTGGTCTCGCCTCCACCGGCCGGCGGGCGCAGGCAGCTCAGCGCCTTGGCCTGGCCGCTGACCGGCAGGCACGTGACGACGATCCGGTGGTCGAAGTGGACGACGCCGACCCGGATCTGGGGGTTGTTGTCGAGGTCCAGCCGGCGGATGAACCGGGCCCCGGCGTCGCGCAGCTTCTGCGCCGGCCCCCCGAAGACCGAGCCGGAGTTGTCGAGCACGAGCATGATCGCCGAAGGCTGGAGCCAGTCCCCGCACCCGTGTGTCGAGAGCAGCGTGACCGCAGCCTGCTCCCCGAGGAGCACGACGCTCGGGGCAACCGTCCGGTCGAGCGTGACGTCGCACGGGTGCGAGCGCACCTCGTCCGCCTGGCCGAGCGGCGCGGCCCCGGCGGGGCCGGCCGCGGGCGGCGGGCAGAGGACGGGTTGCACGCAGATGGCGAGCACAACCACACGACACCAACGGACGACGGCGCGTCTGGAGATTCCGGTCATCATGGTCGCGCCTCCGCATGAATGGTCTGGGAGCCATGGACGACGGCTTGACGCAGATTAACCCACGGGCGGCCTGGTCGTGGACAGGCCCCGCGCACCGCCCGGCCCGCCACCCGAGACGCAAGACCTCTCGGAGGCCCGCCGCGTCGAGATCCGGATCCGCTCGCGTGATGCCGTCGATCGCCCCTGCCGTCGGCCGCCGGGCGGACGATCGACCCCACCGCCATCCGTGATCCGCTGCGTCGGCTGCACGGCTTGCCGTCGGGGATGCCGGAATCGGCGGTGACGCGATGAGGCCATCGCGACGTGCGCGGCGCCTGCGGGTGCCGCCGCTCCGCCCGCCGAGCACATGCCCACCGGGTGGCGGTCGGCGCCCGCTGCGGCGCACCTTCCACCCGCGTCTGGCCACCGACGCCCGCCGCGGCTGCGACGGGCGTCCTCGCCTGCCTCTGCCGGGCGCCCTATCCCCCCGGCCGCCGCCCCAGCTCCGGCCCGGCGCGCCAGACCAGCCCGAGCGCCGAGGCCACGTACGCCACGGCGAGCCATGCCGTCTGCGCCGCGGCGTCCGCCGGCGCGAACAGCCGGTCGAACACCCCCACCCACAGGTCCACCGACGCGTGCAGGAGCATCACGACGAGCACGCTCCCGCCCGCGTGGTTGAACAGCCACGTGATCACGACGGCTCCGGCCACGATGATCGGGACGATGACCGGCGACTCCTCGCCGGCCACGAGCAGCGGGAGGTGCCACACGGTGTGCAGCGCGCCGAGGACCAGGCTGGCCGCCAGCGCGGATCGCCCTTCGAGCAGGCGCGGCAGGGCGAAGCCGCGGAAGCCCGGCTCCTCGGCCACGGCGATGAGGGCCGACAAGACCAGCGACTCGGCGAGGAGGTCGGGCGGGCCCGGCCACCGGGCATCCGGAGCGATCGCCGCGCCCGAAAGCACGTTCAGCCCGAGCGCCGCGAGCCGCAGCGCCGGCGGCAACAGCACGGCCACGGCGTACCACCGCAGCCCGACGCGCCAGCGGGCCATGCGCCCGAAGAAGGCCGCCAGGCCAGGGCGGCCCTCCACGATGGCCGTGACGAGCGCCCCGCCGACGAACGGCCCGAAGACGAACAGCAGCCACGCGTCCGACGGGTACCGGACCGACATGGCGTAGCCGAAGAAGGACGTCGACCACGCGATCGCCCA
>QEVT01000338.1 GCA_003576755.1 bacterium | reverse complement strand
GCCAGGCCGACCAGCGCGCCGCGCATGGCGGCGCGCCGGGCCTCGGGCAGTGCCCCGCCGTCGTGGAGCGCCACCGCGGGGGCGACGAGCCCGGCCAGCCGCGGGTGCAGCGCGGGCTCGGGGCAGGCGCGCACGGCGTCGATCGGTGCGGCGCCGGCCTCGATGCGGGCGAGGCAGGCCTGGAGCGCGTCCATGAGCGCTGCCGCCTGTGGCTCGCGGGGATCGACGGTCGGCGCGGTCACGCGGGTCCCTCCCGTGCGCCCAGACGCTTGCGCAGCTGGGTGAGCGCTCGGTGTTGGAGCTGCTTGACGGCGTCTTCCGACAGCCCGAGGGCGTCCGACGTCTCGCGCAGCGTCAGGCCGGCGGCGAACCGCAGGCCGAGCACGTGCTGCTGCGCCTCCGTCAACCGCTCGGCCTCGGCCATCACGGTGGCCATGCCCAGGCGCCGCTCGATGATCGCCTGGACGTCGTCCGGCGATGCCAGGCCCGCGCCCGCGCCATCGGCCGCGCCGTCATCGCCGGCATCCGGGCGGTCGTCGCCGTCGCCGAGCGGCACGGGCGGGGCACGGCGCGACGCGGCGACCCAGTGGTTGACGACGCGATGGTGCGCGATCCGCATCAGCCAGGCCCCGAACCGGTCGGGATCGGCGAGCGCCGGCAGGCCCTTGAGGGCGCTCTCGAACGCGTCGTGTGTCAGGTCGCCGGCCGTCTCGGGCTCGCGCACGCGGAAGTGCACATAACGAAACACGCGGTCGGCGTGCCGGTCGTAGAGCGTGCCGAACGCCGCCGGGTCGCCGGCCAGCACCCGCCGCACGAGGTCGGCGTCGCGGGTCGGCGGGGCGGCGGGGGCCGGGGGCTCGGGCGGACCGGGCGGTGTGCGGGTGGCCAAGCGGCACGCTTCCTCCACGGGCGGCGGCGCGGCGGGCGGATGGTATCACAGGGTTACGACAACGCGGCGGCCGGAAAGGTGACGGGGGCGAGGGGGATCCGTGTTCTTCGGGTCCCCCTCGCCCGCCGCCAACGCCACCCCGGCGCGCCATCGCCGTCCGCGCGCCGGGGTCCGGCAGCTCAGCGCGCCGTGCCGGCGTGCGATGCCAGCGGCAGGTAGACCCTGACGAGCGGCACCAGCGCCAGCGGCGACGGGTCCGGCGGCGACGCGGCCGTCTGGTGGGCGACGAGCGGGCCGCCCGGCAGCCGGGCCATCGCCTGGTTCAGCAGCAGCGGCAGCGGCCGCACCCGCTCGGCCGGGCCCGCCGCGGCGCCCGTGCCCGCCGCCCGGTACATGCTCGCGTCCGCCGTCAGGCTGCGCGAGACGTCCGCCGCCGTCACCAGCACGGGCCGGTCGGCGTTCACCGTCGCACTGCCGTAGCGGTTGAGCGGCCAGGCCGTGAAGGCATCGGTGACGAACAGGTGCGTCGCGCCCGGTGCGATCGTCGCCGCGCACGGCGCCCCGCACCCGATGACGGTGTTCAGCCGGGCGTCGAAGACCTCGACCTCGACCGCGGCCGGGGCCGTCCCGGGGTTCATCACGGCGATGTCGGTCGACAGATTGAGCGTGGTGTGCACGCGGCGCACGATCGGCAGCGGCGTGGTCCGCGCCGCGTCGGAGCCCCGGAAGATGTTGTACGCGGCGGCCGTCCGGACGATCGATCCTGCCGCGGCCTCGACCGTGTCGAACGCCACGCCGAGCACGCCGCCGGTGGCGTCGAACCTGGCGGCCACGGCGCAGCCTTCGGGCACGCCGGGCGCCGCCAGGTCGAACAGCGCGACGCCGTCGGCTGGGATCATCGCCGGCTCCGTCGTCATGTGGACCTCGTCGGCACAGGTCCCACCCACGCCGGTGAAGCGGGCCGTGACGTCGACGTCGGCAGCCCCGGGGTTGGCGATGGCGATCCGGGTCTCGTTCCAGCCGGCCGCGGGCCGCGCCGGGTCGACGGGCGCGTGGTGGCGGGCCAGCGGCACGAGCAGCGTGGTCGCGGCCGACACGGCGGGCTCGCCGTTGAAGCCGGCGATGCCGAGGCGGCTGTGCTCGTAGTCGATGAGGGCCGTGGCGGCGATGCGGGTGGCCGCCCGCGCCCGCAGCGTGCCCATGAACCCGATCGGCGCCGCCGCGAACGCGGGGTCGCGCCCGATGTCGAGCAGGATCGACGTGCCCGGCCCGACGGTGCGGTCGACGCTCGCCACCGCGGTGCCGTCCCAGGCCGTCAGCGTGATGCGGACGTCGGCGCTGGCCGCGGCGTCGTGGTTTTGCACGGCGACGATGGTGTTCTGCCCGTCGGCGCCCTTGACCACCCACGGCACGACGATGTCGGTGGCGGGCGCCGCGTCGTCGTGGATGGTCTGGGCGAGCGAGCCGGACCACGACGTCAGCGTGAGGGTGCCGATGGCGGCGTCGCCGCTGGCGATGCCGGCGTGGGCGCCCTTGGCGACGCCCCGCAAGGCTGGCAGGTAGAAGCTGTAGGAACCCAGCCGCGGAACGTTGGTGGCTGCGACGGAGACAGCGGCCCCGCCGGTCTGGGCAAACAGGTCGAGCGTGAGCGTGGCCGCCTCCTCCCCGAGGTTGGCAACCATGACGCCGCTGGACGCCGCGTCCTTCGGCGCGGCCACCGGCGGGCCGGCGGTGGGCACGGCGGGGCCGGGCTCCCGCGACGGCGGCGTGCACGCCCGCGTCGTGAAGTGGAAGTCGCGCCGCACCGAGCCGAGCACGAAGTCCTCCGGGTGCAGCAAGCGCCGGGCCGTCTCGTTGGTGCACAGCGCGTAGTCCGACGGCGGGGGATCCTGGAGCACCAGCGTGTAGGTCTCGTTCGGCGCCAGGCGCGGCACGTCGAGCACGGCGCGCTGCAGGCTCGCCAGCGGCTCGGAGGTCGTCCGGGCCACCTCCTGGCCGGCGTCGTCGAGGAGCACGTACGTCAGCCGGGGGAGGGGCTGCTGCGAGGCGAGGGTCTCGTCCTCGGGGTCGAACACGCCGTCGCAACCCGGGCACGCCGGGTCGGAGCCCCCGAACGCGTCGACGAAGCCGATGGCGAAGACGCTGACGCGGCCTCCCGGCGACGGCGTCGCCGTCGCCGCGGGGGACTCGCTGGCGCGACTCAGGAATGGGACCGACGACGTCCACCGGCCGTCGCCGGCGCTGCCGACCGGCGCGCCATGGCCGCGGTAGATGCTGGTGTCGAACGTGCCCGCGCGCGACGCGTCGGCGACGACGGCGACCACCGGGGTGTCGCTCTCGACGCGCGCGCTGCCGTACGCGTTGGCGGCGAAGCCGGTGTCCTCGGCCCGCCAGGTGTGGGCCGCGCCGGCGGGCAGCACGACCTCGCAGCCATCGCACGGCGGCGCCGCGGCGCCGGTGCGGTCGAACAGCCGCAGGCGCACCGTGGCCGTCGCACTGCCAGGGTTCAGCACGGTGACCTCGCTCGACAGGCGCATGCCGGTGTGCGTGTGGCGGAACAGCGGCGCCATCACGCGCCCCACGGCCTCGTCGGTCCGGAACGCATCGTAGCTGCCGGCCGCGACGACGCCGGGGGCAGGCAGCGCGGGATCGCGCGCGAGGTCGACGACGGCGGCCGCGATCGCCGGCGCCCCCGCGCCGGCGGCCTCGACGCGCGCGGAC
>QEVT01000337.1 GCA_003576755.1 bacterium | reverse complement strand
GCGCGTCCGTGCCGCCGCCGCCCGGCGGGCGCGCGAGGGCCGAGACGCCGTGGCGGCCGCGCAGCGCCGGCTCGTCGCCGCCGCGCGGTTCGCGGATCTGCCGGCCGTCGAGGCCTTGATCGGCCGCATCCAACGCTTCGCCGATCGCCTTGACCAGACGGCCGTCGGGTATGGGGCGTGGTGGGCCGACCCGTCGTTGCCGAGCGCGGCGCGCGAAGGGCTGGTCGCATTGGACGTGACCCTCCTGGCCGCCGTCGACGACGGTGCGGCGCTGCTGCAGTCGATCCGCACCGATGCCGAGCACGCCGCGGCCGATGCCAGCGCTTCGAGCGTCTTCGTCGATGGATGGCATGCGGTTCTCGACGCGCGCCTGGCCGCGTTGGCGGCACCGGCTCCGCCCGCGGCGCCGGGCCCGGGGGCGGCGATGGCGGCCGCGGTCGGCGGCCGCGTGGAGGTCCTCGGCGAAGCGCACGCCGTGACCGGGCACTGGCGATGGGACCGCGGCGACCACGCCCTCGCCCTCGGCGACGCGACGCCCCGCCTGCGCCTGTGGGAGGATGTCGGCGGCGAGCGTGTGCTCTTCGAGGAGCAGCCGCTGAACGTCGACGTGCCGCCGGGCGACACCGTCGCCACCGCCGAGGAGGTGTTCACCCGGCGGTGGTCGGATGACGGCGGGGCGCTCGTGCGCGACGTCGCAGGCGTGCGCCGGGTGGCCGGTGAGCGCTGGCTGTTCGAGGGCGATGCGGGCGGACGGCTCTGGGTCGAAAGGACCGACGCGGGCACCCGCGTGTGGCGCGGCCTGCGGCTGGACGCCGAGGAAGCCGAGCTGATATAGTCTGAAGCCAACCCCAACCAAGGAGCGAGCGCCATGGCCATCCTCGACCTCGTCGAATGGGCCAATCCCAACCCGAGCGAGATCGTGCACCGCGTGCCGGAAGGCGACTCCGGCGAGTTCCGCCTGGGCTCGCAGCTGGTGGTGCGCGAGAGCCAGAAGGCGGTGTTCTATCACAACGGCCAGGCCGCCGACGTCTTCGACCCCGGCCGTTACACGCTGGACACCGAGAACATCCCCATCCTGTCGTCGCTGATCGGGCTGGTCTTCGGCGGCAAGTCGCCGTTCCGGACCGAGGTCTACTTCGTCAACCTGCGGACGTTCCTCGATCTGAAGTGGGGGACCCCGCAACCCATCGCGCTGCGCGATCCGGACTTCGGGCTCGCACGCCTCCGGGCCTTCGGCACGTTCGCGATGGCCGTCGAGGAGCCGGCGCTCTTCGTCAACAAGATCGTCGGCGGTCAGGGCCTGTACACGACGGCCGACATCGTCGGCTACCTGCGGGGCATCGTCACCGCCCGACTTGCCGACATCCTCGGCACCCTCAAGGTCGGCCTCCTCGACCTTCCGTCGCAGTACGACGAGGTGGCGGCCGCGCTTTCGGCCAGCTTGCGCGAGGAGTTCCAGGCGCTCGGGCTGACCCTGAAGTCGATGTACGTGACGAGCATCTCGACGACCGAGGAGACCCAGAAGGCCATCGACGAGCGGGCGGCGATGGGCGCCATCGGCAACATCGATGCCTACCTCAAGTTCAAGGCCGCGCGCGCGCTCGAGTCCGGCGCCGGCGGGGCCGGCGACGCGGCCGCGGTTGGCATGGGGCTCGGCGCCGGCGCCGGGCTGGGGGCGATCATGGCGCAGATGATGGGCCAGGCGATGCAGCCCGGCCGTGCCGACGCCTCGGCCGCCAAAGCCGCCGACACGCCCCCGGCATCGCTCGACGACGTGTTCACCGGACTCCAGGTCCTGGTGCAGCGGCAGCTCGCCGTCCCGCAAGCCGACCGTGCGGCGCTCGTCGCCGCGTTGGCCAGCCTGCAGCAAGCCCTGGCGGCGGCCTCGCCGAACCTCGACCACGTGCGCGCAGCCCGTGCCGACATCACGGGCCGCTGGCCGTGGATCGCCGACGAGCTCGAGGCGGCGTTCAAGCAGCCGGCCGTCACGGCGTCGCTGGTGCGCGCTGCCAGCCTCTACACCGGCGGGGGATGAACGTCGGTCAGTCGTGGCGTCGCCGGGCCACGACATGGTGGTCCGTGCCGTCCGCGAGCGGGACGCGCCGGCCGGCGTCGTCGTAGAACCCCGCGATCAGCCGGTCCCAGTCGTCCGCCGCTGGCAGATCGTACGCATCGCGCACGGTGTAGCCCGGGACCCACGTGTCGGTCGGCCCGGCGCCGTTTCGGGGGCGGCGGTCGATCTGGCCCACCAGCCGCCCGCCGCGGTCCAGGAGTTGGACAAACGTCGTCAGGTCGTGCTGCACCGGCGTGCGCGCCGACCACGCGACGGCCCATCGCTCCGGCGCACCCGTCGGGCCGAAGGTCACCTCCGAGCGGGTGAGGGCGATCCCGTTCGCCCACACGGCGAACGGCGGCTCGATGCCCCGTCGCGCCGTGTCCGGTGGCGCGGCCCGTACCATCACGTGGCCGAGGACGGCCCGGTCGCCGACCGGCCGGTCGCCGTCGCCGAGCACGGCGCGGCGGGCGCCGCCCTCCGGGTCGTAAAAGCCCACGCTGAGGACGGCGAGCGTATCGGTGGACACGGACGCGACTTCGAGCCCGTAGCCGTCGGCGAACGCCACTCCCGGCACCCATTGGAGCGTTGGGTGTCGACCCCCGGCTGGCACCCCGTCGTGGCCGCCCAGGCGCCGGTCGGCGTCGTCGGTGAGGTGCACGAACATCACGGCCGGTCGGGTTGCGGCATGCTCGCCGCGCAGGTACAGCGTCAGCGGCAGGCGCCCGCCGCCGGGCACGCTGCCGCCATGCGGGAGGTCCGCTCCGATCAACGTGCCGACCCCGTCGAATCGGGCGTCCACCGCCCGGTCGGGCGTGACCGGGTCGGGGATGGCAGCCGGGACCGCGTAGGCGCGCGCCAGCGTGCCTGCCTGCGACAGCGCCAGCCCCACCATCAAGGGCGGGACGATGCCCAGCACGCGGCGCACGGCCGCGGCCGGGGCGAGCGACGACCAGCCGAGGACCAGGAGCAGCGCCAGCGCGGGCGCCGCCGGAAACAGCAGCCGTCCCTGGCTGGCGGCCGTCACGGTGCGCATGTAGTCGAGGATGCCGACGACGACGAGGCCGAACCATGCCGCCGCGATCGGTGCGGCCGGCCACCAGCCCGCCAGCGTGAGCCGGCGCCACGCGGCCACCGCGAGGCCGGTCACCGCAAGCCCGCCGAGGGTGTCGACGACCCGGAAGTAGGCGGCGGGCGCCACCACCCCGTAGCCGAAGACGCCGGTGTACGACCGCGTCAGCCAGGCCGCCTCCCGCAGCACCGTGCTCCAACCCGCGGGGTGGCTCCGGTTGTTCTCGGGCATCAGGGTGCGGGTCAGCTCGGCGGGCACCAGCACGCCCCAGCGCAGCACGTTCGGCACATACCACCAGCCTGCCACGGCCGCGAAGCCCGCCGCCAGCCAGACGACGGACCGGAAGGCCGCGCGGGGACCGTGGCGCGCGGCCCACAGCCACGTCAGCCCCACCGGGGCGAGCACCGCCAGGCCGGTGTACTTCGTCAGCGCCGCCAGGCCCGCCGCGGCGCCCGCGGCGCCCCAGCGCCAGCCGCCGCCGCCGCGCGTGGC
>QEVT01000336.1 GCA_003576755.1 bacterium | reverse complement strand
CTCGCTCGTGCCGAGGGACCGGCCCATCGCTGCTTCCAACGCCTTCGACCCGGCCGCGGCCCCTCGGGGCCCCGCGGATCGCCTCCAGTCTACCCCCCCAGCCCCCGTCTGTCATCATCCCACCGGCGACCTTCTCGCCCCAAGCACTACGACTTTGGTCGTACCCGCCCCGCCCACGCCTCTGTTGGGCACGCGACAGACCGGCTCGCGACCTCCCGCGTCCTCGGCGCTTGCCGACGCACCCGCCATCCCCCGCCCCGCATGGGGAATTCACCCCATTTTCCCGTTCGACCCGTATCCGCCACGCGCCCACGACGTTAATACTGTTAATTCAGTGTGCGACGCAGGTGCGTCGCGTCGTTGACCTTGGGCTGTGTTGGGCACTGCATTCGACGTCGTTGGCGATTGACGGATCGAAACGTTTGGGAGCCGCTTGGAATGGATTGCCGATTCGAGCCACTCCCGTCGTCGGCGACGCACATACGCTTGACGAGGGAGACATGAGCCATACCGACCCCATCGCACCGCCGCCGCCGGAGCACGATGCCGCAGACACGTCCGGCCCCCTCGATCGTCGTCAGTTCCTGCGCCTGACCGGCGCGGCTGCGGCCGCCCTCGGCGCGTCGAGCGCGGCGCTCGGGCAGCCCGTGCCCGCCTCCGCGCAGGTGCGGACCCCAACCCCGCGGCCGACCCCGCGCTCGAGCTACGTCCCCGCGCCGTCGCAGACCCGGCTGCAGAAGGCTTACCAGATCCGCATGCAGGCCGCCCAGATGGAGATGGCGATGGGCGCGGCCACGCAGCAGCCCAACGGCGACGAGACGCTGTATCCCAACCGGATCGGCAACTACTCGAAGGGGCTGCCGCACAACGACCTCGGCGAGGTCGACGCCGCGGCGTACACGGCGTTCCTCAAGGCCGCCCAGTCGGGCAAGCCGGCGGACTGGGCCGCCATCCCGATGGGGGGCACCCTCCAGCTCAAGAACCCGCAGGGCGGGCTGCCGTTCACGATGCAGGGCGCCGACGCCGCCTGCTTCGCGCAGCCGCCGGCCCCGCGCTTCGCCAGCGCCGAGATCGCGGCCGAGATCGCCGAGAACTACTGGATGGCGCTCCTGCGCGACGTGCCGTTCGAGGACTACGCGACCGACCCGATGGCCGATGCGGCCGCCACCAGCCTGTCGGCGTTCTCGAACCTCAAGGCCCCGAAGAGCGGCGGCCAGGTCACCCCGGGGACGCTCTTCCGGGGCGTCGAGCCCGGCTGCACCGTCGGCCCGTACGTCTCGCAGTTCATGTGGCTCGACACGCCGTTCGGCGCCGAGCCCATCAGCCGCCGCATGCGCACCACCACCCCGGGCGTCGACTTCATGACGGCCTACCCGGAGTGGCTCGCCATCCAGCGCGGCATCGCGCCATCGAGCCCGCAGACGTACGACCCGGTCCCGCGCTACATTCGCAACGGCCGCGACCTCGGCGAGTGGGTCCACATCGACGTGTTGTTCCAGGCCTACTTCAACGCGATGCTGATCCTCTTCAGCCTCGGCGCACCGATGGACGACGGCAACCCGTACAAGGTGCCGAGCAACCAGTGCGGCTTCGGGTCGTTCGGTCCACCGTACATTGCCAGCGTGCTGTGCGCCGTGGCCCGCCACGCCCTGCAGACCGTGTGGCACCAGAAGTGGTTCGTGCATCGCCGCCTGCGCCCCGAGGCGTTCGCCGGCCGCATCCACAACCACGTCACCGGCGCCGCCTCGTACCCGCTGCACGCTGAGATCCTGGGCTCCGACGTCCTCGACGCCGTGTTCGGCACCCACGGCAGCTACCTCCTGCCGATGGCGTTCGCCGAGGGCTGCCCGGCGCACCCGGCCTACGGCGCGGGCCACGCCACCGTCGCCGGCGCGTGCGTCACGGTGCTCAAGGCCATGTTCGACGAGAGCTGGGTCATCCCGAACCCCGTCGTCGCCAACGCCGACGGCACCGCGCTCGTGCCCTACACCGGCCCCGCGCTCACCGTCGGCGGCGAGCTCAACAAGGTGGCGAGCAACGTCGCCATCGGCCGCAACATCGCCGGCGTCCACTGGCGGTCCGACGCCACCGAGTCGCTCAAGCTCGGCGAGGCGGTCGCGATCCGCTACCTGATGGAAGAGAAGATGCTGATGAACGAGGCCTTCGGCGGCTACTCGCTGACCAAGTTCGACGGGACGACCGTCACGGTGTGAGCGGCAACGGCCGACCGCGCCCGGGCGCCGGGCGCGTCGGCGACGACCGGCCACGGCGACCGTGGGCCGGTGCGAGATACGAAACAGGGGCGGCCGCACGGCCGCCCCTGTGCTTTGTGGCGTGGCTGCCCCCGAACGACGGCAGCCGAACACGTCCGCGCCTACCGCCGCGTGAACTTGAACGTCCCCGCCGCATAGCGGTTGTGCGGGCCGCTGTCGGCGATCAGCGGGAAGCCGTTGGCGCACGAGCCGAAGATCCCGAACCGGTCCTGGCCGCAGGGATAGCCCCACACCGACGTGCCGGTGAAGGCGATCAGGCCGCCGCCGTCGTTCGTCGTCCACCGCACCGGCCCGCCGATGCCGTTGCCGTTGGGCTCGGCCGACCCATAGCCGGTGGCCACCACGGCCCCGTGGAAGCCGGGCGCAAGCGACAGCGGCGTGTCGAGCGCGACGAAGCGGCTGCCGCCGTCGAGCTCGCCGTCGCGCCCGATCAGGCTGACCGCGACCAGCGGCTGGATCGCGTCGCGGTCGTAGATCGCGACCCGGATCGCGTGCATGAGGCCGTTCTGCCCGCTGTCGAACGCGCCGAGGTGCGAGATCGCGATCGGCGCCGCCACGTCGAAGGCCATCCCGAGCGGGCCGTCGTGCGGTTGGTTGCCCACCGTCCCCGCCGGCACCGCGTAGGCGACGAACGGCCCGTCCGGGCCCGGCGGCGCCGCCGTCGGGCCCGCCACCGTCACGCGGTGCTCCTGCCGGCCCTCGGCGCCGTCGAGCCGCCGCCATTCCAGCACGAACGTCCGCGACGCCTCGGGGCACACCGAACGGCTCGACGCCGCGGCGACGGCCATGCCGTCGAGGCGCACCGCTGCCACGTTCCCCACCCGCCACCGCAGCCGGGTGCACTCGCCGCGCGCGATCGACGCCGCGTCGCTGCCGAGCTGGACCGTGACCTCGTCCACCGCTTGCGCCGCGAGGCGGCCTGCCCCGGGCAGGAAGGCCGCCGGCCGGGCGGCCGGCGACGCCCCGATCGCCCACACCGAGACGATGCCGATCGCCCCGATCACCAACCGCATCGTGTGACGCTGCTGCCGCATCCCATGCCTCCTTGTGCGCTGGCTGAGCCGGCGCCGACCGTCGCCGCCGACAACGTATGTCACATCTGTTACGTCGTCGGTTCCGCCGGCGTTGCAATCGAGTATCATTGACGGCGCCATGACCACCTGTGAATGCTGCGAGATCCCCGCGTCGGTGCCCGGCCCGCGGCCGCACGTTCCCGCCGGCGGCCGCGGCGCCACCGCCGCCGCCTTTGCCCGGCACATGCTCGGCCACCGCGAAGGCCGGCTTGCGGCCGCCGGGGCGGCGCTCCTGGCCGTCGGCCACGTCGCGGGCGCCGTGCTGTCGGCCGCC
>QEVT01000029.1 GCA_003576755.1 bacterium | reverse complement strand
GCCGACGGCCCCGCCGGACCCGGCGGGGCCGTACCTGCCGATGGCCGACCCCGTGCACCTGCCCGCGCTGGCCTTCCGCGCGGGCGAAGACGCGTGCGACGGGGAGGTCGAGGTGCAGAACCTCGGGACCGAGCCCGCCAAGGCCCTCCTGACGGTGTGGGGGACGACGACCGCGTGCGCGCCGCGCTGCGCCGGACCCGTCGGCGTGGGGTGCTCGGGGCTCATCGCGCCGGGCGGGATGTGGCGCTTCGGGCGCGACGACCTGCCGAGCGGCAGCGCCAGCGGCGCGGTGTACAGCCTGAGCACCCGGCCGCTGACGGCGATCGGGCTGGCCGGCGGGCGGGGCCTGGTGGCCGACCGCATCTGCCGCGGGCTCAACGCCAACGTGCTGTACCGCTGCGACGGCTACCTGAGCCTCAAGCGCGCCTACGAGACCGGCGGCGCCTACCAGGGCATCCCGATGGCGCGCGCCTACGGGCCGCCCCTGGCGGTCGAGGTGTTCCGGTCGTGCGCGGGCGACGTGTCCAAGCTGCACACGGCGCTGGCGAGCTACGCCGGCATCGGGGGCCGCGACTTCGGGGGCCGCGACCACGTGTTCGACATCTCGTCGTACCACGTGACGCTCGTCAACCACGGGCGCGACGGGTTCGAGACCGCCCTGGCGGTCCAGAACGGCGGCCCGAACTGCGCCAGCGTCGAGCTGTGGGTGCAGGAGCGCGGGGTGTGCCGGCCGTCGCGCCCGTGCAAGGTGTTCAACCTGGCGCAGGGCGCCAGCCAGACGGTCGACCTGGCCGAGTGCGTGGCGGACGGCTGGGAGGGGGCGGCCTGGCTTAACAGCAGCGAGCCGCTGGCGGTGGCGGTCGACGTCTTCGGGCACGACACCCTCATGACGTACGCCGCGGCGCCGGCCGAGCTCCGCTACAGCTGGGACGGCCCGCCGGAGTTCACCGCCGGCAGCCCCGCGGTCGTGGGGCCGCTGATCTTCGGCCGCGACCGCGGCTGGGACACGCGCATCCACGTCCAGAACCTCAGCAGCGTCACGCCGGCGTGGGTGCGGGCGACGTTCCTCGACCCCGATGGGGCGCCGATCGACGCGACGCCGCCGGAATGGGTGTGCCCGTTCGGCAGCCGCACGTTCCGTGTGGCCGCCGTCGATCGCCGGCCCGGCCCGTGGGTAGGCAGCGTGCGCGTCGAGAGCCTGCCGTGGCCGACGCCGGCATCGACGCCGATGCCGCCGGCGCCGGGCGCACCGCCGCCGACGGCCACGCCGGCGCGGGCCAACATCACGGCGGTGGCCGAGCTGATGCGGCGGCGGGGCGCGGGCGGCGGCGGCCTGGCGGTCGGCGAGGTGGAGTCGGCGCTGGCGTACAACCTGCTGGCGGCCCCGCCGGCGCCCGAACGGCGCACGGGCCTGGGCGAACCCCAAGGCGCGGCCCTCGTCGCGGTGCCGCACCTGGTCGCGACGGGCGACGCCGGGGTGGCCAGCCGGCTGGCGGTGGCCAACCACGTGCGCGAGCCCGGCGCGACGCACGCAGCGGTGCTGCTGTTCGACGTCAACGGGCTGGTCGACGTGACGTGCCTGCGGATCGCGTCCGGCGCCGTGGCCTACCTCGACCTCGGCGGGTGGGGGCACGCGGGTCCGGCGTTCGTCGGGAGCGCGGTGGTCAGCGCGACGGCGTGGGACCACGCGGCGTTGGACGCGCACGGCCGAACGATCGCCAACCGGGTGGGCCTGGCCGCGGTGGCGGTGCAGCAGGTGGGCGGCGACGCCGGGGCGGCGGTGGGCGGCGACGCCTTCGGCGCCACGGCAGGGGTGCCGTTTCGGCGCGAAAGCCCGGCCACCGGCTCGGCGGCGGCATGGCTCGGCAGCACAGACTGCCGGCCGGCGACGCGGCCGACGCGCGGTCCCGGGACGGAAGGCCCGTGGCGGGCGTGGCTGCCGTGGGCTGGCGGGTGACGATCCGGCACGCGAAGGCGCGCGCTGCCCGATGGGTGTGACCTGCGCGCGCCGGCGCGATCGGCTCCGGGCAGCCGGCGGCGGTGCGGCCGGCAAGTCGATTGACGGGCACGCCCGCACCGCATAGAATGCGACGGCTGGCGGCGGGCCCCGACACGGCCGTCGATACCATTGGGAGATGCGGGATCGCCACCAAGATCCTGCGCCGGACTGCCGCCGGCCCGGCCGTGTCGGGGGTCGCGTTCGATGCGGCCACCCCGTGGTGTCCTATGCCCACGATCGAATACCTCGTCAACGCCCCCCTCACCCCCGCCGCGTTCGTCGACATCCTCGAGCGCTCGACGCTCGGCGAGCGGCGGCCGATCGACGACGCCGCCGCCATCGAGGCGATGCTCGCGCACGCGGACCTGACCGTCACCGCCTGGGACGGCGACCGGCTCGTCGGCGTGGCGCGGACCTTGACCGACTTCGCGTTCGTCGGCTACCTGTCCGAGCTGGCCGTCGACGTGGCGTATCAGAGGCTGGGCATCGGCAGGGCGCTCGTCGAGCGGACGCGGGCCGCGATGGGCCCCCGCTCCAAGCTGGTGCTGCTCGCCGCCCCCGCGGCCGAGGCCTACTACCCCAGGATCGGGTTCAGGCCCCGCTCCTCGGCGTGGATCCTCGAGCGCCGCGACCCGCTGCGGTGAGCGGCGGCGTCGCGGCGCTCGAGGGCGCCGACCGTCACCGGCACGGCAGCGACCACGCGATCGTCCGGTAGATCCGCTCGAGCGCACCCTGGTCCGGCGCGTAGCTGTAGCGCTCGGCGTCGCCCGCGATGTCGACGAGGAGCGCGCCGTCGGCGTCGGCGCCGAGCCCGATCGTGAAGATCGCGACTCCCGCCTGACGCATCGCTTGCGCCTGCGCGAGCGTCGCGGGGACGCTGCCCCCCGCCGGCTGGCCGTCGGTCAGCAGCACGACCACCGGCAGCCCGCCCGCACGGTGGCGCGGGCCCGTCAGCTCCGCCTGCGCCACCGCCAGGCCGCGGTCGATGCGCGTGCCCGAGCCCAGCGGCAGCCCCGCGAGCGCGCGGTCCACCGCCGCCGCGTCGCCCGTCAGCCCCTGCACCAGCGCCGCGTCGGAGCTGAACGCCACCACCGCCGCCTGGTCCGCCGGCAGCCCGAGGTAGCGCACGAACGCCCGGGCCGCGCCGCGGGCCGCGTCGAGCTTCGTCGGGCCGCCAGGCGCGGCGCGCTCGAGCATGCTCGTCGACGTGTCGATGACCAGCGCGACGTCGGCGCGGCGCTGGACGCAGCGGTTCTGGAACACCAGCGGCAGGAACGCCGCCCGCGGGCCGGCCACCGACACCCGCGGCACCGGGAAGCGCAGCCGGCCGGCAAACCCGACGCCGTCGACGTGGTCGCCCAACGCCTCGACGTTCGTCGGCCACACCCCCGCCTGCGCCGGGCGCACGCGGTAGCGCAGCCGCGTGCCGGCCGCCGGCACGTCCGCCAGCACCCACCGCAGCGCCGACCCGTCCCACGCCGCCGGCGGCTCGGCCGAGCCGGCCTCGTAGGCCATGTTGGCCGGCAGCCGGTCGACGATCGTCAGCGTGCGCAGCAGCGTGCCGGTGGCCAGCCGGCGGGCGACGCGCGCGAACACCTGCGCCAGCTCAGCCTGCGTCGGCGCGCCGAAGTAGCGGTCCTCGCCGCCCGCCATCTGCACCAGCAGCCCGGGGTCGAGGTCGCCGCCGAGGCCGATGGCGTACACCGCGATGCCGGCCTCGCGCGCCAGCTGCGCCTCGCCCAGCGCGAGGCTCGGCTGCTGCGGCAGGCCGTCGGTAAGAAGCACGACGGCCTTGGCCACGCCGGCGCGCCCGCGCGGGCCGGCCAGCTCGGCGCGCGCCTCACGCACCGCCAGCCCGATGTTGGTGTTGCCGCTGGCCTCGAGGGCCGGGAGCGCCCGGACCAGCGCCGCGGGGTCCGCCGTCAGCCCCTGGTCGAGGCTCGGGCCCTGGTTGAACGTGATCAGCCCCACGCGCGCACGCTGGAAGTCCGTCTCGGCCGCGAACGCCGCCACGGCGCTCCGGGCGGCCGCGAACTTCGGGCCCTGCATCGAGCTCGAGCGGTCGAGCACCAGCACCACGTCGATCGGCGCGCCCTCGGCCGGGC
The DNA here is from genome assembly GCA_003576755.1 of bacterium. Classification (GTDB taxonomy): domain Bacteria; phylum Chloroflexota; class Anaerolineae; order Epilineales; family Epilineaceae; genus UCB3. Next base: position 20,426 of record QEVT01000029.1, on the reverse strand, counting down.
AGTCGCCGCCGACGGTCAGCGTCACCGTGACGGGCTCGCCGGCGCGCACCGCCGCCGGGGCGGCCGTCTTGTCCGGACGCAGGTCGCAGCGGTCGCGCGCCGCGGGCGGCGTGGGGCGCTCGGCGGTCGGGTCCATCGCGTAGGCGAAGATCCGATCGCCGCTGCCGTCGGCCACCAGCACGCGGCCCGCGGCGTCCACCGCCAGGTCGAGCGGCGTGCCCTCGGGCGCGCCGTCCCAGGCCGCGCGGAGCGACCCGTCCGGCGCGTACTTCCACACCCAGCCGTCGGCCGTGAGCGCGAACCACGCCGACCCGTCGCGTGCCGCCGCCACGCGGGCGACCTGGCCCGGGAACGGCCAGCGGTCGAGCTCGCGCCCGGCCGCGTCGAGCAGCCGCAGGGCTCGGGCGGCCCGGTCCGCCACCAGCAGCCGACCGGGCGCGGCGGCGACATCCACCACGAGCCCGCCGACCGCGATCGCCTCGGCGCCCCCGGGGCCCGGCCCGCCCGGCGGCAGCGACAGCACGCGCCCCTGCGCCAGGTCGAGCACCAGCAGCCGGTCGGCCGCGGCGCCGGCCGTGAGCCATGCGCCGTCGGGCGCCGGCCAGTCCCAGATCGGCCGCCCGTCCGACCCCACGTGCCGCAGGTGTTGCGGTTCGACGACGAACGCCGTGCCGCCCGGGCCCGCCGCCACGTCGATCGCACCCTCGGATCGCCACTGGAGGGACGGGGTGCCGGCCAGGCCCCAGCGCTGCACGCGGGGGCGGGCGTCGAGGACGAACACGTCGGTGGGGCCCGCGTCGAGCCGCCGCGGGCCGTGCAGGGCGCCGAGAGGTGCGGGAGACCCGCCCCAGGCGGTCCCTTGCGCCGAGAACGGCTGCCGGGTCGGGTAGTGGTAGACCCCGCTGAAGTCGGCCCGGTTGTCCTGCACCGTCGCCACGTAGCCCGCACCCGGCCCTACGGCGATCCCGACGCCGCCCACGAGGTACGCCCCGGGCACCCACACGCCCACCTGGTCGAGGCTGAGGAACGCGAACGCCTGGCGCGGGGCCACCGCGTACACCGCGCTCCCGTCGATCGCCACGTCGACGGCCATGAAATCGGGGTTGGTCGTGGCCCGCGTCAGCGTCGTCGCCACCTGCCCGTCCGGCCGGACGACGACGATGGCGCCCGCCCCCGGGTCTGCGATGGCGACGGTGCCGGCGGCGTCGACGTCGATCCCGCGCGGGGACGCGAGGCCGGGCGTGCCGCCATCGGCGCCCCAAGTGCCGACGACCGCCCCGCCGAGGTCCATCACCCACACCCGGTCGGTCTCGGCGTCGGTGACGTAGGCGCGTGCCGCGCCGACGGCGATGCCGTGCGGCCGGCCGAGGTTCGACCACGCCGCCACGAAGCGCCCGGTGGCCGCGTCGAACACCTGCACCCGCCGATTGCCGGTGTCGGTCACGTATGCGCGTCCCCCGCGCACGTCGACGTCGGTCGGCCGGTGCAGCTGCCCCGGCCCGTGTCCGGCGCTGCCGATCACCGAGCGCCCAGCTCCGTCGGGGGCCAGCACGTGCACGTTGCCCTCGGCCGCGTCGACGACGAAGACGCTGCCGTCGGCGGCGACGTCGACGCCGGCCGCAGCCGTGATCTCGCCGGCCGGCCGGGGGAGGGGGCGGCTCTGCCAGGCGTCGACGCGGCGATATGCCTCGGGCAGCGACGGCTGGGCGTTTACCGCCCGGCCGCCCGCCCCTGCCAGACCGAGGGCGGCCGCCACGGTGCCGGCGGCGACGAAGACCCTGGCGCGGGTGTGCGTGTGTGGCGTCATCGGTGTGCTCCTCTAGTCCGCGCCCGGCAGGGCGCCGCCCGCCGCGGGCGCGTAGCCCGTCAGCTCGGCGTAGCCGTGGCCCGCGACCGGCCGCCCGTCGCCGCCGGTGCCCGACACCCGCACGGCGCCTTCCCAGTACTTGAAGCCGACGTCGAGCTCCTGGTCGCGCACGAGCGGCTCGACCGCGACGTCGAGCCCCGCGGCCGGCACCGTGAGCCGCCAACCCGACGGATACACCCCGCCCGTCCGCGGGCTGGTCCAGCGCCCGGTCGGCGTGAGGCCGAAGTCCGCGCGGCCCAGCGGCGTCACCGCCCCGTCGCGGCCGATGAGGCTGCCGCTGGACTCCGGGGCGATGCCGCCATCCCCCTCGCGCAGCTGGAACACCATGACCTCGCGGCCGTCGTCGAGCTGCAGCGAGAACCAGTCCCACCCCACCTGCGTCGGGGCCAGGGCGCTGGTCGACCACTCGTGGTCCATCCACGCCAGCCCGGCGACGTCGAACACGCCGTCGGCGGTCGTCACGGTGCCCGTGGCGTCGAGGCGGGGGTAGGAATAGTAGTACGACGCGTTGCCGGGCTCGGGTCCCTTGCGGCTGTAGCCGGCGTCGCCGTGCAGCGCGGGCGGCTTGATCGGCCGCAGCGCAAGGTCGATGGCCGCCGGGCCGTCGGCGGCGGTCAGGCGGACCGGCGCGGCGGCCGCGTGTGTGTCCAGGGCGGCCGACCACGCCTCGACCCACACCTTGAACGGGTCGGCGGCGGCCCCGGCCAGCCCGGCACCGCCGCGCGCCAGCCGCTCGCCCGAATGGAACCGGCCGGCGGCGGCGTCGGTGACCGTGAAATGGGCGAGGTAGACCTGTGAGGTCGACCACCGCGACGGGCGCGGGGTGGTCCCGGCCGCGGGCGCCAGGGCGCGGCGGAAGAACGTGAGCTGGAACCCGAAGCGCCGCCCGTCATCGACCGCCGCCAGGTTGCCGGTGTAGTACCACCACTCGGTCTGGAACGCCTCGTGCGGGCCTTCGTCCGCCGGGAAGCGGATCGGTCGCGGGCCGGCGGCGCGCGCGAAGCCCTCGGTGCCGGTGCGCGCCGAGAGGTAGTCGACGACGTCGGCGCTGCCCACGCCGTCCGCAGGTGCGGGCCGGCAGCCGGGGGCGAGCACGGCGGCGGTGGCCACCGCCGCCGCCGCCGCGCCGAGGCGCAACCGCCGGGCTCGACGCGCGGCAGGCCGGGGGCGGGGGTGTCTGCCCGCGAACGGGCGCCGGTGATCGGCCGGCATGGACGCCATGTCGCTACTCCTCGCGCAGCACGCGGGCGATCGGCAGGCGCCGCAGCCGCAGCGCCGGGTAGATCCCCGCCAGCACCGCCGCGCCCACCGCCAGCCCCAGCGCCTGCGCGAACGTCGCAGGCTCGAAGGCCGTCTGGATGGTCCACCCGAACGAGCGCCGGTTGATCACGTAGATCAGGAGGAGCGCCAGCGTCAGCCCCGCCGGCCAGCTCAACAGGCCGGCGACGCCGCCCATCAGCGTCGTCTCGAGCAGCGAGAGCGCCCCGACCTGGCCCTCGGTCATCCCCGTCGCGCGCAGCGTCCCGAACTCGCGTCCCCGCTCGAGCTGCAGCGCCAGCAGCGCCGCCAGCACGCCCATGAACGCCACCGCGATGGCCAGGACCTGCAGCGCGGCCGTGATGGCGAACGCCCGGTCGAACACCCCCATCACGGCCGCCCGCAGGCCGCGGTTGGACTGGATGTTGACGTCGACCCGCCCGGCCAGCCGCCGGCGCAGGTCGGACGCGAACGCGTCGGCGTCGCGGCCCGGCCGCAGCGTCAGCGCGATCGACGAGATCCGGTCGTCGTCCCAGCCCGCGCGGTAGACCGGGTCGGCCATGTACACCACGCCGCGCTCCGAGCCGTAGTCGTAGAACACCCCGGCGATCGCATACGCGCGCGTGCCGCCACGTTCGGCGTCGAGCTGCAGCCGGTCGCCGACGCCCACCGCGTGCCGGCGGGCGAAGGGCTCCGAGACGACGACCGCGCCGTCCAGCATGGCCCGCCACACCGCGGCCGGCGGGCCGATGGCCGCCAGGTACGGCCGCCGATCGCCGGCGATGTCCGAGGCCAGGGCGGTGAGGGCCAGGCGCCCGAGCTCCGGCGACACCACCTCGGCCTGATGGGCGGTCGACACGCCGGCGACGCCGTCGAGCGCCGCAAGGTCGGCCGCCAGGGCCGGGTCGAGCGTGCCGCTGACGCTGGTGGCGCTGTCCGACGGCGGTGAGACGAAGATGTCGGCGCCCAGCGTGTCCGCCAGCCAGCGCTCGACCGTGACCCGGAAGCTGCCGACCATGAGGCTGACCCCGATGCTGACGCACACCGCCACCATCAGCGCGGCGATGGCCACGGCCGTGCGGCTGAGCGCGCGCCCGATGTCGCGCGGCGCCATCCGCCCCACCGGGCCGAACAGCCGGCCGGTCACCGGCGCCACCGCCGCCATCAGGGCGAGCGTCGCCGCCGGCGTGGCCAGGGCGTAGGCCAGCACGATCGCCGCCATCCCCGCAAACCCCAGGTCGACGCGGTCGCCCGGCAGCGCCAACACCGCCGCGCCCAGGGCTGCGCAGGCGATGGCGGCCGCCAGCGCCCGCGGCGCTCCGGCGCGCGACCGCGCCTCGACGTCGGAGCGCCGCAGTGCCGTGACCGGCGGGACGCTGGTGGCCTCGACCGCCGGCAAGAGCGCCGCCGCCACCGCCGCCGCGACGCCGAGGAACGCCCCGCGCGCCAGCGTGGCCACGGGCAGCGGGACGTCGCGCACCGTCACGGAGAAGTACAGGTCGTTGATGGTCTGCGTGACCAGCGCCACTGCGCCGCGGCCGAGCACCACGCCGAGCGCCAGCCCGAGCGCCGCGCCGATCGCGCCGAGCACCGCGGCCTCGGCCAGCACCAGCGCGAACACCTCGCGGCGCGTCACGCCCAGCGCGCGCAGCACGGCCAGCGTCGACCGCCGCTGCACCACGCTGAACCGCATCGTGTTGAAGATCAGGAACATGCCGACGAGCAGCGCCAAGAGGCTCAGCGCGGTCAGGTTGAGCCGGAAGGCCTCGGTCATCGACGCCACCGTCGCCTGCGATGCGCTGGCGGGCACGATCTCGGCGCCCGGCGGGAGGATCCGCCGGATCGGGTCGAGGAACGCGGCGCGCGCGGCGTCGCCTTCCGGCGCCAGCAGGTCGATGCGGTCCAGCCGCCCGACCCGATCGAGCATCGCCTGGGCCGTCCCGACGTCGGCCAGGATCAGCCCGTCCAGCGCCCGTCGCCCGAGGTCGTCCGCCGGCGCCAACAGCCCCGCGACGGTCGCGGTCACCGTCCGGGGACCCAGCGTCAGCGTCAACGGGTCGCCGACGCCGACCCCGGCGCGGGCGGCGAGGTCGCGGGCGACGAGGACGGCGTCCGGCCGGGCGAGGAAAGGCGCCAGCACGTCCGACGCGGCCCCTTGGCCGGCCGAGCCGAGGAATCCCCGGAACGGCGGCTCGGCGAACGGGTCGACGCCGAGCAGCGTCAGCGTCTCGCCGCCGAGCGCCTTCACCCGGACCTGCCCCTCGACGACCGGCGCCGAGGTGCGCACGCCGAGCTCGACGCGCAGGCGCCGGTAGAGGTCCTCGTCGAGCCCGCGCCGCCCGCCGACGATGCGGTGGGTCGCCCGCCCGGTCACGGCCTCGGTGGAGAGCTGGAACGCCGCCAGCGCGCTGCCGTTGGCCAGGTCGATGGCCACCACCACCGCCACCCCCAGCGCCACGCCGAGCACGAGGAGCGCGCTCTGCAGGCGGTGGCGCCGCGCGTGGCCGAGGGCGATCTGCGCCAGGGCGCGCGCGCGCCCGTCAGGCAGTCGCGGCCGCACCGGGCACCGCCGCGGGCATCGCCACGACGTGATGGCCGTCGACCCGCAGCACGCGGTCGGCCGCCGCGGCGACGGCGTGGCTGTGGGTGGCCATGATCAGCGAGCGCCCCCGCGCGCGCGTCAGCCGCACGAGCAGGTCCAGCACGCGGTCGCCGGTCTCGGCGTCGAGGTTCCCCGTGGGCTCGTCGGCGAGCACCAGGCGCGGGTCGGCCGCCAGGGCGCGCGCGATGGCGACGCGCTGCTGCTCGCCGCCCGAGAGCCGGTCGGGGTAGCTGTCGCGGCGGTCGGCCAACCCGACGGCGTCGAGCAGCGGCAGCGCCGCGGCCGGCGCGCCGGGCCCCCGCCCCGTGAGCTCGAGCGGCAGGCAGACGTTTTCGAGGACCGTCAACGTGGGGATGAGGTTGAAGAACTGGAAGACGAAGCCGATGGTGTGGCGCCGAAACAACGTCCGCTCGCGTTCCGAAAGGCGGTTGACCGGCACGCCGGCCACCTCGACGACCCCCGCCGTCGGGGCGTCGATGCCGGCGATGAGGTTGAGCAACGTGCTCTTGCCGCTCCCGCTGCGGCCGAGGATGGCCACGACCTCGCCTTCCGGGAGCTCCAGGCTCACGTCGTCGAGCACCGTGTGCGGGCGGCCGGCCTCGTCGTAGCGCTTGGCGACGCCGCGCAGCGCGACGATGGGTGGGGGGGAGGGCGCCATCGCCCGCAATCATAGCGGGCGGCGGGGCGGGGGGGCCACAATGCGGGCGACGCCACCCCGCCGCGATGGAGGTCCTGGTCCTGGCGGCGCCCCTGGGTCTACGCGCGCTCCACCCACAACGACGCCGCCAGCTCGTAGCCGAGCACCTCGTCCTGGTCGGCGTACCACAGCCGGAGCGGGCCGTTGAACGGGGCGCAGCCGCGCAGGTTGAACGTCACGCCCGGCACCAGCCCGATGCTCTGGAGGTAGCGCAGCTTGTCGGGGTCGTGCGTCCGGACCCGGCTGATGCGGCCGCGCGCGCCGGATTCGAGGTCGACGAGGCTGAGGTCGTCGATCTTGGGCATCACGCCGTCGCGCGACGGGATGGGCTCGCCGTGCGGGCAACGGGTGGGGTGGCCGGTGAGGGCGTCCATGCGGTCTTCGAGCGTCTGGTCCACGCCCTGTTCCAGGGTGTCGGCCAGGTCGTGCGTCTCGGCCCAGTCGAAGCCCATCTTCTGCACCAGGAACACCTCGATGAGGCGGTGCCGCCGGATGGCCGGCAGGCTCGCGCGCTCGCCTTCGGACGTCAGCCGCACGCCGCGGTACGGCTCGTGCTCGACCAGGCCCGCTTCCTTGAGCCGCCGGACCATGCGTGAGGCCGCCTGCACCGACACGTTCATCCGGTCGGCGAGGTCGGACAGCGACACGTGCGGCTGGTCCTGCTGGAGGCGGTAGATGTCGGCGGCGTAGCGCTGCATCGCGGCGCTCACGCCGTCTGCGCCGTCCGCGATGCCGTCGAACCAGCCCATGAGGCCGGCGGGAGAGAGATCGCTCATCCATACAACTATAGCAACGCGGCGCGGCTGGTGCCCTGCGCCAGACAGGGCCACGTTCAACCGCGTTGAACCGGGATCGCACCGCGGGCGCATCCGCGTTTCAGCCGTAGGCCTAGACGCGCGCCGTCGGCCGATTAAAGTAGTGGGCGTGGCGCGCGCGACCGATCGCGCGTGCCGCGATCGCCCAACCGCAGCAGGGTCCTTGTAGGAGCGCGCAAGCATGATCGATCCGTCGAAGACCGCACGCCGGCTGGCGCTCGTCGCCATGCTGGGGTTGCTCGTATGGGCGCCGTTGTCCGCGTGCCAGCCCGGCGGAGCCCCCGGCGAAGCCACCCCACACGCCGAGGCGACCGAGCCCGCCGCCGGCGCGGCGACGGAAGCCGCGGCCGTGCCCGATCCCGAAGCGAATCCCGAAGCCGACCCGGAGGCGCCGACCGCGGAGCCGTTCGACCCGTCCGCCGCCGACCTGGTGGTCTACTCCGGGCGCAGCGAGAACCTCGTCGGGCCGCTGATCGAGCGCTTCGAGGACGAGAGCGGCCTGGAGGTCGCCGTGCGTTGGGGCGACACCGCGGAGCTGGCGGCGCTGTTGCTCGAAGAAGGCGCGGTCTCGCGGGCGGACGTGTTCTTCGCACAGGAGCCCGGCGCGCTCGGCGCCGTCGAGGACCTCCTGGCACCGCTCCCGGCAACCGTGCTCGACCGCGTGGCGCCGCGCTTCCGCGATCCCGGCGGGCGCTGGGTCGGCACCTCGGGCCGCGCACGGGTGGTCGTCTACAACACCGCGTCGCTCACGCCCGCGGACCTGCCGGAGGGCATGGAGGGCTTCGTCGACCCCAAGTGGACCGGCCGGATCGGCTGGGCACCGTCCAACGCCTCGTTCCAGTCCATGGTCACCGCCATGCGCACGGCGTGGGGCGAGGACCGCACGCGCGCGTGGCTCGAAGGCATCGTGGCCAACGAGCCCGTGGTCTTCGACCGGAACGCCCCGATCGTCGAGGCCGTCGGCGCCGGCGAGGTCGACGTCGGCTTCTCCAACCACTACTACCTCTACCGCTTCCTCACGGAGGAAGGTCCGGGCTTCCCGGCCCGCAACCACTTCCTGACCGATGGCGGCCCCGGTTCACTGGTGCTGGAGGCCGGCATCGGCATCGTCGCCACCGGCTCCCACCGCGAAGCGGCCGAGAAGCTCGCCGCGTTCCTGCTGACGCCCGAGGCGCAGCGCTACTTCGCCGACGAGACCTTCGAGTACCCGCTGATCGACGGCGTGGCGCCGGCGGCGATCGTCGACATGCCGCCGCTCGCCGAGCTCCACGCCATCGACCTCGATGCCGGCGACCTCGCCGATGCACGCGGCACGCTGGCGCTGCTGCGCGACGTCGGCGCCCTGCCGTGACGCGGTCCGCTTCGACGGCCGGCGCCTCTCGGGGCGCCGGTCCCGAGCTGTGGGATCGTCTGGCGCCGTGACGGTGATCGACGATCGCCGCGCACCGGGCCGGGGAGCCGATGCGGGCCTCCCGACAGGGACTTCGCGGCCGCTGTCGGCGCCAAGCCCCGACAGCGGGGTGGTCGCCCGTGTGCGGCAGGCGGTGCGCCGCCCGCCGCTTGCCTCCCCGGCGACCGGCGCGCTCTGGCTGGCGGCCGGGGCGGCGGCGGCGGCCGTGCTGCTGCCACCTGCCTACCTCGCGGTCCGGGCCGCCGGCGCCGACGCCGAGGCCTGGTCGGCGGTGGCGAGCTCCCGGACGCTCGCCTCGCTGGGGCGGACGCTCGGGCTGGCCGCGGCCGTCACCGGGGCGTGCACGGCGCTGGCGCTCCCGCTGGCATGGCTGACGGTGCGCACCGACCTCCCGTGGCGGCGTGGGTGGAGCGTCGTGCTCGCCTTGCCGCTCGTCATCCCGAGCTACGTCGGCGCCTACCTGATCGTGGCCGCGCTCGGGCCGCGAGGGATGCTGCACGAGCACGTGGCCGAGGCCCTCGGCGTGGCGCGGCTGCCGTCGCTCTACGGCTTCGGCGGGGCATCGATGGCGCTGACGCTGTTCACCTACCCCTATGCCTTCCTGTTGCTCCGCGCGGCGCTCCTGCGGGTCGACCCCGCGCTCGAAGCCGCGTCGCGGACGCTCGGCGCCTCGCCGCTGCGCACGGCGCTGCACATCACGTTCCCCCAACTCCGGCCGGCGCTGGCAACGGGCGGGCTGTTGACGGTGCTGTACACCCTGCGCGACTTCGGCGCCGTGTCGGTGATGCGCTACGACACGCTGACGCGGGTGATCTACCTGCAGTACCAGTCGGCGTTCGACCGCCACGCCGCAGCCCTAGTCGCGCTCGTGTTGGTGGCGGTGACGGCGGTGATCCTGGTGGCCGAGCGCCGCGCCGAGCCGCGGGCGCGCTACCACGCGCCGGGGGCGCACGGGCAGCGGCCGGCACGCCCGGTGCGTCTCGGGCGCTGGCGCTGGCCGGCGCTGGCCCTGTGTGCGGGCGTCGCCACGTTGGCGGTCGGCCTGCCGGCGGTGGTGCTTGGCCATTGGCTGCTCCGCGGCATCCACGATGGCATCGATTGGGCCGCGCTCGTCCCCGCCGCGCGCGATTCGCTGACGGCGGCCGGATGGGGCGCCGCCGCGACGACGGCGCTCGCGCTGCCGGTGGCGTGGCTGGCCGTGCGGCGGCCGGGCCGGGCCAGCGGCTGGCTGCTGCGCCTGACGTGGCTGAGCCACGCACTGCCTGGCGTGGTGGTGGCGCTGGCGTTGGTGTTCTTCGGCATCCGCGTCGCGCCGGCGCTCTACCAGACGATGGCCCTGCTGGTGCTGGCCTATGCCGTCCTGCACCTGCCGCAGGCCGTGGGCGCCGTCCGCACATCGCTGATGCAGGTCCACCCGAGCCTCGAGGAGGCGGCGCGCATGCTCGGCCGGCCCCCGGGCAAGGTGGCGGCTACCGTGACGCTCCCGCTGGTGGCGCCAGGGGTGGCCGCCGGGGCGGCGTTGGTGTTCCTGACGGTCATGAAGGAGCTACCGGCCACGCTGATGCTCGGCCCGCTCGGGTTCGCCACGCTCGCCACGGGCGTGTGGTCGGCGGTGTCGGAGGCGTTCTTCGCGCGCGCCGCGGCGCCGGCGCTGCTCCTCGTCCTCCTGTCGTCGGTGCCCACGGCGGTGCTCCTCGCCCACGAGCGGGTGGAGCAGCGGTGACGGCTCCCGCGCACGCGCCGACGGCCCCGGACCCGCCGGCCGCCGGGGCGATCGCTGCCGTGGGGTGCGAGGCGCTCGTCAAGCGTTACGGCCCGGTGCGCGCCGTCGACCGCGTGTCGCTGGCGGTGGCGCGTGGCGAGATCGTGGTGCTGCTCGGCCCGAGCGGGTGTGGCAAGACCACGACGCTCCGGCTGATCGCCGGCCTCGAGGCGCCCGACGAAGGCCGGGTGGCCATCGGCGGTGCGGTCGTCTCGTCGCCGGCCGGGGTGGTGCCGCCGGAACGGCGCCACATCGGGATGGTGTTTCAGCACTACGCCTTGTTCCCGCACATGACCGTGGCGCAGAACGTGGCCTACGGCCTGCCGCGCGCCGGCGCCCAGGCCCGCGTGAACGAGATGCTGGCGCTGGTCGGGCTCGGACCGCTGGCCGGGCGGATGCCGCACGAGCTGTCGGGGGGACAGCAGCAGCGCGTGGCGCTCGCCCGGGCGCTCGCGCCTCGGCCGGCCGTCCTTCTGCTCGACGAGCCGTTCTCCAACCTCGACGCACGCCTGCGCGCCATGGTCCGCCTCGAGGTCCGCGACATCCTCAAGGCCGGCGGCATCACGGCGGTGTTCGTCACGCACGACCAGGAAGAGGCCCTGTGCATCGGCGATCGGATCGCCGTGCTCAACGGCGGGCGGCTCGAGCAGATCGGGGCGCCCGAGGAGGTCTACCACCGGCCCGCGTCGCGGTTTGTCGCGGAGTTCATGGGGCACACGGGCTTCGTGCCGGCGCAGGTGGTGGCGGGCGGACTCGAGACCGAGCTCGGGCTGGTTTGCCAGGCGGTCGACCATCCCGTCGGCGCGGCGGTGCAGGTGCTGGTGCGACCCGACGACGTCGTGCTCGCGGCCGACGCGGAGCGCACGCTCGAGGGAGGGGGCGTCACGGGTCACGTCGTCGGGCAGGTCTTCCAGGGCATGCACCGGATGTATCGGGTGGTGCTGCCGTCGGGGCGGCACGTCGACTGCCTGGCGCCGCACACCCGGGTGCTGACGCCTGGGTCGCCCGTGCGGGTCGCGCTGTCGCCTGGCCACCCGCTGGCGTGCTTCGCGGCGTGAGGCGGAGCCGGCAAGGATCGACGATCCGGCGCGCGGGGGTAGACAACGCCCGCCGAGTTCGTTATAATGGCGGCATATAGGCCCCTGCAACGAGCCGCATAGCCGCGGGGTGCTCGGGTGCAGATATTCTCACGCGCGGGGCTTTTGTGATCCCAAGCACGACATTTCAAATGCCGCCGAATTCGCCGATGCCCAAGGGTTCCCTCCCCTCCGGTCGCCGCCGTGTCACGTGGCGGCCAGCCGCGGCGCTGTTGCTCGGCGCGGTCATCGCCTTCGCGGCGAGCCCCGCCGGGGTGAGCTTCGGCCGCCCGGGCGTCGGTGGGCAGGGCCCATCGTTCGTGCGCTTCATCGGTCGTCCGCCTCAGACCGGCCTCCTCAACTCGCCGCTCGGCGTGGCGGTGTCGCCCACCGAAGACCAGTACGTCTACGTCGTCGACGCCGGCAACGCCCGCGTCGAGGTCTTCACGATGACCAGCTCGCCGGTCGTCGGCCACTGGGGCCGCCGCGGAAGCGGCGAGGGCGAGTTCTGGAAGCCCAGCGACGTGGCGGTCAGCCCCGACGGCACGTACGTGTACGTGGTCGATGCGGGGCTCCGGAGCGTCAAGCGCTTCCGGGCGGACGCCCTGTGTCTCGTCAACCCCACGTGCTTGCCGCGCGCCAAGGAATGGGGCGGGCTCGGTCGCGGCCCCGGCCTCTTCCAAGAGCCGACCGGGCTGGCCGTCGACCGCCGCGGCTACGTCTACGTCGCCGATCGCGGCGCGAGCGAGGTCCAGGTCTTCGATGCCGAGGGCAGCCACGTCCGCACCATCAGCGGCCCGGGCAACGATGCCGGGTCGTTGCTTCAGCCCACCGACGTGGCCGTCGGGCCCGACGGCCGCATCTGGGTGGCCGACACCATGCACGACCGCATCGTGTGGTTCACGCCGGAGGGTGCGCCCGACGGGTTCCTCACCAGCGTCGGCACCAACAAGCTCTTCAACCCCACGGGGGTGGCGGTGGCGGACGATGGCAGCTTCATCGTCCGCGACTTCGACCCGTCGTTCCTGACCCCGCGCCTGTGGCGCTTCAACAGCACGCGGCAGCTGATCGACCGCACCCCTTACCCGTTGGACGGCACCGAGCCCAACTCGCCCAAGCGGCTGCAAGGCACGGCGTACATGGCCAACGGCGACGTCGTGTTCGCCAACCCGGTCGGCGTGGACTACACGCTGTACTACTGGCGCAAGGACAAGCCGGCCCCCGAGCGCATGGCGATGCGCGGGCGCGAGCTGACGCAGCTCGACTTCCCGCGCGGTGTGGCCCTCGACGAGCAGTTCCTCGCCGTCGCCGATGCCGGGAACAAGCGCGTGTTGGTGCTCAACGGGCTGCAGGACTACCAGCCGGCCATGGTGTTGGCCAAGGCGAACTTGTTCGACTTCGCCGATCCGGCGGGGGTGGCGGTGTACCGACCCACGGCCGGCTCCCCGTTCAACGAGGCGCTGATCTATGTGGCGGACCCCGAGCGCCACTCGGTGTACGTGGCCACGCCGCGCGGCGAGCGGCGCGCGCAATGGGGTGACGGCAACCCCGGCCGCGCCGACACCGGCCTCGCCGGCCCGGAGGACGTGGCCGTCGACGGCGACGGCAACGTTTACATCGCCGACACGCTGAACAACCGTATCGTGCGCCGCGATCCCACCGGGGCCGTGACGGCCGTGTTCGGGGGCGAGCGGCTGCGGTTCCCGAGCTCGGTCACCGTGGGGCCGGACGGGTTGGTCTACGTCCTCGAGCGAGGCGCCCATCGCCTGACGGCATTCTCGCGCGACGGGCAGTTCCTCTCCAAGTGGCCCGAGAACGAGGGCTTGACGCAGGTATCGCTGCCGATGATGCAGGACCAGTACGTCGGCCCCGGCGAGCTGTGGGCGCCGGTGGGCCTGGCGGCGGACGCCAAGTACCTCTACGTCATCGAGAACGACATGTGGCGGCACGTGCGGGTGCAGGTGCTCCAGCCGGTGCCGGGCTCGCCGCTGACCGCCGACGGCGCGGTGGTGGCGACGTTCGTCGACGCGCTGGGTGCGGGGGCCGGCCAGGTGTCCAACCCGCGCGATATCGCGGCGGCCCGCGACGGGCGCGTGGTGGTGGCGGATGCCGGCAACAACCGCCTGCAGCTCTTCCACTGGCTGGGCTCGACGCCCACGCCGACGGCCACCGACACGCCGACCCCGCTTCCGACCGCGACCGCCACCCCGCGGCCCACGGACCCTCCGACGGCCACCGACGCCCCGCCGATGCCGACGGACACGCCGAGCCCGGAGCCGACGGACCGCCGGCCGCCGATCGTGAGGCCGTTCCACTTCAACTACTTCCCGGCGCTCCTGAAGCACCGGCGGCTGTAGGCGGGGCGGCGCCACCGTCGATCGCCGGACGGCCGCCGCGCGCCGCTCGAACTCCGAGAGGGCCGCGTGTCCCGCCCCACCACGAGGTGGCTGCAGGGCGGCGATCCCCCCCGAAGGATCAGCCCTCGTCCAACAGTCCCGGCAGCGGCGTGATGGTGATGCGCCCGGCCGACAGGTCGATCTCGGCCACCACGTCGCCGATCATCGGGATCAGCGTGGTTCCGCGCGATCCGTGGACCTCGAGCACGTCGGCGCTGCCGGTTTCCATGACGTGCGCCACCCGTCCCACGGGCTGACCGGCGTCGGTCACGACCTCGAGGCCGACGAGCTGGTAGGCGTAGAAGCTGTCGGCCTCGAGTGGATGCGCCTCCGAGGCGGGGATGAACAGGTACAGCCCGGTCAGCGCCTGGGCGGCATCGCGGTCGGCCGCGGCGTCGAGGTGCACGAGCAGGCGATCGCGGAACGGCCGGGCGCTCTCGACCACCACGGGCGACGGCGTGGTGCCGCGCTCCGGCCCCACGTACAGCGTCGACCCGGGCGCGAAGCGCTCAGGAAACTCCGTGAGCACGTCGACGCATACCTCGCCGCGGATGCCGTGCGCCCGGCCGATCCGCCCCACGGCGAGGTATAGGGGTGCGGCTGGGCTCAATCAACGATCTCCAGCTTCCAGCGGTCGTGGCCCGGCGCCGCGTCGAGCAGCGCCCGGATGGCGTTCGCGACCCGGCCGTCGCGGCCGATCACCCGCCCGAGGTCTTCGGACGACACCTTGAGCTGGATCACCTTCATCCGACCGCGGTCCAGCTCGGTGACCGCGACGGCGTCGGGCTGATCGGCCAGCGCCTGGACGATCGTGCGGACCAGCTCCGGCATGTCGGCAGCCATCGTCAGACCTCTTCGTCCGCGACCGACCCGGTGTCACCGGGCGCGTCCGCCACGGCGGCCTCGGCCTCCTCCGCGGTCGACTCGACGGCATCCACGGCCGCCCCTTCGGCCTCGACCGCCGGCTCTGCGGCGGCCTCGACGGCGGCCTCGACCGCCGCAACCTCGGCCTCGACCGGCGCGGCGGCGGCCTCGACCGCAGCCACGGCGACGGCTTCGGCGGCGGGTGCGGAAGCCGCTGCCTTGGCGCGGCCGCCGGCCTTCGCCGGCGCCGCCGCGGGGGCCGCGGGCGCCCACTCGCCCTTGCGGTACTGCTTCAGCTTCTCGGGCAGGCCCATCCCGTCGAAGAACCGGCGAACCGGGTCCGAGGGCTGGGCGCCGACGTTGAGCCAGTGCAGCGCCCTGTCTTCCTTGACGACCACCGTCGGCGGGTTCGTGCGCGGGTTGTAGTGCCCCACGACCTCGAGCGCCGCGCTGTCGCGCGGGGCCCGGCTGTCGGTGACCACGATGCGGTAGCTCGGCTGCTTCTTGGCGCCGACGCGGCGCAGGCGGATCTTGACCATGGGTGTGTCTTCTCCTCGACGTGCGGTGCGGCCGTCACCCGACGGCCGTCGGTTGCGTAGCTGGACGGATCAGCGTCTGAACGTGCCTCTCGGTGTGCGTCCCCGGCGTGGTGGCTACGACCACGGCAGGCCGCGGGGCAATCGGCCGCCCGAGAACTGCTTGAGCATGCGCTGCATCTGGTCGAACTGTTGCAGCAGCTGGTTGACGTCCTGAACGCGCGTGCCGCTGCCGCTGGCGATGCGGCGCTTGCGGCTCGCGTTGAGGATCTTGGGCTTGCGCCGCTCCTGCGGCGTCATCGACAGGATGATGGCCTCGACGCGCTTGAGGTCGCGCGGGTCGAGGTCGACCGGGAGCTGCTTGGTCAGCTTGCCGAAGCCCGGGATGAGCCCCAGGATCTCCTGGATCGGCCCCATGCGCTGGATCTGCTGGAGCTGGCCCAGGAAGTCCTGCAGGTCGACGGTGCCCTTGCGCAGCTTCTTCTCGAGGCGTGCCGCCTCGTCCTCGTCGATCGTCGACTGAGCGCGCTCGAGCAGCGTCTGGATGTCGCCCATGCCGAGGATCCGACCCGCCAGGCGCTCCGGCTCGAACGGTTCGAGCGCGTTGGCCTTCTCGCCGGCACCCAGGAACTTGATCGGCACGCCGGTGACGGCGCGGATCGACAGCGCCGCCCCGCCGCGCGCATCGCCGTCGACCTTGGTGAGCACCAGCCCCGTCAGCGCCAATCGGGCGTGGAACGCCTGGGCCACGTTGACGGCTTCCTGGCCGGTCATGGCGTCGGCGACCAGGAGCGTCTCGGTGGGCTGCACCCGTCGTGCGATCTCGACGAGCTCGTCCATCAGGGCCTCGTCGATCTGCAGCCGCCCGCTGGTGTCGACGATGACGACGTCGTGGGCGTTGTGGCGGGCATGCTCGAGCGATCGGGCGGCGATGTCCGGCGGGGCCGGGGCCGTGCCCTCGCTGTAGACCGCCAGATCGAGCTGGCGGCCGAGCGCCGCCAGCTGCTCGACCGCCGCCGGCCGGCGGGTGTCGCACGCCACCAGCAGCGGGCGCTTGCCCTTCTTGCGCAGCATCAGCGCCAGCTTGGCCGCGGTGGTGGTCTTGCCGGAGCCCTGCAGGCCCGCCATCAAGATCACCGGCGGGTCGCCGCGCCCGATGTCCAACGGGGCCGACTTGCCGAGGATGTCGACGAGGGCGTCGTGGACGATGGTCACGACCTGCTGTGCCGGCGTCAGCGACCGCAACACCTCGGCACCGACGGCCCGTGCGCGCACCCGCGCCGCGATGTCCTTGACCACGCCGTAGCTGACATCGGCCTCGAGAAGCGCCATGCGCAGCTCGCGCATGGCCACGTCGACGTCGGCCTCGGTCAGGTGACCTTTGCGGCCGAGGTTGTCGAAGACGGTTTGGAGCTTGTCGGACAGGGCGCTGAACATGGCGGTCGATCGAATCCTGGAAGCTTCGACACTGAAGGGAGTCGGACGTAAAATTGTACGGTGAAGACCGACACGGGTCAAAGGGCGCGGGCAATCGCGCCGCGCGGTTCCCGCCCTGCGGCCAGTGCCCCCCGGTTCCGGGTGGCGCGGCGCCGACCATCGGTGGCGTGCGGCCGCGGTGCGCCATGGTCCGAGCTGCCCTCTTGGGCCTGGAAGTCGTGATGCCCGCCCCCGACCTGATCCACGTGCTGCGCGCGGCGGACGCCGAGCATGGCCTCTTCCGTGCCGGCGACACCGTCGTGGTCGGCGTGTCCGGGGGCCCGGACTCCGTGGCGCTGCTGGCCGCGCTGCGCGGCTACGCGCCGCTCAAGGGGATCGGGTTGCACGTCGGCCATCTCGACCACATGCTCCGCCCGGCGTCGACCGAGGACGCCGCGTGGGTCGCCCAGCTCGCGGCGGACTGGGGCGTGCCCGCCACGCTCGGCGCCAGGCACGTGCGGCAGCTCGCGGCCGACACCGGCCGCGGGCTCGAGGACGCCGCCCGCGTGGCGCGCTATGCCTTCCTCGCGTCGGTGGCGCGACGCGTGGGGGCGGCGGCGGTGGCGGTGGCGCACACGGCGGACGACCAGGCCGAGACGGTGCTGATGAACGTGGTGCGTGGCACGGGCCTGGCCGGGCTCCGCGGCATGACGGCGGTGGCGCCCTATCCGCTTGGGGCGGCGGCGGTGCGGGCCATCGAAGACCTTCCGGCCGCGGGGGGGGAGGCGCTGCCGCGCTTGGTGCGGCCGTTCCTCGGCACGCCGCGCACCGCGGTCCACGGCTGGCTCGCCGCCCGCGGCGTCACGCCGCGCGAGGACGACAGCAACGCCGACCCGGCGTTTCTGCGCAACCGGCTCCGCCACCAAGTGCTGCCGCTGCTCGAGGACATCAACCCGCAGATCGCCGAGACGCTCGTGCGCAATGCGGCAGCCGTCGCGGGCGACCTCGACTACATCGAGCGGGCGGTGGACGGGGCCTGGGCGACGGGGGTGGAGGCGGCGGCCAGCCGCGTGCGGTTCGCGCGCGGCGCGTGGACGGCGCTGCATCCCGCCGTGCAGCGCCGCCTGCTGCGCCGGGCGGCCGAACACCTGTCGGAGGGCGTGCGCGATTTCGGCTGGGAAGCGGTGGAAGCGGCGCGCCAGGCGGCGTCGGTGCCCGGCGCGGCGGTGTCGCTGCCGGGGAACCTCCGGCTGGCCAGCGGCGACGACGGGTTCGTGGTGGCCGTCGGGCGGCCGGCGCTGCCTGCGCTCCGTCTCTCGGCAACGCCGGTGCCGCTGCGCCTGCCCGGCGAGACCCGGCTGCCGGGGGGGTGGGTGGTGACGGCGACGGCGCGCCCCGCTCGCCCGACGGATGTGGTGCCGCCGCGCGATGCATGGATCGCGTGGCTCGACGCCGATGCGGTCGGCCCCCACCCGGCCGTCCGGGCCCGGGAGCCGGGCGACAAGCTGCAGCCGCTCGGGCTGGGGGGGCGCCACAAGTCGCTGCAGGACTTGTTCGTCGATGCGCGGATCCCGCAGCCGCTCCGTGACGGCTGGCCCGTGGTGGTCGCGGGCGGCCAGATCGTGTGGGTGCCTGGCCTGCGCCTCGACGAGCGCGCGCGGGTGCGGCCGGACACGAAGCGGATCCTCGAGCTGGGCGTGGCGCCGCCGGCGGGGTTCGTGGCGCGCTAGGGGGCGGGTCTCACGCCGCTTCGTCCACACCTCGCCGGTCTTCTCCCCGAGGGCGAACGCATGCTGGCCGGGCATCGAGCGGCAACGGGAGCGTGTCCCAGGCTGACCTGGCATGCGTTCACCCTTTCCCCGCCGGCGCCGGGCCGCCCGTGGTATACTCGGTGCGTTCGCCCACAGGCGCGCGCCGCGCGCCTCCGGCACGCGGAGGAAGTCTTCCATGCCCCTGGACCTCGGCCTCGCCGAGCTGTTGGTGCGGGTGGCCGCGCTGGTCATCGGCCTCACCGTCCACGAGTTCGCGCACGCCTGGACCGCGTTTCGCCTCGGTGACCTGACCGCGTACCTCCAGGGTCGGCTGACGCTGGACCCGCGGCGCCACATCGACCCCTTTGGCGCGCTGATGATGATGGTGGCCGGATTCGGCTGGGCGCGGCCGGTGCCGATAGACCCTGGCCGCCTCGGTCGGCGTGGGGTCGTCCAGGTTTCGTTGGCCGGTCCGCTCTCCAACCTCGTCCTGGCCTTCGCCGCCGTGTCGATCATCCGGGTGACCGCGCTGGGCTCGGTCTCGCCATATGCCGCCGGGCTGACCGGTGGCGTGTACCGGTTCGTCGAGGGCTTCGCCTGGATCAACATCGTCCTCGCGGTCTTCAACATGCTGCCGATCCCGCCGCTCGACGGGTGGAAGGTGTTGCTCGGGGTCGTCCCGGATCGCACCGGCTGGCGCCTCCGGCAATACGAGCCGTACGGCGTGCTGGCGCTCCTCCTGGTGGTCTTCCTCGGCGGCCCGGTGCTGCAGCGGCTCTTCAGCGGCGTGGGGATGCTCTTCGTCGACCTCGTCGGCACGTTGTGGCGCACGGTCGGCTTGTAGCGCCCGCGATGTCGCACCTGCCGCCGGCTCGGCCGGCCGTGCTCTACCGCCCATGGCAGCTCGCGGCGGCGCTGCGGTCGCGGCGGCACCCGCCGGACGCAGCCGTGGCGGCCGCCATCCTCCCGCCGGGGCTTGCGCCGCTCTTCGATGCGATGGCGCCCGAAGACCGACGCCACGCGCTGCGGGTGGTGGCCGCCCTCGCGGCGCGCGGTGAGGCCGCGCCCGTGCTGCTGCAGGCCGCCCTGCTGCACGACGTCGGCAAGGCAAACGGGGGCGTGCACCTGCGGCACCGGGTGGCGCGCGTGCTGCTGTCGCGGCTTTGGCCCGCCGCGTGGGTCTGGCTCAGCGCGAGTCCGACGGGCTGGCGCCGGCCGTTCTGGATTCTGGCATGGCACCCGGCCCGTGGCGCCGAGTGGATCGCCGCCGCGGGCGGCGGCGCCGAGCTTGCCGCCCTGGTGCGCCACCACGAGTCGGCACCGCCCGCGGCGTGGGCCGGGACCGAGATGCAACGCTGGCACGCCGCGTTGAAGTGGGCCGACGCGCGCTCGTAAGCGGCGGCGCGGCCCGCCGCGTGGGAAGGCAAAGCGAGGAGACCAATGCGCGGCCGAAAGACAGACGGCGACGACGAACGCCTGCCGGTGATCAGCATCGTCGGCCTCGGACCGATGGGCGTGCGCATCGGGCACGCGCTCCAGGCCGTCAAGACCCGCTACACGCTCCTCGGGCACGATGTCGACGCGGCCCGCGTCCGGGCCGCGCTCGGCGCCGGCGCCGTGGACCGCGGGACGTGGAGCTTGGCCGAGGCCGCCGCGGAGGCCGACCTGCTCTTCCTCTGCGAGCCCGTCGACGCCGTGTGCGCGACCCTCGCGCAAGTGGCGCCGCACGTGCGGCCCGGCACGCTGATCACCGACACCGCGCCGCTCAAGGCCCCGGTGCTGGCCGCCGCGGCGCAGTGGGTGTCGGAGGGGGTGGCGTTCATCGGCGGGCACCCGATCGTGCGGTGGCCCACCGATGGCGACGCACGCCCCGATGCGGACGCGCGGACCCCGGCGGTTGGCGACGGCGGCGGCTCCGTCGCCGCGCCACCGGCGCCGGATGCCGGGTCCGCGGCCGCCGTGGCGCGATCGCCCGC
>QEVT01000335.1 GCA_003576755.1 bacterium | reverse complement strand
GGCGCCGCCGACCGCTCCGCCGACGCTCGACCCGCTCCTGTCGACCGAGCTGCCGATCGGCGTGCAGATCTTCGAGGCCGACGTCGACACGGCGGCGCTCGAGCACCTGCGCGGCGCCGGCGCGGCGTGGGCCCGCGTGCGGGCGCTGTGGAAGCTCGTCGAGCCCGAGCGCCGCACGCCGCCCCGCCACGACTGGACGGTGACCGACCGGATGTTCGGCGCCACCACGGCCGCGGGCTTCCGGAACGTGGCGGTGGTCTACGCCAACCCGCCGTGGCTGACCGAGCGCGAGTGCCTGCCGGTGCCGCCCGGCGACCTGCCGCGCTACGGCGCCCTGTGGGCCGCGCTGGTCGAACGCTACGACGGCGACGGCGTCGACGACGCGCCCGAGGGCGCGGTCGTGCGATACTGGCAGGTGAGCAACGAGGTCGACTACGACCCGACGGCCGCGTCCGACGAAGGCGACCACGGCGGGTGCTTCGGCCACGACCCCGCCGCCTACGCCGAGCAGCTCGTGGTGGCGTACCGCGCCGCCAAGGCCGCCGACCCGGGCGCGCAGGTCGGCTTCGGGCCGCTGGCGTACGACCGGTTCACGTCCGACTCGGCGCCCGCGGGATGGACGGCGCCGCCGGGGCCGTTCGTCCACGACTTCACCCAGCGGGCGCTCGAGCACCTCCACGCCGCCCACGCCGGCGACCCGGCCCTGCCGTTCTTCGACTTCGTCGGCCTCCACAACTACAACGACCACGCGCACTTCTGGGACGGGTCGCCGCCGCCGCTGCGCCACGAGCTCGTCGGCAGGGTCGCCGGCTTCCGCGCCGAGCAGCTCGCGCTGCCGGGGGTCTTCGACGTGCGCGGCGTGCCGATCCTGATCACCGAGACCGGGCTGGCCAGCTCGCCTTCGGACGCGTGGACCGAGCGCGGCGAGGACCTCCAGGCCATGTACGTCGGCCAGACGATGGTGCGGGCGATGGCCGCCGGCGTCGTCGCGGCGATCTGGTACACGGCGCGCGACAACATCTTCGGCGACTGCGCGCCGCCGCACTACGACTGGCTCACGTTCGGGCTGATGCGCTCGAGCGACTACCGCGCCGCGCTCGACGCGCGCTGCCCGATCCACCCGTGGATCGAGGGGTACGCCCTCGACTCGCCCGCCACCCCCCGGCCCGCGCTGGCGGCGCTGGGGGTGCTGACGGCCGCCCTGCGCGGGCTGACGTTCGACCGCCAGCTCGACCCGGCGGAGACCGGTGACGCGGCCGTCGAGGCCTATGCCTTCCGCGGGTCCGGCGGGCGCGCGGCGGTGGTGGCGTGGACGACGACCGGCGAGCGCCTCGGGCGGCGCGGGGTCGAGCCGCTGGGCGCCACCCTGGTCGTCGGCCCGGCGCACGCGGCGCCGTGGACCGGCCGGGTGGCCGTGACCGACCATCTGGGCGGCGTGCGCACGCTCGGTGCGCCCGGCGCGGCGACCGTGCCGATCGAGCTCGGCGCGGCGCCGGTGTTCGTCGCGGCGGCGCCGTGAGGCGGTTGCCCGGGCAGCCACCCCGGCTGTGGGGGGAGGGTCCTTTGATCCAGCGTAACCTGGACATCTGGTATGACCCGGGTTATGCTGGAAATCGTGAAGATCGCGATCTCGGTGCCCGACGCCTTGTTCGAAGCGGGCGAGGAGGCGGCTCAGCGCCGCGGCATCTCCCGCAGTAGGCCCTGCGCCGAGGCGTTGAAGGCGTGCCTGCTCGACCTGTCCGATGACGAGATCACGGCGCGGCTCGACCGCGCCTGCGGCCTGGAGTCGAGCGCGCTCGATCCCGTGATCGCCCGGGTGCAGGGCCTGAGCCGGCCGCAGGACGATTGGCAGATGCAGCGGGGCGAGACTTGGTGGGCGCTGCTGCCCGAGCCGGTGGCGCCCGAGCCCGGTTCGCGTCGCCCGCTTCGCATCGTGAAGGCGGATGCGTTCAACCGCAGCCGAATCCGCACCATCGTCGGTGTGACCTCGACCACCAACCTGACCCTGGCCGACGCGCCGGGCAACGTCTTGGCCGGGGCCGACGAGGCCGGGCTGCCGCGGGACTCCGTCATCGACGTGTCGAAGATCGTCACCGCCGACCGAGCGTTCCCGACCGAGCAGGTGGGTCACGTCGGTGGCGACATCATGGTGCGCGTCGAGGACGGCCTGCGACGCGCTCCCGCGCTGTGATCACTGCCACGCGGCCCCACCCCGCCGCATCCGACCGCACCGAGCCCGACCGCCCCATGCACGTCATCGTCCAGATCCCCTGCCTCAACGAAGAGGACACCCTGCCCGCCACGCTGCGCGACATCCCCCGCCGCATCGACGGGGTCGACCGCGTCGAGGTGCTGGTCATCGACGACGGGTCGACCGACCGCACGGCCGAGGTCGCCCGCGCGCACGGCGCCGACCACGTCATCTCCTTCACGCGCAACCGCGGGCTGGGCCACGCCATGCGCGCCGGCTTCGACGCCAGCCTCGCGCTCGGGGCCGACATCGTCGTCAACACCGACGGCGACAACCAGTACTACGGCGGCGACATCCCCGCGCTCGTGAGGCCCATCCTCGAGCGCCGCGCCGACATCGTCATCGGCGACCGCCAGCCCGACACCATCGCGCACTTCTCGCCGGCCAAGCGCCGCCTGCAGCAGCTCGGCAGCCGCGTGGTGAGCTGGCTGGCCGGCGTGCACGTCCCCGACGTGGCCAGCGGCTTCCGGGCCTACAACCGCGACGCCGTGCTGACGCTGGCGACCCACACGGGCTTCGACCACACCGTCGAGCACACCATCCAGGCCGGCCACAACCGCCTGGCGGTGCTGAGCGTGCCGATCCGCACCAACCCCAAGGCGCGCGAGTCGCGGCTCTTCGGCAGCATCTGGGAGTTCGTCGGCCGGTCGGGGATGATCAGCATCCGCACGTGGGCCACCTACAAGGCGCTCGAGATCTTCTCGCTGTTCGGCGCGGTGTCGTTCGGGGCAGGCTTCCTGCTCGGGCTGCGCTTCCTCTACTTCTACTTCTTCACCGGCGAGAGCGAGCTGCACGTGCAGTCCGTCGTGCTCGCGGCCATCCTGCTGCTGGCGGGCTTCCAGATGTTCCTCACCGGCATCGTCGCCGACCTCATCGCCACCAACCGCACGCTGGCCGAGGACGCCCTGCGGCGGGTGCGCGAGATGGAGCTCGAGCGGTCGCGCGCGCGTCCGGCGGGCGAGTGAGCACCCCGGCCGGCGCCGCGGTCGCCCGTGGGAGGGGGGAACGGCCCGCCGACGCCCATGCCCAGAGGGCGCCCGATCCCGCACCTGCCCCCGCGCCGGCCGTGTTCCTCGACCGCGACGGCACGCTCGTGCGCGACTTCCGGCACGGTGCCGATCCGGCCGCGCTGACGCTCCTGCCCGGCGTGGCGCCGGCGCTCCGCCGGCTGCAGGCGGCCGGCTACCGGCTGGTCGTGGTCACCAACCAGGCCGGCGTCGCCCGCGGGTTGTTCACTGTCGACGAGGCGCGCGCCGCGGGCCGGCACGTCGCGGCCCTGCTGGGGGCGGCCGGTGTCCGGCTGGCGGGCTACTACCTCGCCCCGTACCACGCCGACGGCGTGGTGCCGCGCTACGCCGTCGCCCACCCCGACCGCAAGCCGGGGCCCGGCATGCTGGTGCGTGCGGCCGCGGCGCT
>QEVT01000334.1 GCA_003576755.1 bacterium | reverse complement strand
CGCGGGCGGCATCGGCGGCGGCCCGGCGGGGGCGGCCGCATCGGCGGTGACGGCGCGCGCCAGGGGCCGGGGCCGGCCGTCGCGAGGGGTCGCGGGCGTCACGGCGCCGTCAGGAACGGTACACCAGGAAGACGCCGGCGATGATGACGACGGCCCCGAGCCAGCGCTGTGGGCTGACGGTCTCGCCGAGGACGAAGCGCGAGATGAACAGGAGCGGGATGTAGCTCAGCGCGAGCATCGGGAAGGCCCAGCTCAAGGGCTCGCGCGAGACCACCCGCAGCCAAAGCACGGCCGCGCCAAACGCCAGGCCAAGGCCCGACACGACCCATGGGTTGGTGAATGCCCGCAGCAGGGCGCGGGCGTCGAACGTCAGCTCGCCGGTCTGGTTCATCCCGTGCTTCATCAGCGTCTCGCCGGTGAGGTTGGTGGCGATGGCGGCCAGGAGCACGGCGAAGCTGACGGTGCGCGGCGAGCGCAGCAGATCGGTGATCGGATCCGGCAATGGAATCCCTCCTCGCGGGGCGGCGGTCGGCGACCCGGGGTCCGGGCCGGCCGTGGGGTCCGCGGTCAGCGGCGGTCGTCGGCCGGCGCGCCGACCGCCGCCAGCGCGGCGCACACCGCCCGCACCTCGTCGTCGGTCAGCTCGGGGTAGATCGGCAGCGAGAGCACCTCGGCCGCCGCCCGCTCGGCATGGGGCAGCGGCCCGATGCCGCGGCCGGCGTAGGCGGGCTGGCGGTGGATGGCGGTGGGGTAATGGACGGCGGTCTCGACGCCGCGCGCGGCCAGGGCCGCCGCCACGGCATCGCGGTCGGCGGCGCGCACGACGTACAGGTGGAACACCGGCTCGACGTCGGGGGCCACGAAGGGGGTGATGATCGCCCCGCCGCCTGTTCCCCCGAGCGCCGACGTGTACGCGGCCGCGATGGCGCGGCGGCGGGCGTTGTCGGCGTCGAGGCCGTGCAGGCGGACGCCGAGCACGGCGGCCTGGATCTCGTCCAGCCGGCTGTTGACGCCGAGCTCGTCGTGGCGGTAGCGGGCGCTCTGCCCGCCGTTGCGCAGCCGGCGCACGCGCTCGGCGACGGCCGCGTCGGGCGTGGTGACGGCGCCGGCGTCGCCGAACGCGCCGAGGTTCTTGCTCGGGTAGAAGCTGAACGCGGCGGCGTCGGCCAGCCCGCCGACGCGCCGGCCGCGGTAGCGCGCGCCGTGGGCCTGGGCGGCGTCTTCGACGACGGCCAGGCCGTGGGCGCGGGCGACGGCGAGGATGGGGTCGAGGTCCGCCGGCTGGCCGTAGAGGTGCACCGGCAGGATGGCGCGGGTGCGCGGCGTGATGGCAGCCTCGATGGCCGCCGGGTCGAGCGTGAAGCGCCGCGGGTCGATGTCGGCGAACACCGGCACGGCGCCGATCTGGTCGACGGCCAGCGCGGTGAACGCGGCCGACAACGGGGACGTGACGACCTCGTCGCCGGGGCCGACGCCGACGGCGCGCAGCGCGAGCGCGATGGCGTCGGTGCCGGTGTTGACGCCGACGGCGTGCTCGACCTCGCAGTACGCGGCGAACGCCGTCTCGAACTCGGCCAGGCGGCGGCCGAGGATGAACCAACCGCTGGCCATGACGGCGCCGACGGCGGCGTCGAGCTCGGTCTGGTGGCGGGCGTACGTGCGCTTGAGGTCGCCGAACGGGATCATGTCGGACGGGGCTTCCTGGGAGGGGGCATCGGCGTCGCCGGCGCGGGGGTGGGCCGATCGCGAGGCACGGGTGCGTCGCCGCGCGGTGCGGGCCGGAAGTGACCGGGCGCGGTGCGGCGGCTCATGACCAGTACGCGTCGCGGTGGGCGCGGTAGAACGCCACGGTCCGCGCCAGGCCGTCGCGCAGCGCCACCACGGGCTCCCAGCCCAGGAGCTCGTGCGCCAGCGCGTAGCTCGAGTACACGTCGCCGATGTCGATGGCCTTGCGGTCGGGCGGGAACGGGATGACGCGGTAGCGGCCGGTGCCGGCGACGTCGATCAGGGTCTGGATCAGCTCGAGGTGGTCGATCGGCGCCCGCCCGCCGAGGTTGACGACGCGGCCGTTGACGGCCTCGGTCATGCCGGCGCGCACGAAGGCCTCGACGACGTCGTCGACATAAGTGTAGTCGCGGCGTTGGCGGCCGTCCCCCCAGATCTCGATCTCGTGGTCGTCGATCGCCTGGCGGACGAACCAGCCGAGGGCGGTTTGCCGGCTGTGCTTGACGAGCATGCGCGGGCCGTAGGTGTTGGTCAGCCGCAGCGAGCACGCGCGCAGGCCGTACACGTTGTTGTAGAGGATGTGGTACCACTCCCCGGCCATCTTGTTGATGCCGTTGACGTCGGTGGGGTGGACGGGGTGCCGTTCGTCGAGCGGCAGGTAGTCGGCGGTGCCGTAGATCTGGCGGGTGCTGGCGTAGACGAGCTTGGCCCCGGGGTTGCCCTTGCGGCAGGCCTCGAGGATCGAGAGCTGCGCCCGGCAGTTGATGTCGAGGTCGGTGAAGGGGTTCTGCATGCTGTCGATGTGGCTGACCTGCCCCGCCAGGTTGAAGATGACGTCGTGCCCGCGGACGAGGTAGTCGATGCCGTGCCCGCGCACGTCGGCGATGTTGACGCGCACCCGGTCGTCGTAGCCGCTCAGGTTGGCGGGGTTGCCGCCGTACTCGGGGATGAGCGAGTCGACGACGAGCACGCGCGCGCCGAGGTCGGCCAGCCGGCGGGCCAGGTTGGAGCCGATGAAGCCGAGGCCGCCGGTGACGAGAACGGGGCGGCCGGCGTAGTGCGCGGCGGGGTCGGCGAGGGGAGGAGGCGTCATGCGAGGCGAATTGTACGGCGGCCCGGGCGGCGGGGGCAAGATGGTGGGTGCTGTCGCGTCACGCCTCCCCGGGCTGCTCGGCGCTCGCAGCCTCCGCCGCGCGCAGGTGTTCCTTGCGCACCACCAGCTTCCACCACATCCGTCCGATCTCGCGCGCCACGCGCACCAGCCGGCGCCAGTTGAAGAACTGCGACCGCCCGTAGACCCGGTGGAAGTGGTGCACCGGCACCTCGGAGAACGTGAAGCCGGCATCGTGGAACTTCTTGACCAGCTCGAGCGGCAGCGTGCCGTCGGGCGACGTCAGCGTCACGGCCTCGAAGCACGCCCGGCGGATCAACCGGAAGTCGCAGTCGACGTCGCGGATCGGGTAGCCGAACAGCAGCCGCATCGCATGGTGGTATACCCGCCCCACGACCACGCGATGCCAGGGGTCGTTGCGGCTGATCTTGTAGCCGTTGACGATGTCGATGCCCGGCCGGAGCGCCGCATGGAGCAGCCGCAGCTCGTCCGGGTCGTACTGGGCGTCGCCGTCGGTGTAGAACACCCAGTCCTTGGTGGCGGCGCCGAACCCCGTGCGCAGCGCGTGCCCGTAGCCCATGTTGCGCGGGTGGTGGATCACCCGCAGGCACGGCACCAGCGCCGCGAGCTCGTCGAGCATCGCCCCGGTGTGGTCGGCGCTGCCGTCGTTGGTGACGATCACCTCGTAGTCGTCGGTGAGATCGCGCAGCGTCATGACGGCGCGCAACACCATGCTCGGGATGGTGCCCGCGTCGTTGTACGCCGGGAAGACGGCCGAGATGCCCGGAGGTCGTTCCATGCTGGTGGGCGGAGAGGGACTCGAACCCCCGACCCCCTCGGTGTAAACGAGGTGCTCTGACCGGCTGAGCTATCCGCCC
>QEVT01000333.1 GCA_003576755.1 bacterium | reverse complement strand
CGGTGGTCGGCGGATCATTAAAAAAACGACCTGCGCGAGCGGGACCACGAATGCCAGCGCGAGCATCGTCCCGTAGTACGCCCGCGTGCGCGCGTCGCCGATCCGGACGGCCAGCGTGCGCTTGCCGGCGGCGCGGTCGGTGTCGAGGTCGCGCAGGTTGTTGACGGCGAGGATCGCGACCGACAGCGCGCCGGCCGCGACGCCCAGGGGGACCGCGGCCGGGTGGAGCGCGCCGGCCTGCACGTAGTACGTGCCGGTCACGGCGGCGAGGCCGAAGAACAGCATCACGAACACGTCGCCCAGCCCGACGTAGGCCAGCGGGTACGGCCCGGCGGTGTACAGGACGCCCGAGGCGATCGAAGCCATGCCGAGCAGCAGGATCGGCCACCCGCCGACGCGCACGAGGTACAGCCCCACCAGCGCGGCGAGCCCGAAGGCGACGGCCGCGCCCCGCGCCACGGCGCGGTCCGACAGCAGCCCCGCCTGCACCACGCGCGTCGGACCGAGGCGCTCGGCCGTGTCGGCGCCGCGCCGGTGGTCGAGCACGTCGTTGGCGAAGTTGGTCCCGATCTGGATCAGGAGCCCGCCGGCCAGCGCGGCGAGGGCGGGGAGGAGGCGGAACGCGCCGGCATCGAGCGCCAGGGCCGTGCCGACGGCGACGGGGGCGACGGAGGCGGTCAGGGTCCTGGGGCGGGCGGCGAGGAGCCAGGCTCGGGCTGGGGAGCGGGAAGGGGCATCGGGGTTGTTCACCGGTATCACCTTCGCAGTTCAGCCCCGGCGCCGGGTGAACGCCAGCGTATCGTCGACGGGTGCCATGCGCGCTTGCCGAAGTCCGGCGCGATGGGCGACATTCTAGCGTGAGGCGCTGCGCGGGTCGAGGCTCCACGCCCGGCACCTCCCGCCGCAAGAGAGCGTTCCGCCACCCGTATCCCCTCCCTCCCCCCGCGGTTGACAATTTCATCCAGAAAGCGCAATCGCGCGATCACGCCGAAGCCCTTCGTCGTGCAAGCAAACGCTCACGAACACCGGCGGTTGGGAATGGAAGACACCATCGACGTCTCGCTGAATCGGTGGTGCGGTGGGCACAAGCGTGTCCATCAATGCCATCGGAGTCCTCCAGTGTGATCGTCGTGCCTCCGGACCGACGATGCGACTGCTTGGCTTCGCGTTCAGAAGTGCAGCGAGTTTACGGATACCGCGTGAACTTCCCGAAGTCGGGCTTGCGCTTCTCGAGGAATGCCGTCTTGCCCTCCGTCCCCTCCTCGGTCATGTAGTACAGCAGCGTCGCGTCGCCGGCGAGCTGCTGGATGCCGGCCTGGCCGTCGAGCGACGCGTTGAACGAGGCCTTGAGCAGCCGCAGGGCGAGCGGGCTGAGGGCGAGCATCTCGCGGCACCACTCGACGGTGGTCGCCTCGAGCGCGTCGACCGGGACGACGGTGTTGACCAGGCCCATCTCCAGCGCCTGCCGGGCGTCGTACTGGCGGCACAGGAACCAGATCTCGCGCGCCTTCTTCTGGCCGACGATGGCCGCCAGGTACGCCGAGCCGAACCCGCCGTCGAAGCTGCCGACGCGCGGCCCGGTCTGGCCGAAGCGGGCGTTCTCGGCCGCGATGGTCAGGTCGCACACCACGTGCAGCACGTGGCCGCCGCCGATGGCGTAGCCGGCGACCATGGCCACGACGGGCTTGGGCAGCCGGCGGATCTGCATCTGCAGGTCCAGCACGTTGAGCCGCGGCACGCCCGAGGGGTCGATGTAGCCCGCCTTGCCGCGCACCCGCTGGTCGCCGCCGGCGCAGAACGCCTCGGTGCCGGCGCCCGTGAGGATGGCCACGCCGATGGCCGGGTCGTTGCGGATGTGCTCGAAGGCATCGATCAGCTCGAAGATCGTCTGCGGCCGGAAGGCGTTGCGCACCTCGGGCCGGTTGATCGTGACCTTGGCCATGCCCTCGGCCTGCTCGAACAGGATGTCGTCGTAGGTCTTTACGGGTTGCCAGGCAACGGGCATTGGAGTGCTCCGGGGATGGGTGTGTGCGTGGTCGACGGACGGGATTCTACACCGGGTCGACATCCGCCAGAAACGCCTCGACGACGTCGGCCAGCGCGGCCGGGGCTTCGACGTGGACCGCGTGCCCGACGCCGGGGACGATCGCGGTGCGGGCGCCGGGGATGCGCGCCGCCATCGCGGCCGCGATCGCGCAAAACTTGCCGTCCTCCGCCCCCGCCACCACGAGCGTCGGGACCGCCAGGCCGGCCAGGCGGTCGGTGACGGCCGCGTCGGCGCCCGTGCCCATGCCGCGCAGGGTCAGGGCGAGGGCGTGCGGGCGGTTGCGCAGCCGTTGGGCGCGCGACGCCGCCAGCCGCGCCGCGCCGAGCCGCGCCTGCGTCGCGAAGAGCGGGTCGGCCATCCAGCGGTCGACGAACGCCTCGAGGCCGGCCGACAGGATGCCGTCCGCCAGCGCCGCGTCCGTCCGGGCGCGCTCGGCGCGCGCGGCCGGGTCGTCGATCCCCGGCGAGGCGCCGACCAGCGCCAGCGACACGACGCGGTCGGGGTGGTCGAGCGCCAGCCGCAGCGCCACCCTGCCGCCCATCGAGTAGCCCAGCCAGTGCGCGCGTGCGATCCCGGCCGCGTCGAGCGTCGCCACGACCGCCGCCACCGTCGCCCGCATGGTGTAGGCCGCCGGGTCCTCCGGCCCCGGGGACCGGCCGTGGCCGACGAGGTCGACGGCCGCCGCCGGCCGGCGCGGGTCGAGGTGCGGCGCCAGGGCATCCCACGTCGTGGTGTCGCCCGTGAAGCCGTGCACGAGGACGAGCGGCACGGCCCCGGGACGGCCGGGGATCAGGCGGCGGAGGTGCAGGCGCATGGCGGAGGCAATGATAGCGGGACGCGGCCGGGCGGCGGGGCGCCGTTCTTGACCGGCAGAGACCGCCCGCGCATGATTCACCCCATGGAACGCCTCAACAAGCTGCTCGCCCAGGCCGGCATCGCGTCGCGGCGCGGCGCCGACGACCTCGTCCACGCCGGGCGCGTGACCATCAACGGCCTCGTGGTCGTCGAGCCGGGCACGCAGGTCGACCCGACCACCGACGACGTCCGCCTCGACGGCGAGCGGGTGATCGTGCGGCCCACGCGGCACCGCTACCTCTTGCTCCACAAGCCGCGCGACGTGCTGACGACGGTCTCGGACCCCGAAGGCCGGCCGACCGTGATGGACCTCGTGCCGCGCGACCTGCGGCTGTTCCCCGTCGGGCGGCTCGACGGCGGCAGCGAGGGCCTGGTGCTGATGACCAACGACGGCGACCTGGCGCACCACCTGTCGCACCCGAGCTTCCAGCACGCCAAGGAGTACCGCGTCAAGATCTCGGGCACGCCCACCGAAGAGGCCCTCCGCGTCTGGCGCGAAGGGATGTGGATCGACGACGAGCGCACGGCGCCCGCCGAGGTGCGGATCGAGTCGACCACCGGCGCCGGGACGTGGCTGCGCGTGGTCCTGCGCGAGGGCAAGAACCGCCAGATCCGCCGGATGACCGAGGCGTTCCACCACCGCGTGCACCGGTTGATCCGCATCCGCCTCGGCCCGATCACGCTCGGCGACCTCAAGCCCGGCACGTGGCGCGAGCTGACGCCGGCCGAGGTCGCGGCCCTGCGCGGCGACCCCGGTGCGGCGGCCGAGCTCGAGCGCGCCCGCGGCCGGCGCGCCGACGGCCCGCGCTACAAGCC
>QEVT01000332.1 GCA_003576755.1 bacterium | reverse complement strand
ATCGAGCGCCGCGCCGCGGTCCCCCTGCGCGTACAGCAGCGCCATCAACGCGCGGCCGACGTCCTCGGCCGCCGGGTCGTGCGCCAGGGCGCGCCGGGCAGCCTCGACGGCACCGGCGTGGTCGCCCGAAGCGCGGCGCTGGTCGACCAGCCGGCGCAGGCACGCCCCGTATGCGTCGCGGAGCCGCTCGCGGGCGTCGAATGCCCAGTCGGCGTACAGCTCGGGCACGAGGTCGCCGGCGTACAGGTCGGCCGCCTCGGACAGACGCGCGGGGTCGCGGCAGGCGGCCTCGAAGGCCCACACGTCGACCCACGCGTCGACGTCTCGGTTCCACCAGAGCTCGCCGGCGGCGCGGACGATCCACGGCCGGTCCGGCGCCGCCGGCGGCAGCGCGCGCTCGACCTCGTGGAGGTGGCGGCGCAGCCGCGCCAGGGCGCCGGGTCGATCGACGTCGGCCCACAGCGCCGCGGCCAGCGCGTCGCGGGCCACGGGGCGGTCGCCTTGGAGCAGCAGGTAGGCCAGCAGCTCGGCGCCGCCGGCGCGCGGGGCGAACGGCAGCGGGCCGGCGGCGCCGCTGAGGCGCAGATGGCCGAACAGGTGGATGCGCAGCATGCTACACCCGCGGACGGTGGGCCGGCGCGCCGACGGCGCCGGCGGCGTGGAGACGGCGGCGGGGGGCGGCGCGCCTCACATGTTCCGGCGGTACTGCCCGCCCACCTCGTACAGCGCGCGGCTGATCTGGCCCAGCGAGAGCACCTCCACCGCCTTCATCAGGGCGTCGAACCCGTTCTCGCCGGCCAGGATGGCGCGCTTGAGGTCGGCCACGGCCGCGTCGTGGCGGTCGCGGTGCCGGGCGTGGAAGTCGAGGAGCCGGTGGAGCTGATCGGCCTTCTCGTCGTCGCTCGACCGGATCAGCTCGATGGTCGTGTCGGCCATGGCGGCGTCCGGGCCGGTAAACGTGTTGACGCCGACGATCGGCAGCTCGCCGGTGTGCTTGAGCTGCTCGTAGTACAGGCTCTCTTCCTGGATCTTGCTGCGCTGGTACATCCGCTCCATGGCGCCGAGCACGCCGCCGCGGTCCGAGATCCGGTCGAACTCGGCCAGCACGGCCTCCTCGACGAGCTCGGTCAGCGTGTCGACGATGAACGCCCCTTGGTTGGGGTTCTCGTTCTTGGCCACGCCGAACTCGCGGTTGATGATGAGCTGGATGGCCAGCGCGCGGCGCACCGATTCCTCGGTGGGCGTGGTGATGGCCTCGTCGTAGGCGTTGGTGTGCAGGCTGTTGCAGTTGTCGTAGACGGCCAGCAGCGCCTGCAGCGTCGTGCGGATGTCGTTGAACGCGATCTCCTGGGCGTGCAGGCTGCGGCCGCTGGTCTGCACGTGGTACTTCAGCATCTGGCTGCGCGCCCGCCCGCCGTAGAGGTCGCGCAGCGCCACGGCCCAGATGCGCCGCGCCACGCGCCCGATGACGGCGTACTCCGGGTCCATCCCGTTGCTGAAGAAGAAGCTGAGGTTGGGCGCGAAGTCGTCGACAGGCATCCCGCGCGCCAGGTAGTACTCGACGAACGTGAAGCCGTTGGCCAGCGTGAACGCGAGCTGGCTGATGGGGTTGGCGCCGGCCTCGGCGATGTGGTAGCCGCTGATCGACACCGAGTAGAAGTTGCGCACGTCGTGGTCGATGAACCACTGCTGCACGTCGCCCATCAGCTTGAGGCTGAACTCGGTGCTGAAGATGCACGTGTTCTGGCCCTGGTCCTCCTTGAGGATGTCGGCCTGCACCGTCCCGCGCACCGTGCTGACGGTGGCGGCGGCGATCTCGGCGTGCTCGGCATCGGTCACCATCGCGCGGAGCTGGTCGTAGCTGTACCCGCCGCCGCCGGGCTGCAGGCAGTCGGCCTCCGAGATGTCGATCTTGCCCGCCGCCCGGAGGTGCTTGCGCAGGCCCTGGCGGATGGCGGCGTTCATGTAGAAGGCGAGGATCGTCGGCGCCGGCCCGTTGATGGTCATGCTGACCGACGTGCGCGGGTCGGTGAGGTCGAAGCCGGCGTACAGCGCCTCCATGTCCTCGACGGTGGCGATCGACACGCCGGAGTTGCCGACCTTGCCCCAGATGTCGGGCCGGCGGTCGGGGTCCTCGCCGTAGAGCGTGACGCTGTCGAACGCGGTCGAGAGGCGCTTGGCCTCGGCGTGGCGGCTGAGGTAGTGGAAGCGCTTGTTGGTCCGCCACGGCCCGCCCTCGCCGGCGAACATGCGGGTGGGGTCCTCGCCGGTCCGCTTGAACGGGAAGACGCCGGCGATGTACGGGAAGTCGCCCGGCACGTTCTCGAGGAGCTGCCACCGCAGCACGTTGCCCCAGTCGTCGAACGCCGGCAGCGCGACCTTGGGGATGCGCTGGTGCGACAGGCTCTCGGTGTGGTTGGCGACCTCGATGGTCCGGCCGCGCACGGTGTAGCGGTTGGTCTCGCCGGTGTAGCGCGCGCGCAGCTCGGGCCAGCGCTCGATCAGCGCCCGCGACGTGGCGTCGAGGCGCGGGGCGAGGTCGTTGTACGCGCGCATCAGCGCCTGGGCGGTCGGGGGCGCGGCGTCGATGGCCGCGGCGTCATAGGGGCTGGTGTCGTGGCCGACGGGGGCCCCGGCGCCGCCCATCTCGCCGGTCGCCGTCGGCGGGGGATCGGCCGGGCCGACGGCGGCCGCGGTCGCCCGCGTGCCGGCCGCCCCGGCGACGATCGCCAGCGCCTTGCGCAGCGCCCACAGCTCGGCGGCGACCTCGGCCTGGTCGCGGGCGTGCTGCTTGTAGGCGCGCACGGCGCCCGCGATGTCGGACAGGTAGCGGGCGCGCCGCGGGGGGATGATGTAGGCACGGTCGGGCAGGCCGACCGGCAGCTCGGCGGTGTGGCGTCCGCGGTAGGGCCGGCCGGTGCGGGCGGCGAGGCGGTCGAGCAGCGCCACGTACACCTGGTTGCACCCGCGGTCGTTGAACTGGCTGGCGATGCTGGCGTACACCGGCATGGCCTCGGGGCTCTCGGACCAGCGGTCGTGGGCGCGCTGGTAGGCCTTGCGCACGTCGCGCAGCGCGTCGTCGGCGCCGGCCTTGTCGAACTTGTTGATGACGACGAGGTCGGCCAGGTCGATCATCTCGATCTTCTCGAGCTGGGTCTGCGCCCCGAACTCGGGGGTCATGACGTAGATCGAGAGGTCGGCCAGGTCGACGATGGCGGCGTCGGCCTGGCCGATGCCGCTGGTCTCGGCGATGACGAGGTCGTAGCCGGCGGCCCGGCACAGGGCGATGGCGTCGGGCAGGGCGTCGCTGACCTCGCTGCCGGAGCCGCGGGTGGCGAGGCTGCGCATGAACACGCGTCCGCTGCCGAGGGCGTTCATGCGGATCCGGTCGCCGAGCAGCGCGCCGCCGGTGCGCTTCTTGGTGGGGTCGACCGAGAGCACGGCCACATGGGCCTCGGGGAAGTCCTCGACGAAGCGCCGGACGATCTCGTCGGTGAACGAGCTCTTGCCGGCGCCGCCGGTGCCGGTGATGCCGACGACGGGCGCCGGGGCCCTGGCGATGGTCCGCCGGTCGCGCGCGGCGAGCATGACGAGCGACCACGCGTGGGCGTCGATGGCCGCGGCGGCGGCGGCCTCGGCCTGGGTGATGCAGCGGGCCAGGAGCGGCCAGTCGCCGGGGGACGCCGACACGCGCACGATGTCCTCGGGCCCGACGGTCCCGATCCAGCCGCGGTCGGTGTCGACGAACACGGGGGCGCCCTCCTCGGTGCCGACGCCGGCGGCGGGGCG
>QEVT01000331.1 GCA_003576755.1 bacterium | reverse complement strand
GGGCCGCCGGCGTGGTCGACGGCGGTGTCGGCGCCGATGCCCTGGCCGTCGCTGGTCTGGGCGCTGGCGGCCGAGGTGAAGCCGAAGGCGAACGCCGCCGTGAGCACGGCGGCGATGCTGGCGACGGTCATCCACTTGCGCATGGTTCAGGTCTCCTGTTCGCGTAAGGTGTTTCGGGTTGGATTCAACGTTCGATGCGGGCGTCGGCCCGGCTCCAATGCTCGGGTCTGCGGTGTCCGTTGGCCGACTTCTGCACGTGATACGCGAGCGGGCAGGCGGATGATTGCAGCGGGCGCAGACCTTGCGGGAGACGGTCCGCGAGTGGGCCGCAAGACGCCTTGTCGTCCCTTGCGCGCCACCCGAGCGCAACGGGATCTCCGACGGCGTCGTGCTAGACCGTGTCGACCTCGATCTCGGTGCACCGCGACAGCCGGCGATCGTTGGTGAAAAACACCTCGCAGCCATCCTCGATGGCGGCAGCCAGGTGGAGCGCATCCGGCGTCTTGAACGCGTGGCGGGCACGGAGGTCGGTGGCTCGATCCACCACGGGGCGCGAGATCGGGATGATCGTGTCGATCACGTGGGAGAAGAAGCGGTCGAGTGCGGCGAGCAGCACCGACGCCTGGTCGCGCATGGGCTTGACCCGGCATTCCAGCCGCACAAGCTCGCTGCAGCACAGGATCTTGTCTGGCCGGACCAGGAGCTCGGCAAGCGCCGGCTTGAAGTCCGCCATGTCCTCCACCCAGTAGATCACGGGTGCCGAGTCGAGGTAGGCGCGCATCGTCAAGCACCCCAGCTGTCGCGCTCTTCCCGGATTCGGACATCGGCCTCTTCCCGTGTTCCGGGCCTGTGACCGCTCATCGCGAGCATCGCATGGATTGCCTGCATCTCGAGCTCGCGCATGCTCGCCATGGGTACCGGCCGCGGTTCCTTACACTGGATCCGCGCATCAACCAACCCTTGGCGTTGCAGACCCCTCGCTGGCCATGGCGATGCATTTCCCCCCGCCCGACCGCGCGGAAAGCGCGGCACGCGGCGATCGGAGCGGCGGTTGACGCAAACCTCGTCGTCGGACGGTGCCCCGGATCCCCGCCCGTTCTGCGTGCGCGAAGCCACTGCCTTTTGGTATCATTGTTGCCTTACCCCCTCGCCTCCGGAGGCTCCGTGAACTTGGCTCAGCCCGCTTACCCGCCCGTGCCGTGCGGCCGCCGCGCCGCTTGCTGGATCCTGCCGGCCCTGGCGGCCGGCATCCTTGCGCTGCTCGCCGGCCCGGCGCCCACGCCCGCCGGCGCCGCCCCGGCCGGGCCCCTCGACCCCGGCGAGCCGCCCGTCGGCGAGCTGTGGGTGCAGAACATGGCGTCGATCGACCCGCTGACCGCGGTCGCGGCCCGGTTCACGGCCGGCGGTCAGAGCTACGACTTCTCGCCCATCCTGCTCGAGCCGCCGCCGCGCTCGGCCGACGTCTTGCGCGTCGGCTCGGTGGCCGCGGCGCTGCCGGACGGCCAGCTCGGCGCTGCGCTCGGACCGACGACGCCGTTCGCCAGCGCGGCGGTCGCCCGCAACGAGTGGCCCGCCACCGGCGCCGTCGTGGCCTACCGCGCCGGCGAGGCCGACACGCGCGTCGTGGTCCCGTGGGTCGTGCGCCGGCACGGCGACGTCCTGGCCACGTCGCGCGTCCGCATCCAGAACGCGCGCACCGACCGGGCGGTCGACGTGGCCATCCGGGTCACGGCGATGGGGGCCGGCGCGCCGGCCGCTTCGCTCTCGCGCACCATTCCGGCCGGCGGGGCCACCGAGCTCGACCTGGCGAACGATGCCGACCTGGCGGCGCTGCCCGATGGCTTTGCCGGCGCGCTGTCCGCCCAGGCCGGCGCCGGCGGCCAGATCGCGGCCGTCGCCACCACCGAGCTGGCCGCCACCGCCCAGTCCGCATACGCCGTCGCCGCCAGCCGGGCCAGCGTGCTCGGCGATCGCCTCGTGGCGCCGCGTGTCGCGCACCAGCGCGCCGAGGCCCGCGGCGACGGGAGCGGCGCGGTCCTGGACAGCTTCGTGGTCGTGATGAACGCCGGCGCCGCGCCGGCCGCCGTGAACGTGACGTACCGCGGCGCAGACGTGCCGGGCAACGCGTGTGCCGGCCAGACCATCGTCCACGGCGGTGCGCCGCACGCCATCCCGGCGGGGAGCGCCGCGGTGTTCGCCCAGGGCCCGGCGCCCGCCGACCTGGCGGTCGGCACGAGCGGGCTCCCGGCGGGATGCATCGCCACGGCCGACATCCGCGCCGGCGGCGCCGCCCTCGCGGCCACCGTGGTCGAGATCGAGAACGGCGCCCGGCGCGCGGCGGCCTACGAGGCGCTGCCGGCGGCCACGGCGCAGCGCACGGCCTATCTCCCGGTGTTCCGGCGCGGCTACGACGACCTGAGCACCAGCGTCACCGTCGCCAACGCCGGCGACCAGACGACCCTGGCGCAGGCCAAGTTCGTCGTCGTCGCCGAGGACCGGACGATCACGGTCGAGCGCAGCGCCTCGCTGGCGCCGGGCGCCGCGGCGAGCTGGGACGCGCGCGACCTGGCCGAGGTCCCCGCCGGCGCGATCGGCGCCGCCGTCATCACCGGCGCGCGGGTCGGCGTGCCGCTCGTGGCCGTGGCGCGCGAGACCTCGGACGACGGCAAGCGCGACAACGCGCTGTTCGCCGGCCTCGTCGAGCCCGAGAAGATCGACCGCCCGGCGCCGATGCCCGACATCTACCAGCCGTTCTTCGCGCCGAGCGTGTGGCACTCCGGCGTCTACGACCTCGGGCTGATGGCGACCGGGACGACGCCGGCGGAGATCCAGCGCATCAAGACGGCGCTGAACGCCCAGGCGTTCGCGTTCGCGCGGCGCACGGGGTTGACCATCGTGGTCTCGGTGCAGCCCTACATGCAGGGCAAGGTGCCCTTCCACGACTGGCTCGAGAAGCAGATCGACACCGGCTTCCCCGACGTCGACGTCCGGGCCCGGACGTGGCTCGTCGGCCTCAACTACAACGCCGTCACGCTGCTCGGCCGCAGCGGCCGCATCGCGCCGATCGACGCGAACGTGTTCCCGGGGCAGGGCGACTTCCTCGACGAGGCCTGGAACCTCAACTTCGTCACCGGCGACGGTCGGCCCTCGGCCGTCCCGTGGCTGCGCGAGGGCTGCTCGCCGAACTACCGCAACCTGGCGCTGGTCGCCTCGTCGATGAACCACGACCATGGCTTCCGCCTGATGCGCCACCTGGCGCGGGTGGAGCAGCAGCGCGAGAACTACCGACCGGGCGCGGGGCGGACGCAGATCGGGTTCCCGACGCTGAAGGCGCTGTACACCGAGTTCGGGATCCAGTGTCCGGCGGCGCCGGAAGTGCTGCGCACCAAGCCGGAGCGCGTGGACCAGGTCGTCGGTGTCGCGGTTGCCGACGCCGATCGGCTCGCCGCGGCCTTCGCCTCGCGCGAGGTCGACACGTTCGGCGACGCCGCCAACGCCGCCAAGGCCGTCGGCGTCGAGTCGGACACCCGGCTGGTCGTGGCCCAGCCGATGCTCAACCCCCTCACCCCGGAGGAGCTCGACCGGCGCCTGCGCTCGCCGGCGGGCCTCGTCGTGGGCGCGATCTCGCTGCAGCTCCTGCCGACGCCGCTGCCGACGGATACGCCGACCGCGACCCACACCCCGACCGCGACGGATACGGCGTCCGCGACGGCGACGGCCACGCCCTCCGCCACGCCTACCGCGACGGCGACGAACGCGGCGACGGCGACGGCATCGGCGACCGCGGTGGCCA
>QEVT01000330.1 GCA_003576755.1 bacterium | reverse complement strand
TCGACGGCCGGGCGGTGACCGACCGCGACATCGACGTCGAGGCCGCCGTGCAGAAGGTGCTCCAGGCCCAGACCGGCCGCGTCACGGCCGACGACCCGGTGTCGACGGCCGCGTTCCGGCGCGAGCTGCTCAGCCAGGTGATCGACCAGTGGCTCCTGTTCCAGGCCGCGGAGCGGGCGGGCATCGGCGTGACCGACGCCGACGTGGCGGCCGACATGCCGCGGATGCTGGGCCAGTACGGCCTCGATCCCACGGCCTTGCAGCAGCGGGTGCTCGCGGCCGGGATCACCGCGGCCGAGTTCCAGGCGTGGTCGCGGCGGCAGGTTTCCAACGGCCGGTACCTGCAGTCGCCGGCGGCGCAGTCGCTGACCGGAGGGCTGTCCGCCGACCCTGACCGGGTGGCGGCCGCGCTCCAGCAGACCGCCGACGTCGTGCTTTACCTGGGCGGGCGCGCGGTGCGCCCGGCGCGCCAGGGCGCCCCGGCCCCCGAGCTGTCGTTGCCGGCGCTGGACGGATCCACGCTCACGCTGTCCGACCTCCAGGGCAAGCCGGTCGTCCTCAACTTCTGGGCCACGTGGTGCGGGCCCTGCAAGATCGAGATGCCGCTCTTCATCCACGCCTACGACAGCCACAAGGACCGGCTGGCCATGATCGGCGTCAACGTCCAGGAGCAGGCCGGCCCGGTGCAGGCGTTCGTCGGGCAGTACGGCATCACGTTCCCGGTCGTCCTCGACGCCGACGGCCAGGTGTCGACCATCTACCAGGTCCGCGCGCTGCCGACGACGGTGTTCATCGCCGCCGACGGGACGGTTTCGGCGATGCACCGCGGCGCCATCCTGTCGCGCCCCGACCTCCAGCCCTACCTCGATCGGATCCTCGGCACCGCGACGTCGTGGCTGCCTCCGCTCGACGGGTGGCTCCGGGTCGCGGGCCTGTGACCTCGGCGTGCCAGGCCCGACCGGCCGCCGGATTCTGACCGCTTCGCGACCGGACGACGACGCGCCGGCGGCGCCGGGCGTTGACGGGTGCGGGGGGCGCACGTACACTTGCCGACGGCCGGCGGACCGCATCGCGGCCGGCCGCCTGCGCCTCGAGCCGAACCCAGCGGGGAGTCAAGCATGCAGACGCGAATCATCGTCGGTGGCGCCGTCATCTTCGCCGCCATGCTGGTGATGTCGATCGCGACCTACTTCTCCAGCCAGGAAGCCTACTACACCGTCGACGAGCTCGTGGCCGACGGGGCGGTCTACGCGGGGGCCGGGGCCGCCCAGGCCGCCGAGCTGCCCGCCGCGCCCGCGGCCGCCGGCGCGCCCGTCGGCCGCCGCATGCAGGTCCGCGGCACCGTCGACAAGGCGTCGGTGACGCGCCCGGCCGACGGCCTGGAGCTGCGGTTCGTCCTGACCGGCAAGGACGGCCGGGTGCCGGTGGTCTACCGCGGCGTGGTCCCCGACACGTTCGACCTCGCCGAGTCGGTCACGGTGGGCGGACGGGTCACGGCGGACGGCGGCTTCGCCGCCGACCAGCTGCTCGTCCAGTGCCCTTCGAAGTACGAGGCCGTCCCGCCGGGCCAGGCCGACGCCGCCGGCGGCGACCGCGATGGGTGAGGTCCAGGCCTGGCCGACCGCCGAGATCGGCCTGCTGGCGACCGCGACCGCGCTCGGCCTGACGGTCGTGGCGGCCGTGGCGTCGGCCTACGGCGCGCGGGCGGGCATCGACGAGCTCGTCGTGTCCGGGCGGCGCGCGATGCTGGCCGCCGCCGCGCTCACCACCGTCGCGGTCGGCGTGCTCGTGCTGGCCTTCGTCGTCCACGACTTCACGCTCGCCTACGTGTGGCAGACGTCGAACACCACGACGCCGACGTTCTACCTGTTGACCGGGCTCTGGGGCGGGCAGGCGGGCTCGCTTCTGTTCTGGAGCTGGCTGATGGCCGTGTTCGCGTCGGCCGCGCTCCTGCGCCCGTGGCGCGCCGACGCCGCGCTCATGCCGTGGTTCACCGCGGTGTGCGCCGCCGTGACCGGCTTCTTCCTGTTCCTCGTCGTCTTCGTGAGCAACCCCTTCGAGCGCCTGACGGTCGCGCCGAGCGAGGGCAACGGGCTCAACCCCCTGCTCCAGCACCCCGGCATGGCCTTCCACCCGCCCGCGCTGTACCTCGGCTTCACCGGCCTCACCATCCCGTACGCGTTCGCCATGGCGGCGCTCGCGGCGCGGCAGACCGACGCGGGGTGGATCCTGGCGTCGCGGCGGTGGATGCTGGTGGCCTGGGCGTTCCTCTCCATCGGCCTGTCGCTCGGCGGGCGCTGGGCGTACGACGTGCTGGGATGGGGCGGCTACTGGGGCTGGGACCCGGTCGAGAACGCCGCGTTCATGCCGTGGCTCGCCGCCACGGCGTTCCTGCACTCGGTCATGGTGCAGGAGCGGCGCGGCACGTTCAAGGTGTGGAACATGGCGCTGGTGATCCTCACCTTCAGCCTGGTGATCGTCGGCACGTTCCTCACGCGCGCCGGCCTGGTGTCGAGCGTGCACGCGTTCGCGCAGTCCGACATCGGGGGGTACTTCCTGGCGTTCACGTCGGCGGTGGTGCTCGGCAGCCTGGCGCTGCTGTGGTGGCGCCTGCCCGACCTGGCGTCCGAGGAGCGGATCGAGCACGCCGTCAGCCGCGAGGGCGTGTTCATGGCCAACAACCTGCTGCTCATGGGCGCGCTCTTCGCGGTGTTTTGGGGCACGCTGTTCCCGCTCTTCAGCGAGATCGTCACCGACCAGCGGGTCACCGTCGGCGCCCCGTACTTCAACCGCGTGGTGCTCCCGATCTTCGCGGCGATGCTGGTGTTGATGGCCGTCG
Organism: bacterium; assembly: GCA_003576755.1. Classification (GTDB taxonomy): domain Bacteria; phylum Chloroflexota; class Anaerolineae; order Epilineales; family Epilineaceae; genus UCB3. The sequence goes on along the minus strand of QEVT01000330.1, from coordinate 964 downwards.
GCCCGCTCGTGGGCTGGCGGAAGGGGGACGCCGGGCGCCTCGCGCGCGTGCTGGCGTTCCCACTGGTCGGCACGCTGGCCATCACCGTCGTGCTCTACGCGCTCGGCGTGCGCCGGTGGGTCGCGGTCGTGGGCTTCGGCATCTGCGTGTTCGCGCTGTGGGTCACGCTGCTCGAGATCGGGCGCGGCGTCGCGGCCCGGATGCGCCGCGGCGAGGGCCCGGCGCGGGCCACGCTGGGCGTGTTCCGGCGGCAGCGCCGGCGCTACGGCGGCTACCTGGTCCACGCCGGCGTGATCGTGCTGGCCGTCGGGGTCATCGGCTCCAACGTCTACCAGCTCGAGGTCGACCGCACGCTCGACGTCGGGGAGTCGATGACCATCGGCGCCTACACGCTGACGCACCGCGGGCTCGCGCAGTCCCAGACGCCCGACAAGCAGATGGTGCACGCCAACCTCGACGCGGTGCACACGGCGCGTGGGGGGGGCGCGGCGCGGGTGGTGGCGCCGCGCAAGGACGTCTTCCGGCTGCGCGAGGACCAGCCCATGACCATCCCCGCGGTGTGGCACCGGCCGACGGAGGACCTGTACGTGCTGCTCGGCACCTACGACCCGGCCAGCGAGCGGGTCACGCTCAAGGTGTACGTCAACCCCCTCATCAACTGCGTCTGGCTGGGGATGGTGATCCTCGTGCTCGGCACGCTGATCGCGGCCTGGCCCGACGCCGCCGAGGAGCGGGTGATGAACGCCGAGCTGCAGCGGCTGGTCGGCGGCGCGGCGCTCGGCGTGGCGCGTTGAGCTCGCCGGCAGGCCCCATGGCGGCCAGGCTTCGTGTAGCGATTCGGCTACGGCGACCTTGCCCCACGGGCGCGCCGCACCCACGGCGGCGGTGGCCGCGCTGCCTGGCCGCCGTGCTCGCCGCCGCCGTGCTCGCCGCGACGGTCGGAGCGCCCGTCGTCGACGCCCAG
>QEVT01000329.1 GCA_003576755.1 bacterium | reverse complement strand
CGCGCGCCAGGGCCGCGGCCAGGTGGCCGGCGGGCGGCGTGTCGGCCCCGGCCGGGTACAGGCCGCCGGCGTGGCCCTTGTACGCCCCGGCTCCGAGCTCGGTCAGCGGGACGCGCCCGGTGGCGGTGCCGGCGCAGTTGGCGGCGGCGGCGGGCCGGGGCGGGGCAGCGGCGAGCCCGGCGGCGACGCCGAGCAGCACGACGGGCGCGACAAGCCAGATCACGGATCGCATGGCGTTCCTCCGGGATGGGTGGGCGGGCGGTGCGCCGGGGTGCGCGGGTGCGCCTGGAGGGAACAACGTGCGGGCGAGGGGGGAGGATGGATGTTGGCGAGTCGGCGGGCAGACGGCGGCCGTTCGGCGGCCGGGACCCTTAATAGACCGGCCGGCATGGACGTACTTAACACAGACGCCCGATCGATCGCCGTCGCGAGATCCCGGACCGGGAGCTGCGCGGGGGCGGCCACCCGACCCAAGGCAGGAGCACGACAAGATGGCGACCTTCATCCAGGCAGTGCTGCACCTCGGCCCGCGGCTCACGCGGCTGCCGCGCTTGTGGCTTGGCGCGCCGGCGGTCCGCCTGGCGGACGTCGCTGGCGTGCGGACGGGCGGGGTGATGCGGGCAGGCGTTCAGCCGCTGATCGTCGATCGCACCAGTGAAGGCAAAGCATCCGCCAAGACCCGCCCCGCGGCTCGCCACGCCCCCTCGTCGGCGGATGCTCCGCCCCCAATGCGCTGCCGGACGGTACCGCCGGTGGACTGCCGCCCCCCTGCTGAACGCTGACCCTGTTTCCTATCTCCTATCTCCTCGACGGGAAGCGCTCTGCGGCGGACTGCCGATCCACCCTCCGCTGAGCGCCTACAGCCGCCGAACGCTCACGCCGAAGATATCCTTGCAGGATGCCGTGAGGCGCCTTGCAAGATGCCGAAACTGTCCTTGCAAGGCGCCGCGCGGCGCCTTGCAATGCGCCCGCAACGGCATTGCAGGATCGCCGAGCGGACATTGCAGGGTGAGCAACCGGCCGCGGCGGGCGGGCTGGGATTGGCTTGCCCTGTTCCGGGTGCGTGATCGCCAGCCCGGAGCCCCCTACCCCCGCGCGCCCCTGGCCATCGCCACCAGCGCCGCGCGGACCTCGTCGCCGTCGTGGACCGGCGCCGGGAAGGCCAGCCGCACGTCGTGCACGCCGTCGGCGGCGCGGACGCGCAGGCCGAAGCCGAGCCCGTCCACCGACGTCATCTCCGCGGCCTCCGCCGGCAGGCCCGCGTAGACCCGGGCGTAGAGCCGCAGCGTGTCGGCGTGGTCGTCGTTCATGTGGGCGATCACGTCCGCGGCGATGGCCGCGATCGGGTCGGGCGAAACGGTCGCGTCGGCGGTCGCGCCGGCCGGCGTTGGGTCGGTCACCATCGGATCCTCTCCTGTCGATATCCTGTCGTCGCGGCAAGAAGCCGCCCGCACCGGCTCGCGCCGCCGGGACGGTGGCGGCAGGCGCGCAGACCGGCGTCAGTCCCGTCTCGACCACGGCAGGAAGCCGCGGCCCACCGGCGTCGCCGTCGACCCTGCCGTCGGCTCCGGTCCCCGCGTCGGCTCCGGCGTCAGCGTCGGCCCCGCCGCGTCGTAGGCCACCTTGACCACGAACGCGTCGTACGCGCCCGCCCGCGTCGTCCGCGGGCTGGCGAACGGGCCGAGGCCCGCGCCGTTGGGGAAGGTCGTCGCGCCCGACCCCGTGTCGCCCGCGACATATAGGCCGCCCCGCGGGTCGAGCGCCGCCCAGAACGCCGCGTCCCACTTGTCGCCGCCGACGAAGCCGACGAAGTCGTAGTTGCCGAGGACGTCCGCCGCGTCCGGCACGGGCTTCACCCGCCCCACCCACGCATCGCCCGAAGCGCCGTCGTCGAGGAAGAGGCTGACATGGGGACCGTTCGGCGTCAGGTCCGGGCCGCCCACGGCCGGGAAGGTCGTGCCGGTGCCGTACGTCCACCCGATCGGGTAGGCGTGCCCGTCGGCGTCGGCCGTCAGCCCGACGCCGAGCTCGTCGCTGTCCGGGCCGCAGTCGCCCGTGCACTCGCCCCCGATGAAGCCGGCATACACGTAGCGCGAACCATCGGGTGCGACCTTGGCCACGAACCCGTCCGAGATGCCGCCGTTGAAGGTCAGGTCCGGCCCGACGACGGCCGGGAAGCTCGTGCGCGACTGCGTCCCGCCCGTGAAGTAGAACGCGCCCGCCGCGTCCACCCCCGCGCCGTAGCCCTCGTCCTGCCCGCTGCCGCCGAGGTAGCCGGCGTAGGCCAGGCCGCTGCCGTCCGCCTTCACCTTCACCGCCCAGGCGTCCCACCCGCCGTTGTGCGTGTTGTCGGCGCTCGTCAGCGCGCCGAACCCGTCGCCGTCGGGGAAGCTCGTCCCGGGCGACCGCGTCATGCCGCTGGCGTAGACGTTGCCCGCGGCATCGAAGGCGAGGTGCCCGGCGGTGATGCCGACGCTGCCGTCGTTGTCGCGGAACACCCCGACGTCCTCCGCCGAGCCGCCGACGTAGCCGCACCAGGCGTAGTTGTCCTCGGGGTCCGGGGCGTCCGGCACGGGCCTGAGCTTGCAGACGTAGGCGTCGTAGCCGCCGTTGTGGGTCACGTCGGGCCCCACGGTCGCCGGGAACGTCGTCTGGCTCGACCCGGCGATCCCCGAGAGGTACGCCGTGCCGTCCGCCGCGACGCGGATGCCCTCGCCGAAGTCGAACCCGCTCCCGCCGAGGTAGCCGGCGTAGACGAGGTCGGTCCCGGTCGGGTCGAGCTTGACGACCAGCGTGTCGTCGCCTCCGCCGTTGTGCGTCAGGTCCGGCCCGACCGTCGCCGGGAAGCCCGCCGCGACGCTCGATGCCGCGACGCCGGTCAGGTAGGCGTTGCCGGCCGCGTCGACGCCGATGTCGAAGCACGTGTCGCTGGCCCGGCCGCCGACGTAGGCGATGTAGTCGTAGCGCGTGCCGTCGGCGCTGACCTTGACGGCGTAGGCGTCGCGGCCGCCGCGGTCGGTGTTCGTCTCGCCGCAGAAGTACGCGCTGCCGGCGTCGTCGACCGCGATGCCCAGGCCGCGGTTCGCGTCCGGGCCGCCGAAGAAGCCGCCGTAGACGAAGATCGCGGGGTCGATGACGAGCGGAAGGGCAGGGTCGTGGGGGGCGAGGGTGAAGGCATAGGGGATGGACGCGCGTGGCGCGCCGGGGCCGACGGCGTAGGCCGCGGCGACAGGGGCCCGCTTGCCCCCGGACGGCTGATAGGCCACCGGCGGCGCGTCGGTGAAGCTGCCGACGGGGGTCGTGACGACCAGGGCCCCGGCAGCGTCGGCGGCCACGCCGGTCGCGCCGCGCCAGGCCAGGCGGATCCGGTCGGGGTCGGCGCCGGGGCGGACGACGAACGTCTGCTTGACCTCGCCCGCTTCGGCCGTGTAGACGAGGTCGATGCCGGGCCAGAGGTCGAGGTAGGCGACCTGGCGGTACGTCGGGATCGCCGTCTTCCATTCGGCGCGCGGGCCCCGGAAGAAGCTGACGACCGTCGGCGCCCGGTCGCGGCCGACGGGGCGCGCGGCGGGTGAGGCGCCGACGAAGTCCAGGAAGACGGTGTGGCGCGGGCGCGGGGGCGGCTCGACCCGGCGCGGCGCGCCGACCCACCGCGCGACGCCGGTGCGGGGGTCGACCTCCTCACGCAGGCCCGTCACGGCAACGCCCGGCCGGCGCCGCGGCGGGGGCGGTGGCCCTTCGGGCGGGCCGATGACCGTGATCGCGACGCCCCGCGCGCCGAAGGCGAAGCGCAGGTCGCGGCTGTCGGCGTAGAACGCGGCCGGGGCGCC
>QEVT01000328.1 GCA_003576755.1 bacterium | reverse complement strand
TTCCCGCCGCCCGCCGTCGCCGCGGACGCCGTCGCCGGCCGGTCCGCCCCCGCATGCGCGCCGCGCAGCGCCAGGACCTCCTGGCGCAGGGCCTTGAGCTCGCGCCGCAGGCCGTAGATCTCCTTGAACGCCTCGTCGAGCTCGGAGCGGGCGGGGATGTCGGTGGCCTTGAGGAGCGTCTCGGCGATGGCGCGCTCGCGCTGGCGGTGGATCATGGCCGTGTTGAGCATGTGCCCCTGGGCGGAAGCGTAGCGCTCCGACCGGAACACCTCGTCCATGTGGGCATCGGTGAGCGTGGTCCAGAGCTCCGTGAGGTCGCGCAGCGACGACACGGGCTGCCCGCGCTCGGCGCGCGCCCCGAGCTCGCGGAGCACCGCGGCCAGGGCATCCGACCAGGCATCGGCCACGACGAGCTGGTACTCGGCCACCGCGCGCCGATGGTCCATCCACGCGTCGAAGCCGCGCAGCAGCTTCTCGTCGAACTCGCGCGTCGCGCCGAGGCTCGGGCTCTCGAGCAGGCGGCCGCCGGTGTGCTCCCATGCGTCCCAGTAGAGCCGCGACAGGGCGGTGAACGCCGACGGGTTGCCGGTGGCGGCCGCGCCGAAGTGCCCGGGCGCCTCGCGCAGCGACGCGCCCCACGGCCCGACGGTGCGCTGGACGACGTCGAGGTAGAGCCGCCACATCTCGGTGAGGTCGCGCCCGGCGGCGCCGAGCGTCTCGGGCGCCGCGGCCCAGCCCTGCCGGAGCCGGGCCACGTAGGTGTCGACGGCCTCGGTCCACGCCTCGCCGCGCGCCGCCTGGGCCGCGATCGCCTGCCAGGCCTGCGCGACGAGATCGGTGAACCGCCAGACGGCCGCCTGGCTGTTCATGAGGCCGGCGGCGGCGTCCCTGGCCGCCGGCGCCGCACCCGCGGTCCAGGCCGCCGCGGTCTCCTCGACCAGGCGCCGCCACATCGCGGTCAGGTCCATGCCGGGGCCGGACGGGGCGCCGGACGGCCCTGCCGGCGCGGCGACGTCCGTCCACGCCTTCCAGTAGCTCTGCTGCGCCTCGCGCCAGGCATCCGCCATCGCCCGGGCCTGCGCCTGCCATTCCGGGTGGCCGTTCACGGGGTTGTCGTCCACTTGCGCACCCACTCCGCCTGCATGTCGGCCATCTGGCGCGCCAGCGCCTGCCACCCGCTCAGCATGTCGCGGTCGGCAGCGCTCCACATCGCGCCGCGGGAGGGGTCCAGGCGCCGCGCGGTGTCGAACCACACCCCCCAGAGCTGCCGCTGCGACGCGATCGACGCCTCGACCATGGTCCGCGCCTGGCGCGCCCACGCCTCGACGTCGGCCGGCGCCCCCGCGGGCATGGCCTCGGTCCAGCGGGCCATCCACGCGGCCTGCGAGTCGAGCATGCCGTCGACCGCCGTGCGCCACGCGTCGATGGTCTGCTGCCACACGCCGCCGCCCACCTTGGCGCCCGCGGTGGCCGCGGCCCAGCCCTCGATCACCTGGGACTGTGCGTCCGCCCAGGCCTTGGTCATCTCCTCGAGCTGCTTGGTCCAGTCCATGCCGTGATCCTCACCCTCCCTCGACCGCTCGGCGGTCGCCATTGGCCGCTCCGGCGGCCGCACGTGCGACGTCGGCGCGGCCGCCCCCGCGAGGCAGCCTCAGGACGACGAAGGGGCGCGCCGTCGTGGCGCGCCCCTTGCATCGTCGTCGTTCAGCTCTTGGCCCGGCTGCGGCTGCCGTTGGCCGGCATCGCCGCGTGCATCGTCTCGGCCGCCTCGTTCAACATCGCCCCGACCTGGGTCTGGGCGTCGGTGGCCTGCCGCCACATCTGGCTCATCTGGGCCTGCGCGGCCTGGGCCTGCTTTTGGACCGCCTGGCCGGACTCGGCCGCCCAGGTCCGCCCCGCCTCGTTCCACGTCTCGGCCCAGCGCCCGGCGATCTCGGTGTTGGCCTTGACCTGCGCCCGCATCTGCTCGCCGGCCTGCAGCCACAGCGCCTGCTCGCGCTGCATGACGTCCTGTGCACGGCCGGCGGCGTGGAACCATGCCTGGCCGGCCTGCTCGCGCAGGGTCAGCCACGCCTCGAGGCTCGTCTGCGTGGTCTCGATCAGCGCCGCGTTCCAGGCCTGCACGGCCTCGTGCCACTGCTGCAGGCCGAGCTTGACGGTCTCGTTGGCGGAAGCGAACGGCTTGTGGGTCTCGTTCATCGACATCATCTCCTGTTCAAGTGACGGTTGCAGCCCCAGCATACCGCACCCGAGTTACACGCCAGTTACAGCGGCGGGTGGCCCCCGGCGCCCAGCGCCTCGGCGAGTCGGTCGACGCGCTCGCGGATCGCTTGGAGCTCGGCCCGCATGTCGGCCAGGGCGGCCAGGACCGCCGCGTCGGGCGGCCGCGGCGGCTCGGGCGGCGCGGCGCGCCGCCCGGCGGCCAGGAGCGGGTTCCAGGCCTGCAGCGAGCGCTCGAAGGACTCGCCGACCTGTCGCTGGTAGGCCTCGGTCTGCTCGATGGTCTGTTCCACCGAGCGCCGCATGAGGTCGGCGTAGCCGGTCGCGAAGCGCTCCCACAGGCGGAAGCTGTCGGTCACCGCCATCGCCTGGTCGGCGGCGCTGGCATCCGCCACCGACGCGAGCGTGAGCTGCGCGAGCTGGCGCTGGATGAACGCGACGGCGTCGGCAAAATCCGTGAAGCGGGTCTCGTCGTCGCTCTGGACGTGTCGGATGTGGCCCCGCCAGCGCACGTGGGGATCGCCCGACGATGCGCGCCACACGTCCTGCGTGAAGCGGAGCACGAACGAGGCGATGTCGGACGCCGGGCTCGGGGGCGACGACGGCTGGCTCATGCGGGTTCTCCTTCCAGCGCCGGCGGGCGCGCGGCGCGCCCGCCGGCAGTCTCGAACACGGCGCGGGTCTCGGGCAGCGGCTCGAGGCCGAGCTCGCGGCGCATGGTCTCGGCGCAGCGCTGCCAGGCGCGGGCGGCCAAGGCGCGGTTGCCCTGGGCGAGGTGCGCGGCGATCTGGGTGCGCCATGCGTCCTCCCACACCGGGTCGACCTGCAGCACGCGCTGTGTCAGATGGATGCTCTCCAGCGGGTTGACGCCGACCGACAGCTCGGCGAGGCGCACCATCGCCCCCAGGGCGAGGGTCTGCAGGCGCTCGGTCTCGACGCTCGCCCAGTCCTCGTAGCGGCGCTCCGGCAGGTAGTCGCCCGCGTACAGCGCCGCGGCCGCGCGGAGGTGGGCCCGGCTGCCGTCGGGGTCGGCGGGCCAGGCCGCGTGCGCCGCCGCGATGTGGGCTTCCATCGCCTCGGCGTCGATCCACACGGCATCGACGTCGAGCCCGTAGGCCGGGCCAAACCGCCGCACGAAGCGGGGCTCGGACCGGGGCGGGCGATCGGGCTCGAGCGCGCGGTGGACGGCGTTCAACGCCACCTTGAAGTCGCGGTCGCCGGCCGCCGCATCGACCGCGGGCCAGAGCTGGTCGACGATCTGCTCCTTGGTCAGCCGGCGCCGGCGGAGCGTCACGAAGAACTGGAAGAGCTGCAGCGCCTTGTCGCGCTCCCACACGCCCGGGGGCAGCTCCACGCCGGCGCGCCAGAGCCGGAAGCTGCCCAGCGTCTGGATGCGCAGGCGCGCGGCCGACGGGTCGGGTTCGGCCCCGTCGGCCGTGCCGCGGGTCGTCGGCGCGTCGATCACACGGGGATTATCGGCGCGGGGCGGCGGGTCGTGCAAACGCGTCGGCGGCAGGGGCGGTGGCGACGCATCCGCCGGAGCCGCGTCGACGCCCGCCCAGACCGTCGCTTCCGGCACGAGCGTCGTGAACACCACGAGGCGCTTGGAGTACGTGGCGGCGCCGTGGTCCCAGGCGCCGTCGCACGTCACGAGGTTGAGGTCCGACGTCTGGGACTTGCCGAAGATGGAGTCGATGATCGGGCCCTGGGCGTTGTGGTCGTAGATCTCCCAGTCCTCGACGGTGAACGTGTAGCGGTCGCCGTTGGCGTAGGTCACCAGCACCTCGTCGCCTGCGTTGACCTTGTCGAGGTCCCAGAACACGGCGGGGCCGCCCGTGCTGGTGTCGAGGTGCCCGGCGATCACCGCGTTTCCCGCCTCGCCGGGCTGGAAGCCCTTGTCGTACCAGCCGACGTTCATGAAGCCGCTCGGCGCATCCATGGCGCGCTCGGCCGTCAGGCCGACGTGCTCGACCGCGGCGTCGACGCCGATCGACGGGATCTCGAGCCGGACCGGCCCGCCGGCATTGGCCAGCCGGGCCAGCGACGCGTCGTGCGCCGAGGCCTCGCCCGCCGGCGGGGCCGCCGGTGGGGAGAACGGGTCGCCGCCGCCTTGGGCGGGCGCCGGGAGCGCGGCCGCTGCCGCGGGGTCGGGTGCGGCCAGGCGGTCGTTCGGCGACGCGGCGCCGGTGTCCGCCGCGACTCCGGAACCATCCTGGGCCGGGGCCGCAGCGTCGGCGTTGCCGGCGGGTTCGACCGGCGGGGCCGCGTCGCCGGCGGGTTCGACCGGCGCGGCCGCGTCGGGGGGAGCCACACCGGCCGGCTCCGCGGGCCGCTCGTCCTGCCCGAACCCCGAGGCCGAGGCCCGTTGGTACACGTGGTAGTCGCCGCTGCAGCCGGTCAGGGCGGGGAGGAGTCCGGCGCACAGCGCGAGGCCGAGCCAAATGCGATTCATCATGATGCCATTCCGTGCGGGGTGCGTTGAAGTTGCATGCGCGACGTTACAACGTCGTTAATATACCCGACAAGTCGACGGACGTCAACCCTTCCATCCCCGCGTTCAACCCACGCTGTGCCGGCGCGGGGCGGGGAACCGCCGGGATGCCCCGCCCAAAATGGCGCGGCACGGAGACCTTTGACGCGGCGGCCGGCGCCGGGGTTACGGCCAGATCGGAACGGGGCGCGACACGCCGCGTGGACGGAGATTCGATCCCTGGGACCGCGGGCTGGACGCCCGCGGTCCCAGGAAGCACACGCGTTGTCCAGCAGCGCCGCTTGTGCGATGGGTCACGCGCCAGGCCGTCGGCCCCCGACTCAGCGGCTCGTCCCGCCGAAGCCGAGGATGCTCAGCGTGGGCATCGCCGTGGGCGCCATGCCGATCGCCGGCCACGGCGTCGTGACGGCCCCGCCGGCGGCCGCGGTGGGCCGCGGCACGCTCGTCGCGAGCGAGGCGACGTCGAACGTCTGGTTGGAGGCCAGGGTCGCCCAGGCGCTCAGCCCGTCGGCGCCGAGGGTGTCGATGATGTGGAACGCCTGCTGCGGCGCCACGGCCACGGTGATCAGCGTCGCCTGGCCTTCGCGGTCGCCGCCTTCGACGCGATATGCGCCGCTCACCGGGTCCGGGCGCGGCGTGGCGTTGGAGAGCGCGGAGGCGCCGGCGCTGACCTTGACCACCCACAGGCGCGGCTCGATCAGCGTCGTGAAGGGCGCGTTGGTCTCGCGGTCGCGCCCGTACCCGTAGAGGTTGATGATGTGGCCGGGCCGCAGCTGCCCGCCGACCGTGCGGTCCACGCCCGCCGCGAACGTCACGACCTCGAGGCCGGGGTCGGTGACGAACCGGACCTCCTCGACGGGCTTGGCGTTGACGCCGGTGAGCACGGTCCCCGGCGCGATCTGGGCGGTGGTCATGAGGCCGACCACCGCGTGCGGGGGGTAGGCGCCGCGGGCCACGGCGTCCTGCACGGGCAGGGGGTCACCGGCGGTGACCATATCCTGCGAGATGATGGTGTACGGACGGATGGGTCGGATCGCCACCGCCACCGGCATGCGCGCCGCGGCGGGCGGCGTGTCGAAGAGTCCCTGCGCGAGGACCACCGCGCCGGCGCCCAGCAGGCCGAGGGCGCCGAGCAGCATCAGTTGTCGGCCGTTCATGTTCCACTCCCCTTCAACGATGGCACCGTTCAACCGGCGCCGCCGCCGAACCCTTCGGCGGCGGCTTCAACACCCCGTTCACCGGCGCGCCCCGGCCGCGCGCGGCGGCGGTGATCGGTCCCTGGTCGGGCCCCCGGCCACGCCCCGCCGCGCGCCACGGCCGGCGCATGCGTTCAACGCCCCGTTCAACGCGCTCCAGCTGCGCCGCGCGGATCCTCGATCCACCCGGCATCGCGATGACCCCGTCTCAGCAGAATGCGTGCCACCCTTCGGGCGCTGCCGCCGGTCGCACCGCGAGGCCGGCGCCCGCCGCGCGGCCGGCGGCCGGGATGGTAGAATCGGGTCATGGAAGCCAGGCATGGGCGTTGACGCGCGGCCGGCGGCGCCGACCGGCGCGCTGCCCGACGGCGTCGCCGAGCACGTCGGCGCGGCAGCGGCGCAGCTGGCCCGCACACCCGGGGTGTTGTCGGTGGTGCTCCTCGGCAGCGCGGCCCGCGGCGAGCTGTCGGCGGCGCGCGTCGACGGCCGGCAGGAGCTGTTCAGCGACATCGAGCTCCTCGTCGTGACGCGGGGCCGCCTGCCCGGCCCGGTGCGCCGCGCGCTCGCCGCCGACGTCGACCGCCTGGCGGCCGGCTGGGGCTACCGCAGCCCGCTGTTCCACGTCGACCTCGTGTTCCGCGAGCGGGCGCGCCTGGGCAGCCTGCCGCCCTTCGTGTTCACGCACGAGCTGCGCGTCAACGGCCGCACGCTGCACGGCCCCGACGTGCGCGCCGAGATCCGCCCGGTGACGCTGGCGAGCCTCGACCGGCGCAACACCCACGAGATCCTGATGAAGCGCCTCTGGGCGCTCGCCGAGGCCCTGCCGGCCGCCTGGCTCGACGGCCTGCCGCTGGATGCGCTCGGCGCGCGCGCCCTCGGCGTGACGCTGTGGCGCAACGCGCTCGACGTCCCCACGGCGCTGCTGCCCGACGCCGGCGTCCTCTTGCCGACGTATGGCGCGCGGGTGGATCGCTGGCGGGGCGCGCCGGCGCTGGGCTGTCGCACGTCGATCGACGCGGCCGTCGGCGCGGACAGCGGGGCCTTCCTGGCCGCGTGCCTCGCGGCGCGGGCCGCGGCGGCGGCGTCGCCCGACCCGGCCGCCGACCATGCGCGGGTCGCGGGGCTGATCGCGGCCGGCGTGCTGTGGGCCGCCCTGGACGGCGACCCGGCCCGCGCCCCCGGCCGCGCCGCGGACGTCGTCGCCGACGCCGCGCA
>QEVT01000327.1 GCA_003576755.1 bacterium | reverse complement strand
GGCGCCTCCGACGGCGCCGGTGGCCGGGCGGGCGGCGACGCGGCGGCGGCGGCGCGGATCCGGCCGTCGCGGTCGCGGGTGTCGCTGCGCACGCGGCTCATCGCGTGGTCCACGCTGCCGGGGTTGGCGATCTTCGCGGCCGGCGTGGGGCTGGCGCTGACGTGGCGGGCGGAGGCCGGGTCGCTGCCGCCGCACGCCGTCTCTCTGGTGGCGCTGCTCGGCCTGGGCGCCGTGGTGCCGATGCTGGTGGTGGCGGTCGGCATCCGGCGGATCACGGGGCCGCTGGCCGCGGTGGTGGCGGCCTCGCGCCGGATGGCGGCCGGCGACTTCGGCCAGCAGGTCGAGGTGCCGACCGGCGACGAGCTCGAGGTGCTGGCCGACCAGTTCAACCGCATGGCGGCGCAGCTCCAGGCGTCGTACGCGGCGCTCGAGGCGCGCGAGGCGGCGCGGACGCGCGAGCTGTCGACGCTGCTGCAGATCTCGCACGAGCTGACGTCGACGCTGGCCCTCGACCCGCTCTTGACGCTGATCCTCGACCAGTCGCGGGCGGTCATCGACTCGGCGGGCGCGGCGGCGCTGACGCTCGACGATGACGTGCTCCGCTTCCGGGCGTACCGCGGCCCGGAGCTGGCGGAGGACGCGCTGGCGGCACGCTTCCCGGTCAAGGGCGGCGTTGGGCAGCGCATCGTCGACAGCCGCGCGCCGCTCATCGTGGCGGACATCCGCGCCGAGGACGGCGACGACGAGCTGTCGGCCACGACGCGGCGGCGGCTGCGCGACGCGGTGCCGTACCTGCGGGGCTTCCTCGGCGTGCCGCTGGTGATCAAGGACCAGGCGATCGGGATCCTGGTGTTCCTGCACGACCAGCCGGACCACTTCAAGACGGCCCACGCCGAGCTGGCGATGGCGTTCGCGGCGCAGGCGGCGGCGGCGATCGAGAACGCGCGGCTGTTCACCGCGGAGCAGCACCGGGCGGAGCAGTTCCGGGTGCTGAGCAACGTCGGGCGGCGGGTGACGTCGCTCCTGTCGGTCGACGACATCATCTCGGAGACCGTGCGCTCGATCCGGCAGGCGTTCGGGTACCACCACGTGCACATCGGGCTGCGCGAGGGCGACGAGCTGGTGTACCGCGCGTCGGCGGGGATCATGGGCGACGAGCCGTGCCGGTGGTGCGACGAGCAGCGGCTGCGGCTGGGGCAGGACGGCATCTCGGGCTGGGTGGCGGCGACGGGCGAGCCGTACCTGGCGCAGGACGTCAGCCGCGACCCGCGCTTCCTGCCGATGATCCCCGACCAGAACGGATCGGAGCTGGTGGTGCCGATCAAGGTCAAGGGCCGGGTGATCGGGGTGCTGGACGTCGACAGCGAGGTGGTGAACGCGTTCGACGACACCGACGCGGCGGTGCTGCAGGCGCTGGCGAGCCAGGTGGCGGTGGCGATCGAGAACGCGCGGCTGTACGAGCGGGCACAGCACGCGGCGGCGCTCGAGGAGCGGCAGCGGCTGGCGCGCGAGCTGCACGACTCGGTGTCGCAGGCGCTGTACGGCATGGCGCTGGGCACGCGGACGGCGCGGACGCTGCTCGACCGCGACCTGCCGGACGCGGCGGCGCTGCGGGCGGCCCTGGCGCCGCCGCTGGACTACGTGCTGAGCCTGGCGGAGGCGGGGCTGGCGGAGATGCGGGCGCTGATCTTCGAGCTGCGGCCGGAGTCGCTGGCGAACGAAGGCCTGGTGGCGGCGCTCGAGAAGCAGGCGGCGGCCCTGCGGGCCCGCCACGGGCTGGCGGTGTCGACGGCGCTATCGGACGAGCCGGAGGTGTCGCTCGACGTCAAGGAGGCGCTCTACCGGATCGCGCAGGAGGCGCTGCACAACGTGGCCAAGCACGCCCGCGCCACGCGGGTGTCGCTGCGGCTGGCGCAATCGGGGGGGCGGCTGCGGCTGACGGTGCGCGACGACGGGCGGGGCTTCGACCCGGCGGGCCTGTTCCCGGGGCACCTGGGCCTGCAGTCGATGCGCGAACGGGCGGCGGCGATCGGCGGCACGCTGGGGATCGAGAGCGCGCCGGGCAAGGGGACGACGGTGCGGGTGGAGGTGGAGGGCGAGGGGGGCGCGGACGCACCCATCGGTCGCGGATGAAGCACCGCGACGCAACCCCTATTCCCGCTGCTTCACCGGCCCCCGCCCCCCCGTCGCCAAGTCCCCCCGCCCCGCCTCGACCAGCGCCGCGTCGCGGATGCGGCAGCTGTCGCAAACCCCGCACGGCGTCTCGCCGCCCTGGTAGCACGACCACGTGAGCGCGATGGGCACGCCGAGCCGCAGCGCGCGGCGCACGATGTCGGCCTTGGTGTCGAGGATCAAGGGGGCGCGCAGCGCCGGGGCGCGGCCCTCGCGCCCGACCTGGCTCGAGAGCGCCGCGAGCCGCTGGAAGGCCTCGAGGTAGTCGGGCCGGCAGTCGGGGTAGCCCGAGTAGTCGACCGCGTTGATGCCGAGGTAGACGGCCGACGCGCCGCGCGCCTCGGCCAGCGAGAGGGCGATGGCGATGAACACCGTGTTGCGGCCCGGCACGTACGTGGCCGGGACCTCCCCGGCCGCGGTTCCGTGCGTCGGGACCGCGACGGCCGGGTCGGTCAGGGCGCTGCCGCCCCAGCGGTCGAGCGGCACGTCGACGACGAGGTGCTCGGCCAACCCGAGGTGCGCCGCGACGGCGCGCGCGGCCTCGAGCTCGCGCGCATGCCGCTGGCCGTACCGGACGGTCAGCGCCACGACGTCGAAGCCGTCGGCGCGGGCCTGCGCGGCCGCGGTGGCGGAGTCCAAACCGCCGGAGAGGAGGACGACGGCGGAGCGGGGCGGGGCGGATGATGGCATGGGATGGTCCTGGACCGGGGTCGGGATGGGCATGGCGGGCACGGCGACGTAGGGTAGCGCGGGCGGCCGGCGGGCGACAAGCCGCCCGGCGCCGTGGTATGATCGCCCCGCACCCGCCATGCCCGACCCCGCCACCCCCCTCGCCCTCGCGCTCCTCTTCGGCGCCGCCTTCGCCGCCGGCGCGATCAACTCGGTCGCCGGCGGCGGGTCGCTGATCAGCTTCCCGGCGCTCCTGGCGTTCGGCCTGCCTTCCATCCCTGCCAGCGTGACCAACACCGTCGCGCTGTGGCCGGGCTACATCGGCGGCACGCTGAGCTACCGGCGCGAGATGGCCGGGCAGGCGCGCTGGCTGCGCGGCTTGTGGCTGCCGGCGGTCCTCGGCGCCGTCGCGGGGTCGTGGGTGCTCCTCGCCACGCCGCAGCGCGCGTTCGACGCCATCGTGCCGCTGCTCATCCTCGGCGCCTGCGTCCTCATGGCCGGCCAGGACCGCCTGGCCGCCGTCGTCGCGGCCCACCATCCCCCGCCCGCCGGCGCCGACGCGCGGGTGCCGCGCCTGCTGTGGGCGGCGACGTTCGGGCTCGGCGTGTACGGCGCCTACTTCGGCGCCGCGCTCGGCATCATGCTCCTGGCCGCGCTGGGCGTGCTCTTGCCCGACGACATCCAGCGCTCCAACGCCCTCAAGGGCGTGCTGTCGCTGATCATCAACGCCGCCGCCGTGCTCTACTACGCCTGCCTCGGGCCGGTGGCCTGGCTGCCGGCCGTCGTGATGGCGGTCGGCGCGATCGCCGGCGGCTACCTCGGCGCGAGCGTCGCGCGCCGGCTGGGGCAGCGGTGGCTGCGGCGGGTCGTCGTGGCCTACGGCACGGCCGTGGCGGCGCTGCTGGTGTATCGTTGGGTGAGCGGGGGCTAGCCACGCCCCGATCCGTGTGAAAGGAGACGCTGCCGATGGTCGCTCGACGACGGCGGAGCTGGG
>QEVT01000326.1 GCA_003576755.1 bacterium | reverse complement strand
CCGCCGTCGCGAACCGGCGCCGCCCCGAGCAGGGCGGTCGCCGCGCCCAGGGCCGGCGCGAGCCGCGAGTCGCCCCCGGCCGTCACCGCCGACAGCCGTGCGGCGACGGCGCCCATGCCGGGCGTGAGCGGCACGAGGGTGGTCGCGCCGTCGCCGAACGCGATCAACGCCGTCTCGGTCGTCCGCGTGTCGAGGGCGCCGAGCAGCGTCAGGGCCGCCGCCTCGGCCCGGTCGAGGGCACCCTCCTTGTTCATCGACCCCGACGCGTCGAGCACGATCACCAGCCGCAGCGGGTCCACTGCGTCCGGGCACCAGCCGTCGACCGCGAGCGTGACCGTCACCGTGTCGCCGAGCGGCAGTCGGGCCGGTGCCGCGCCCTTGTCGCCGCGCGCCACGCAGCCGGCCGCCGGCGCTTCCGGCTCCCCGGCCGGCTCGGCATCGAAGACCCAGACGCCGGCCTCGAGGATGTCGAACCCGCCGAAGCTCAGCCACGTCGGCGGCGCGTCGTGGCCCAGGCGCCGGAGGTAGCTGACATACACCCGGCCGTCGACGTCGACCGCGATGTCGAGCGGGTCGACGTCGCGGCGCGGCATCGGCCAGGCTGCCAGCAGCGTGCCGTCGGGGCGGTAGCGGAACCCCCAGCCGCCTCGGCCGAGCACGAACACGTCGCCGCCCGGCCCGGCGGCGACGCGCGCGGGGCCGTCGGGCAGCGCGAACGAGCCGCGATCGCCGCCATCGAGGCCGCGGACGACCACGCGCGCGGCGCCTTGGTCCGCCAGGTACACCTGTCCGCCAGCCCCGTCGAGCGCGACGTCCACCGCGAGGCCTCCGGCGTCGAGGCCGGCATCCCACACGTCGACGACCGTGCCGGTCGCGTCCACGCGGGCCACGCGGCCGGCCGCCCCGTCGAGGACCACGACGACGCCGCTCCCCGCCGCCAGCGCCACCGAGCGCCACGGAGGGTCGGCATCGACGGCCGCGTCGAGCACCAGCGACCATGCCGGCGGCAGGTCGTCGGGGCGCGCCAGGAGCGTGTTGAAGGCATCGACCGTGTACACCGTGCCGCCGTCGACTGCGACGTCGCGCGTCGCCAGGCTGGCGCCGTCGCTGCACAATCCGAGCTGCGAGCGCAGCCGGCCCCATCCGCCCGACCCGGCCGTGCTTGTCGCCCCCTGGGGCGCGTCGGCCGGCACGCCGGCCCGCGCCCACCGCTGGACGACCTGCGGCTGCTCGGTGGCGTACAGCGTGCTGTACTGCAGGTCGGGCTGCTCGCCCCACATGTCGTAGCCGCCCTGGAGCACGGCGACCGCTTCGCCGGCGGCGAGCCGCACCGGGTACACGGGCCCTTCCAGGTCCGGCCGATCGAGCGCGCCGATCAGGCGGACCGGCGGCCGCGGGGCCGCCGGGGCCGCGATCTCGACCACGCCTCGGAAGTGACAGTGGTTGAGGGCGCCGAGCAGCCGCCCGTCCGCCGGGGCGTCGAGCGCCACGCTGCCCCAGTGGCCGGTGGGGCCGGTGTAGAGCGGCGCCCGCTCGCCCAAACGGAAGATCTCGGTGCCGCGCGACACGAACACCCCGGCCTCGCCCACGGCCACGTCCATCTCGTCTGCGGTCACGAACGGGAACGTGGCGCGCACCCGGTGATCGGGCGCCAGCACCACCACGCCGTCGACCGGCACGCCGGGCTGGGCCGGCGCGTCGGCCAGCGACGGCTCCGCGGTCGGTTGCGGCCCCGGCGGCGGCGGTGCGCTGTCGAAGTCCTCGACCCGGCTGACGATGTACACCGTGCCGTCGGCGGCAACGTCGACCGCCACGGGCAGCCCGAGCTCCGGCGGGCTCAGCACCTCGCGCAGCGCGCCGTCGGACCCCAGGACATCGACCTGCCCCAGCCCGCGGCCTTCCGTGATCCCAAAACGGCTGAGGAAGAGACGGCCATCGGCCCGCACCGCGACGTCGTTGTAGCCGTTGTTGTCGCCGCCGAGCGGCACCTCCTCGACCCACGTCCCGTCCGGCGCCAGGCGGTCCAGACGCGCGTGGTTCGAGGTGCACGACGCCACCTTGCTGAGCACGTACACCTGCCCCCCGGCGCCGACGTCCACCCGGCACGGCAGCCAGTCCTCGTCGGCGCCGGCGGCGACCGCGTCCGCCGCGACGATCCACCCCGGCGCCCCGCCCGGCGGCAGCACGTGCACGAACCCGACGTCGCGGCTGTCGACGACATAGCGCGTGCCGTCCGGCGCCGAGCTGATGTCGCGGACGCGGCGGTAGCGGCCGGCCGCCGCCGCCCAAGGGACGTCGCGCCACGTGTCGGCCAGCGCGTAGGTGATCCCCTCGCCGGCTTGGACGCGCCCGTGCGGCGCGCCCGCGGCCGGAGCCGGGCGTTGGCCGGCCGGCACGGCGCCGAGCACGATCGCGGCGAGCGCCGCGGCCGCGGCACCGCGCCGCGCCGCCGGAGCGCGCGTCACGGGCGCGCCTCGCACGTCAGGCGCGCCGAGATCTCGCGGTAGATCGCGTCGAGGTCGGCAGCGACCGGCGACTCGTAGTACCGGTCCGGGCTCGAGGCGACGGCACGCAGGAGCGGGCGGTCGATGGCGTCGCCCAGCCCGACGGCGTACACCCGCACGCCGCCGGCCTTGAGGTTGTCCGCGGCGCGCCGGACGCCGGCGTCGGCGCCGCCGGCGGCCCCCTGCAGGCCGTCGGTGAGGACGATGGCGACCGGGAGCGCGTTCGGGCGGCCGGCATCGCGCAGCACCGCCCCGGCCTCGGCCAACCCGAGGTCGATGCGCGTGCCGGCCGCCGTCGCCAGCCCGGCCAGCGCGCCCGCCACCGCCGCGCGATCCGCCGTCAGGCCGATGACGCGCCGCGCCGACGCGTCGAAGGCGACGACGGCCGCCCGGTCGTCGGGCCGCCCCAGCCTGAGGGCCAGACCCCCCGCCGCCGCCTGCGCCGCCGCCAGCTTGGTCTGCCCGCCCCCGGCGTCGGGCTCGCCCATGCTGCTCGAGGTGTCCATCACGAGCACCACGTCGAGTGGGCGATCCGGGGCCAGGCAAGCCTGGCGCTGCGCGAGCGGCAGGTAGATCCGCCCGGCGGGCGCGAAGACCTCGACCTGGGGCACGGGAAACCGCAGCTCGCCCGGCCGGCCGCGCACGTCGCGGTACGCCGCCGCGGCCCAGACGTTGGTCGGCCATGTGCCGACGGCCGTCGGCACCAGGCGGTAGCGCAGCACGATGCCGTCCGCCGCCGCGACCGACGCCAGCGTCCACGCCAGCGTGTGGCTCGCGGGATCGTAGGCGGCCGGGGGCGCGGCGGAGCCGGCGACGTAGCGCATGTTGGCGGGGATGCGGTCGGTCACGGTCACCGTCTCGAACAGCCCCGGCTCGGGTTCGAACCCCGCCAGGCCGTCGGCCATCCGGCGCGCCACTGCCGCGTCGGGGCCGAAGGCGAGGTGCTCCCCGACGCCGACCAGCGCCTGCAGCGCCGATCGGTAGCCCGCCTGCCAATCGGGGTTGAATCGCTTATCCACGCGCGCGTCAACCGGCTGAGCCCAGCCTTGCGCCAGATGGTGCAGACATTGAGCGTGCTCGGCGAAGAGACAAGCTTCGACGTCGCAAGCGACACGCTTGCACTTGACGAAGCGAGCGTACGCGCTGGCTTGCGCGAACTTGAGGCCTTGGCGTTTCTCCACGTCGGGGCCCCGCATTCAATACGATTCCGCCACGCGCTGCTTGCAGAGGCTTGCAGGACCATGCTGCCGCGCCGGCGCAAGACGAGCAGGCGACTCGGCCTGCAGGGCTCGGTATGGATTTCGGTCGGCGACCAGCAACTCGGCGGCAGCGGCCGC
>QEVT01000028.1 GCA_003576755.1 bacterium | reverse complement strand
GGCGGGCGGCGGTCCCCGGTCGTCGGGCGCGGCGCGCGGGGAAGACCACCTCGACGTCGATCCCGAACCCGCGCAGCGTGTCGCGCACCCACGCGTCGACGGCGCGGCGGGTCTCGCGGTCGATGTCGTCGACGACGAGCGCCACGCGGCCGCGGGGGTCGACGGCGCGGCGCAGGGCGAGCTGGCGGCCGTGGATCCAGACCGATGCCGTCGGCGGCGTGGCGAGGCCGGCGGGGGCGGGGCGCCGGCGGGCGCCGTCCCGTGGATGGCGATCCCGGCCGGGCTGGCCGGCCAGCGCGACGCGGTTGAAGAGCGGCGCGATCGCGCTCCCGCGCCACTCGAGCCCGCGGAGGCGCGGCGCGACGAGCGCTTGCGCCTGGCTCTTGCCGAGGGCGACGCCGAGCACGGCCAGCGCGCGGCTCACGTCGCGAAACGAGAGGCCGAGCAGGCGCAGCGCGGCGGCCAGGCGCTGGACGCCGGTGGACACGCTGCGCCGGTCGACGCCTGCCGGGTACGCCCGGAAGGTCCGCCGGCAGCGGCGGCAGGTGTAGCGGTGCAGGGCGACGACGCGGGGAGCGGCGGTCGTCCGGGCCGGCGAGGCGGGCGGTGGCGGCGGCGGCGCGGGCGATGGCGGCACGGTCGCGGAGCCCGCCCGTGGTGTCGGTGTCGGCGGCAGCGGCACCGCGTCGCGCACGCGCTTGGCGACGACCTGGTGCAGCCTGAACCGCCGGCCACCGCAGCCCGGGTGCGGGCAAGTGGCCGGCGGCCGGATGCGCGTGTCGGGTTGTGGGCCGAGCGCGAGCCAGAGCTGCATGGCGGGTCCTGGTCCTGGTTGCCTTTCCGTCGGATTCGTCCGGGTTCGGGCCCGTGCGTGTGCATGGGTCGGGGTTCTAACGTCGGGCGGCGGGGAATGGTTCCCGGGGGGGCGGAGGGGAAGATTCGGGACGCACTGTCGTGTACGCCATTGTGGCGGACAGTGCACTTTTTGATCGAGGAGGGGGCATCCTGCCATGTCCAGTGAGTCGGTATCCAAGCGTGATCGCCTGCACCTCAGATTGGATGCGGGCAGCAAGCGCATCTTGGAGCGAGCCGCGGCCTATACCCTTGTGACGGTCAGTCAGTTCGTGATGACCCACGCCCTCAAAGCGGCGGAGGCCGTGGTCGCGTCACAGGAGCAGCATGGGATGAGCGACCGAGACTGGGAGGTGTTCCTCCGCGCGATCGAGGAACCGCCGGAGCCGAATGCGGCCTTGCGGGTGGCGGCCAAGGTGTACGCCGAGCACCACGGTGCGGCCTGAGCCGCAGCGTGCGATGGCGGGTCGTGCGCAGATCATCGAGCCACTGGGTCGCGCGAGTATGACGCCCTTGGTTCTATGGTTCATCCGACCAGTATAGAGCCTGTGACTCCCCCGCCGCCCACGTCCTTCTCATCGATGACGTATCGTCCTCCAGCCTAACTTGTGACGGTATGTCTTACCAGTCTGATGGGCCCGGCGTGGCGCTTCATGGTTCCCTTCGAGAGTAGGCCGACGACCTTCGGGAGCTTCGTCGCGACGGCACCACAGCCACGGGCATCTCACCGATGCAATCCACGCGCGGCCATCGGGACAAACGCGCGGTGCAGCAGTTGTTCCCAACCAGTCGCTCCCATCACCCACAGCCCGCCGTCCCTGCTCGCCACAAGAACCGATGTTCCGTGCCGGGCCAGCCCGGTGGGGTGACCTGCGATCGCGACTTCGCGAACGACTCGCAGCGCTGCAGGCGCGGCGTCGACGGTCCACAGCTTACCGCCTCCTGTGGCATCCAGGTCGCCAGTGGAAGTGATCACGTGAACCCGCGGGCCATCGGTGGTGACCGCGTGCGCCAGGCCGTCCATCCGCAACTGCCCGAGGAGCGCCGGCCGTTCGGGATCCGCCACGTCAACCGTGGCCACGGCGCCGGCGGCGAGCGCGATGTGTACCCGGTGATCGTCGACGGCAAGGTCCAACGCCGTCCCAATGCTGCGGAGCTCGCCCATCACGCGTGGCGCAGTGACGTCGCCGGCGTCGACGATGGTCAACCCGTCGGTGCCGGCGAGGTAGACGTCCTGGCCGGCATTCTCGATCGCCACCGTGAGCATTTGGCGCCCTCCACGTACCTCGCCGAGTTGGCCCAGATAGCGGGGCGCACGAGGGTCGGCGACGTTGAGGATCCACAAACCACACGGGTAGCACGCCACATAGGCATGGCCGTCGCGCACCTGCACGTCGCTGGCCCAGTGTGGCCCCCCGGGAGCGGCTCCGCTCGGGTTGATCTGCGTGACGAGCACGGGCCTGGATGGTGTCGAAACGTCGACAATCGACAGTCCGGTCGGCCCCGAGGCGACATACGCGAAGTCGCCCTCAACGTCGATGCCACCGGAAATCCCGGGAATGGGGAGGTGCGCGGTGAGAACGGGGTGATCCGCGACGGAGACGTCGACGACAGACAGTCCCTGCGCACCGCCGGCGACGTACGCGTGCCGGCTGGAGACGTCCACGCTGACCGCATCGCCGACGGTGGCTTCGGTGGCCAGGAGCATTGGGGGCTGAAGACCAGCCACGTCGAACACCCGTATCCCTGCGTCGCTGTCGGAGATGTACAGGCGATCGGCTGCGAGGGCAAGGTCCAGCGCCGTACCCTCGACGTCGATGACGCCTACTTCCTCGATTCGCTTCGGCTCCCGTAGGTCGTAGACGTAGGCGCCCCAGCCTGAGGCGGTCACGAACGCGAAGTCGCCGGACACTCGCACTTTGTAGCTGCCGACGTCCACGGGGAGCGCAGCGTCATCGAGGAGGGCGGGGCGATCTGGGTCGTGGATGTCGACGACGGCGAAGCGAACAAAGAACCCGTCGCCGCTGCCAGTGGTGTAAGCTCGGCCCTTGGAGATCGTGATGTCGTCGACTGTCGCTGGTTCGGTGATCCATCGGCCGCGGCTGGCGGGCATCGACGGTGTCGTGACGTCGACGACATACAAGCCATCGCGCGATCCCACGTAGAGGAAGGGGGGCTGGACGGCCGTGTCGGTCGCATGTTGAATTGGGACAGTCGCGATGTGCGCTGGCGCTTCCGGACCGCCGATGTTGTAGACCAGGACGCCGGACGCGTCGGTCGCGACATACAGAGCGCCGCCGGCCGCGGCGAGGCTGTATGCCCGATCCGCGATCTCGACTCGGCGTACCAAGCGCGGTGCGCGCGGCTCGGCGACATCCACGATGACCAGCTCCTTGCTGGAGAGCGCTGCGTAGAGCATCTCACCGTCGACCGCGATGTCATCGACAGTGGCGCCTGCCGGATCCCGGAGGTCCATCGCCCCAATCTCACGCGGGATGTCGGTGTCTCCCACTTCCAGGATACGCAGCGCCCCCGTGTCTGGGTCCACACCGTACAACACGGGGCCCGACTGCGCAAATACGGTGAGCGCGGTTGCGTACGTCGAGACAAGCTTGGGAGCCTTGACGTCTGCGACGTCGATCACCGCCAATCCGGACGCCCCAGAGCCCACGACCGCTTTCCCGTCTTCGACGACGACCGACCGAAGGTCGCCGCCCGGATGGAGATGTCCAAGCTGGTATGGGGCCGACGGATCTCTGACGTCGACCAGGACCAGCCCCTCCACGGTGTCGGTCACGTAAGCGACGCCACCCACGACGAAGACGTCGCTCGCGGAGTCCGAGACGAATATGCGGTTCAGAATCTTCGGGGCGGCCGGATCAACGACATCGACGACGGCGAGCCAAGTGTCCGGCTCGGTGGAGTGGAGCACGTAGGCGCGCGTACCGTCGACGGTCACTGCACTCGGCTTCCTGCCCGTCGCAAGATGCCCGACAAGCCGCGGCGCCGCAGGTGCCCGGACGTCGAAGACGAGCAGACCCTCGAAGGCGTCGGCGACATAGGCGTATTCACCGACCACATGGACGTCGCGATAGTCCCCAACGCCCGTCGGCAAGACGCGGCCGACCTCTCGTCCTCGTCGTGGCGTGCTGATGTCGAGCACCCGCAAACCGGCCGCACCCGCCGCCACGAATGCCCGCCCACCGACGACGGCGACGCCATATGCACCCTCTCCGTCTGAGCCACATGCCGCCACCTGGACCGCCGTCTCCACAGCGACATCCAGCACGCACCACCCCGCGGCGCCCATCGTCGCGACTGCCACGGGATAAGCGGCGGCGAGGTTTTCCACGATTCCACCGAGGACACCACTCGTAGAGACCAGGCGCGGTTCCCGACCGCTCGACACATCGTAGGCGACGACGCGTGGACCCATCCCGGCAACGATGGTAGTTCCCCCGTCGCCAACCGCCGCGACGGCGCGAACCGCGCCGCCGAGTTGGCCGCCGCCGGCAATGCCGGCGGGCCCGTCGTGGCCTGCGTCCGACGGTGCCCAGTTGGACACCCGTGCGGCGACCGACTCGGCGGCAAACGGCATCGCCAATCTCGGCCGACCAATGCTCGATAGTCCACAAAGCAGGGCAACCTGGATGGCCGGCACGATGGCGCGGCGGTCCGCCACCCGCTTCAACGTCGGGCGAAACATGGCATGCGAACGTGCGGCGGGCATGATGGATTCCTCCTTCTAGCCGAACAGCCTACGGAGCTCGGCGAAGATGTGGCTTCTCGAGTCGGCCATCCGCTTGACGACCCATGGGTGCCACTGCCCCGCGCCGTACGGTATGGGGCCGTAGCGAGGATGGCAGCCGACGACCGTACCACACCAGAACCAACGCTGGAACGCATGGACAGGAACAGCATATGCCAAGAAGTTAAGCCGCTGAATGGTGGGCTGGGCACCGTTGTAGGTCGGCACGTCACCGGGATGGGTTCGGAAGACGTACAGCCAATCACCGTCCTGGTAGAGCCACCAGGTCTTGGCGGCGCCCGCTCCCGTGCGCCATGCAAACTCTGCCGCGGACTCCGAAAACGCGTCGCCGACAGTCCACTGAAGGAAGTTCGCCTCCTTGTCAACCTTGACCATCCCGGGCATCTCGGGCGACAAGCGGACGTGAACGGTGGTTGTGACCGTCATCGTCCCACCGTCGTCGTCCGTGACAGTCACGCGGACGATGTGCCGGCCGGGAACGGCGTACTTGTGCTCCTCGGTAATCGTGCCTTCGGCGCGTGGCGGGTTGTTCGTCTCGACAACCCGGGCGTTCGGCGTTTGGCTCTCGTCGCCCCAGTCGACACTGACGGTGTGGGTGTCGAGCCACCCGGGGTCACTGAACGTCGCGGAGAGGTTGACGACGGTGCCCGGCCAAGTCTCGGTCTTGTCGATGGCGATGTTTCCGGCGACCGGGGCTACGTTGTTCACCGTCACGGCCAAAATGTCCTTCCCGGTGCCGGAGAAGGCATCCGTGACCTCGAGCGAGACGTCGAAGGCGCCGTCGTCGGCCCATGCGTGTTGGTCGCGCCGCTCGAACTCCACAAACGACTGCCGGCTACCATCAGGCAACGTGACGTTGTCGATCGGCTTGCTGAACGTGGTCGTCGCCTGATCGCCCCATGACCAAACACCGGTGTACGGACCGAACCGGTTGTGATCCGTGACGACGCCGGCAAAGTCGCCCGCGGCCCCCTCGTCCAACACATCCTGGCCGGTGGCGTGCGAGTTCGTCAGCCGCGCATTGACGTGGGGCTCGCCAGGCACATCGCTGCAGTCTGTCCCCTGTTCCACGTAGTCCACCCAGCATCCGAGCGTCCGCATCCGGCACGCCACGCGTACCTGGCGCGGCCACGTGGGCAGCGCGCGCGGCGGGATGACGTTCGGCTGGCGAAGGCGCCGCAACTCCTCTCGCAGGGCTCGGCACGAACGGTGCTCAGGAGGGATGCTCTTGGCGGCTTCCTCCGCGCTCTCCCACATGCGAATGTAGCCTTCCGCAGAGTGAAGGAGGGGCTGCAACTCCTCGTCCGTGATGCCCATGACGCGAAGCTCCTCGACAAAGTCGGGCATCATGCCAATATGAGCGAAGCCATCGGTATTGATGTCGAAGGTTCGATTGCCGAGCCGGTCGCGGTGCAGTTGAACGCCGGTGGCGATGGCGGTAAATGGGTACTGAACCTGGGGCGTATTTGGCGCCGGGCTTCCGCCGCCCGGGCATTCGTAGTAGGTTACAGTACCAGCCTTCTTTTCGATCAGTGCTCGCGGGCCGGGCAATGGTCCGAACGCGTTGATGTCTGTCCCAAACGCAACTGGTGAACCGTCGGTGTGATCGATGGCATAGAGGTAAGACTGTGCAAAGGATTCAGCTGATCTGCCGCAACGATGCTCTATCACAGTTGTTCCATGTTTTCCTGTTCTATTGCGATATGTGTCAATCTCGCTCGGTCCACCCTGAAACGACAAGCCCATGATGCCATCGTGCTTTGAGATGTTTCTCACATGCGCCAAGGTCTGATTTTGTTCATGGCGGTGTTTGCCGAGCGCCAAGTCGAGGAATCCTACATGCGACGCGGTAACCGGATACCTATACTGATCGACAAGATTGAACGTCTCGTTGCGTGTCGTTCGACTCATATGGTCCACATCTATGATTATCGATCGACTCATCATGGCCCTCAAGAACAGACGACCCTGGTCCGTGAGACCTCGCGTATTGCATGCACCCGTTGCGGAATGAGTGGGACCACTCGGAAAAATCGCTCCTGCCACGGGGAAATTGTATCCTTCGCGTGTACAGTCTTCAAGAATGAACCGATCGTACAATACCGCCTGACTATATGGCCATAGGAAGTACCCTGCCGGAAGAAGTTGGCTTGGGTTTCTAGGATTGACCAGATAATCTGATTCTTGTGGTGGCGCCTTAAAGAACGCGGCACCTCCGAGGCTGTTATCATTTTGGTGAATCGGGAAGATGTGTCGAATGCCGAGTTCTTCATATTCATATAGCTTTTCGAGCACGACTCCATCATCGAGTCGAATCTGGCTGCCGTCAGCAAGTGTGTCGTTTAGGATATCGCTACCCTCAATGCCAAGTACCACGGCAAGCTTGCCTTGGGCTATTACTTCTCTTGCCTCGCGGGGAGAAGTCACAATGCGATACCACCCTCCATCCCATCTTTCAACGTACTCCTCCATGTCCTTCGCTGCTTGTACTTGGCGAACAAAGTTGGGGTAGTCCAGGCAGTTCCGACCCTCAATCGACGGGTTCTTCTCGCGGCACACGAGCGTGTCAATCGGATTCCCGTTGCTGGTAGTGAGGTCATGCTTTTCGCACATTCGCTCACTGTTCACAGCCTGCATCACGATCAACCTCAATCCGCCTTGCCATGCGCGCTTGAGCATCACTTGGTGAACACCCTGATGCGTCACAGACTTCCAACTAGGCCAGTCGGTAAAATTCGGGAAGCCGGACTCTCCATGGTTCGATTCAGTGATCCCACCGATTCCTGTGGCCTCCAGAATCTTAACAACACTAAAGGGATACCATCGGTCATGAAGGCAGCTCAGATCCTCGCACGACTTCAGTGCATCCTCTATTGGACCGAATGCCTTTCCCACCATCAACTGCCCACCGAATCCTTCGTACGCAAACTGATGCACATGCAAGTCGGCATACCCGATGATTGGCGTCGGCGTCACTGGTGCCTGGTCAGCGCCGTTGGCGCGTTCTAAGGCATTGCCGGTCGCCGCGTTGGAAGCAGCGAAACCTGGGCGCCCGACCCTCTGAAGCGACATCAGGGCGAGAAGTATGAGTGTAATTGCCAGGACTGCTTGTGTGTTCTTGGTAGGCATCATGGGCTCCTTCCTTATCGCGTGACGCGTTGGGTCGCCGAACCATCAAAACACCGTCATTCACCGCCGACACGACGACGTGTCGTTCTCGAAGCTCCCAGGGCTGCTCGGGAACGGCGCCCCGGAGTTATCACGCCGGTCGCCGTCCTCGACGAGAGCCAACTCGCGGTGGGCGGAGGTGGAGGTCGTCGCGACAGCGCTCAGGCTGTCGCCGATGCCGGTGCCGTAGGCCACCTCGCGGATGAATCGGATCAAGTCGGTGCCGACCCGGTCGTTGTCTCGTATGCGCACTTCGGTGGCTTGTCGCCCCGTGGTAGCGCAGTGCGAGTACAGGTTGAAGTCGCCGAACCAGTCGACAATGCGGTCGCCGACGATCCCGCCGCGGTCCGGAACGTTGCTCTGCAGGACGTCACGCCCCTTTCCGCCGTAAATGAGGTCGACGCCGTGGTGGTGCTGGTCGAGGTCTTCCTCAGGCGCGCCCTGGCCATCGTCGTACGGTCCGGTCATGGCCTTCCAAGGCTCGGGATCCTGCGGTCGCGGCGCATAGTCCAACAGGTCCGCGCCGTCCGGGCGCGATCCCAGGCCACCGCTCTGCCTGCCAGGCTCGCCGCCGAACAGGAAGTCCACCCATGCGTCGTTCACGCCGCGCGCGTCGGGTTCCTGTGAGGATTCGTCGCCACGTCCGCCCCACATCACGTCCGAGCCCGGCCCGCCGTACAGGGCGTCGCCACCGCTGTCGCCGTTCATCAAGTCGTCGCCAGCGCCGCCGTGCAACGCGTCCGCCCCCCTGCCGCCGCGGAGGCGATCGTCCCCGCCGTCGACAATCCCGTTGCGCAAGAGCAGCGTGCCATCGCCGTCTCGGATCAGGTCCACGCGACGGTCGAGAGCACCCTGCCGGAAGAACGCGAGCTCAAGCACCGGGACGTTGTTGGGCAGTTGGACCCGCGCCGTCAACGCGCTCGGATCGCCCTGGCTTCCGTCGACCAGCCGTGCTGCCGACGACCCGCGGTCGCCGATCAGCACGTCGCGGTCGGCGCCACCGTACAGGGCGTCGTCGCCGAGCTCGCCGTACAAATCGTCGTCTCCAACGTTACCCCAGATCACGTCGTCGCCGTTCTCGCCCCACAGGGCGTCGTCGCCGTCGTTGCCTTCCAAGTAATCGTCGGGCACGTTGAATGGCCAGGCGTTCACGTCGAAGCGCACGGCGATCCGCTTGACCCGGGCATCCGGGGGTGGGTCGCCAATCGGGTAGCGCTCGACCTCGATCTCGTCGGCGCCGTTCGTGATGGTCCGCACCAGGCGCCCGTTGTCACCCAGCCCGAAATCTGCAGCGCCGTCGCCGTAGATCCAGTCGCCATCGTCACGATGGCCCTCGATGGCGCTGCCGCCGAGCAAATCATCCTGGCCATGCGGCTGGTCATCCGGCGCCTCAAAGCCGCACTCGGCCAGCGCCGGTGGCAAGCCGGGGAGGAAGCTGGTGCGCTGCTTCGGCGAGCCGTCGGCGACGTCGCTGAGCGGACGGTCGCCGAAGATCCAGTCGCGCCCGCCGTTGCCCTCGACGTAGTCGTCGCCGCTGCCACCCGAGATGGCGTCGCCGCCGTCCTGCCCGAACATCACGTCCGGGCCGGGGTAGCCCGACATCTGGTCGTCGCCGAAGTTGGCCGGCGGTGGTGGGTCGGCAAGGTCGAGCATCCGCACCTGCCGCGGCACGCGCATGCCGACGCGCTCGATGCCTGTCATCCCAGGTATCGGCGCTCCCGTCGTCCGCGAGATGACGCCGTTGTCACCCAACATCACGTCAGCGCCGGTGCCGCCGATCATGAAGTCGGCAGCGTCCGGATAGCCTCGGTCCGGCGGCCCAGCCAGGCGTGGGTTGCCTCCGATCAAGTCGTCATCGCTGGCGTTCCCGGCGATCCAGTCCGAATCATGGTTCCCCTCGAGATAGTCGTCGTCGTGGGTCCCGAACGTGTCGGGCGCGTCGTCGTCGCCCTTCATACAGTCCATCCCGCCCTGCCCGAAGAGACGGTCGCGGCCACCGCTCCCCTCAATTCGGTCGCCGCCGCTGACGTCGCTGATCCGCGGCGCCGTCGCATCCGACCGCTGCAAGTCGTGCAGCACGACGGCACGCTGGACGTCTGCCGTGAGCGGGTCGAGATGCCAGGCGGCGCCCGCGACAGACCTGTCGATCTCGCCGTTGTCGCCGATCATGACGTCGGCATCCTCGTTGCCCTGCATCAATGCCTCGCCCCCGTCGGCGGCGCCTTGAGCGACGCCGGGATGGACCGACGAGCTGCCGCCGATGATGTCGTCCTCGTCGCCCTCGGCGCGCACGGCGTCGATCTCGGCGGCCGTTGCCCCATCTTCGAACGTCAGGCTGGTGCCGAATAGGCGGTCGCTGCCGCCGTTGCCTTCGATGTGGTCATCCGCCGGCCCGCCGGAGACGGTGTCGGCTCCGGCGCCGCCGTAGACGTGGTCGTCGCCCGATCCGCCGTGCATCACGTCGTCTCCGCCTTCATCCGGCTCGATGAGACGCACTGCTCGGTTCGGCGCGCCGCCGGGCCACCGCCCCGGCCCGCCTGTGGGCGGCGCGATCTCACCGAGGTCACCCAAGAGGTAGTCACCTTCGCCGTCGCCGTACATCTCGTCGGCGCCAAGTTGGCCGTACGCGCGGTCGTCGGCCGGCCCGCCGGAGATCCAGTCGTCGCCGAAAGTGCCAGGGTCCGTCAACCTCATCTCGGGAACGCCGTGCGCAGGGAGCCGTCCGTTGTCGCCGAGGACGACGTCCTCGCCGGCGTCGCCGAACAGCGTGTCTCCTCCGTCGCCGGCCTCGAAGTGATCGAACACCGTCCCGTGCCGGCCGTGGAAGCGGACGACGATCGCCAGGTACACGGTCGACGTCCAGGCGTGCGAGCGTGTCAGTCGCGGTCGGGTGATAGCCGGGGACGGCCGATCCGATGCCAGAGCCGCCCCTTCGACCAGGAGGATGGCGTTGTCGGTCGACCCGCCCGCGATGAGGTCGTTCCCGGTGTCGCCGTGGACCGTGTCGCCTCCACCATTGCCTTCTGCGCGATCGATACCGTCGCCGCCCGACATGACGTCGTCGCCACCCTGCCCCCAAATGAAGTCGTTGGCGTCGTCGCCAAACAGCGTGTCGGCCCCGAAACGTGTTGCGACGGTGCTGTCGACGTTTAAAATCGTGACGCGCCGGTCGTCTGCCGACGGGTCGTCGTCACGCGTGCTGCCAAGCCGCTCGATCAAGGCGTTGTCGCCAGCGATGAAGTCCGCCTGTCCGTTGCCGTGAATCGTGTCATCGCCGTCCGCCGTCAGGCCGTCGGACGTGCCGCCGATCAAGTTGTCTTGATCCGCGTCACCGAACATCGTGTCCGGGCCCTGGTTTCCCTCGGCGTCGTCGAGCCCAATGCCGCCGAACATCGTGTCGCCGTCCTCGTTCCCGAGCATTCGGTCATGGCCGCTATCACCGAACATCGTGTCGGCTCCGCGCTCGCCGAACATCGCGTCGGCGTCACCTCCACCCCGCATGAGGTCATCGCCCGCGCCACCGAGCATCCAGTCGGACGCCGCGTCGCCGTACAGGTGGTCGGCACCGCCCTCGCCGAAAATGGCGTCGGCGTCAGGGCCTCCGTGGATTTGATCGCCGTCACCGGGTTGGGCGGGCGTTACGATGTAGGCCATCTCGCGCGCGGTCGCGACGTGCCGGGCCGGACCTGCCCAGCCAGATCCAAGGATTGCGCCCTCATCGCCGAGCAGGATGTCGCGCCCGGCGGATCCGTCCAGCGTGTCGGCGCCCATTCCACCGACCAAGTCGTCCTCGCCATCGCCGCCATCGAGCGTGTCGTCGCCGTCGGCGCCGCGCAGGACGTCGTTGCCGCCAAAGCCGCGAAGGGTGTCGGCGCCGACGCCACCATGGAGGAAATCGACGCCGGTGAACAGCGTGGGGGCGACCGCCTGGGCGGTGTCGCCGTCGATGCGGTCGCCGCCGCCGTTGCCGCAGGCATGGTCGTCGCCGTCCGCACCGGCGATGACGTCGTCACCTCCGCCGCCAAACAGATCGTCATCCCCGGGACCGCCGTCGATGCGGTCCGCGCCGACGGCGCCGCCGGCGTCGCCGTCGTCGACGCAACTCAAGCCGTCGTCGCCGTACAGCTTGTCGGCCCCCGGTCCGCCGTCGATGACGTCGTCGCCGGCATTGCCGAAGATCGTGTCCGCCACGTCGACGATCCGAGCCGGGTCGTTCCCGCCATCGCCCTCCGGCCCGCCTGTCAGAACGTCCGCACCGTCGCCGCCGAACAACGTATCGCCCCCATTCCCGCCGGAGAGCGTGTCGTTCTCGGAGCCGCCGTAGAGCGTGTCGACCCCGGCGTCGCCCGTCAGGGAGTCGCTGCCGACACCGCCCCAGAGCCTGTCGTCCCCGTCGCGGCCGTTTAGCTTGTCGTCGCCGTCGTCGCCGTAGAGCGCGTCGGCGTCGGCGCCGCCGGTCAGCACATCATCGTCGGACCCGCCATGCAACACGGCGGACGCCGTGAATGCCAGCGGTTCTGACCGGTCCTCCTCATTCGCCCCGTCGAGGAGCAGGATGGAGTCGTTGCCACCACCACCGTCCGCCTCAACGCTGGTGACCGGCACATTCGGCGTGCCGAGCCCTGGATAGACCTGCGTGATGCCGAACGCACTCACGGCGTACTTGCCGGTCCCGACCGGGCGGACGGTGAACTGCTCGTTCGGCTCGTCCTCGGCGATGTTGCGCAGGTGGGCACGCGGTCCCATATTGAGCTTCAACGCGCCATCGCCCATGAGCTCCGCCAGCACAGGCTGTCCGGCCGGATCACACGACTTGGCGAAGTCGGTCTCGAAGTCGACGAGCGTGACGTTCAGGAACTCCCACGTGGCACGCGCGACGAACAGGGCCTCGACGTAGGCGCGAAGGAACGCCGTGACCTTGCCCTCGACGTTGAACAGGCAAAGGGGCTGACGCAGCTTCCAGCCGATCTCCTCGATGCGTAGCTTACCGTCGCGCTGCGGTGCATCGTTCAAGTTCAGCCCGAGCGTCAGGCGTGCGCCGCCCTCGACGCCGGCGCTGGCGATGAGGATCGACACTCCGGCGCGTGCGAAGACCTCGCCGAACACGCCGATCTCCATCACGTCGTTGCCGCGTGCGTCCAGGTCGTCGATGAAGATGCCGTCGAACAAGTACGTCCCCGAACCGCCCTGAAACACCTGCCGCAGACCACTCGTGTCGTAGCCGATCGCGAAGCGCCCCTCGACGCCGATGGCGGCGCCGACGCCGACGGTCAGCGGTACCGGGCCGATCATGATGGGTCCGAAGTCCTGCGTGAAGCTGATCTTGCCGCTGAGAATGCCGGTGTCGTAGCGTACCAGCGTCGCGTCCTGCCCGAGCAGAAGGCCGAAGACTTGCCCCGCGTTCTCCATGAATGGGAACGTCAGCCCGGGGACGCCGAACGTCCCGGGAAGGTCGGCCGAGACCGGATCGTCGTAGGTGCTCTGGAAGGGGTTGGAGGGCGACGGCGTGCCGCTGGCCGGTCTGGCAAACAGGTTGCCTAACGCCGCGTTGACCGTGCCGCCGTCGATGATCGACGCCACCTCGCCGGGACCGCGCGCGTCGAACAACGCATCGCCCTTGATGTCGAACGAGCCTGGCTCGTCGGGACCACCGCCCAAGGCGATGTACCCCTCGGCGCTCGCCAGGCGATTCGCGAAACGGATCAACTCGGCGAGACTCTTGATGAACGTGAGATCGGCCCCGGTGGCCGACTCCAGGAGTGACAGCATCGTAATCGGGTCGCCACCCACCCACTCCGACACGTCGCTGATCACCGGCAACGGGGCGGTGATGAGGTCGATCACCGGCATGAAAGGTCCAGTCAATCGGCGCACTTCCTCCAGGATCGGTCCGATGAAGCCGGTCCGAAGGAACCCGAGGTCGAGGTAGAGTCGGCCGAAGCTCACTTCGGGCGCTTTGATCTGGCCGCCGGGAACCTGCCAATCCCACGTCGCGCTGAACGTACCGACTATGGTCGGGAAACCGATGTTCTGCTTGTCCGGCATGCCGGTCCGGAACCGCAGGTGGATCGCGGCATCGACGTCCAGTGCCAGCGATGGGCTGATCTGAAGCGACAGGATCTCTGCGAGCGTCAGACGCTCGTCGGGCGCGCTCGCGTCGGCGTACTTGAACTGCGTCCCGATGCGGACATGCGTGCGCTGAGCAGCGTCAGGGCCGTCACGATCACGGACGTTGACCGCGAGGAACCCGAGCCGCCCCGCAAGGCAGCGCCTCTCGGATGCCGTGAAGCCGACGAACGCCAGATCGCCGGCTGGGTCGGCTACCTCGGAGTTGCACACCGTCTGCGGAGCGGTGTCCTCGGCGAGACCAGCATAGGCGCGGACCTTCAGGTGCGCGCTCGGGTCGGCATAGTCGGCGCCGAAGGCCGCGTCGCCTCCATCGTAACCGAGGTACGGGCCAAGCGAGCGGCTGATGCCAAAGTCGACCACCAACGACCAGCCCGCCTTCGCGAACACGCCGCCGGCAACCCGGAGCGGGACGCCGTCCAGGCCGAGGTCGAATGGCAGCGTGTTGGCCCTGGACTCGCGGCCGATCTTGAAGCTGACACGGATCTCGCTGATGTCAGACGCCTTGTCGAGCATCGGCCCGACGATGTTACACCGCCGCATCGCATCGGCCGGGCCGCAGTGTGTGATCACCTTCACGTCGGCTTCGGTGGGTGAGTCGCCGGGTACAACTTGGTCTGGGTCGTCGGCCGGGGACCACGCCCACGTGCGGAGGATGCCGTCGACCGGGTCGCCGGGCTGTCCGCCCGGCGAGCGCGTCAGCTCCTTGTGCGACACACGCCGCACGGTGTCCTCGACGTCTTTGGCGGTAGCGTCTAGAGGGAGTGATTTCAGCGCACCGCACAGCGCTCCGTCGTTCGCGCAGATCTTGTCCACCACCTGCATACGGACGTCCTTCACGACGTCGGCGCCGGCGTCCAGCGCGTCGCCGACGAGCGGCAGGCGCTTGCCACCTGCGGCCTCGTTCGACCCTGCGTAGGCCGTGGCACGGAGGCCGGTTTCAAGACGTTCGAGCAGTTTCGGGAGCGGCTCGTCCAGGAGATCCCAGTCCAGCAAGCTCTCCTCGAGCTGCTTGAGCAGCAAGCTGGCATCGGGAATCTCGCACGTCTCGAACGTGCCGTTGTCCTTGGCGACGAAGCAAACGTCGCCGAAGTGCGTGGGGCTTGCCGCGAGTCCACCGCCCAAGGACAACTTGCCGCAGGCAAGCCCGGCGAGCGGCTTTGGATCGCTGGTCCCGTCGCCCACGAGGTCGCCGTCGCCGCAAGCCACACCGCCGCCCTCGAGCTGTCCGAGATCGGCCCGTAGGGCGGACACGAAGGCATCCGGCGACATCTCCGGCGATCCGGCGGGGACTTCGAGGCTCACCTGGGCGCCCAGCCTGAGCACGCCGTCACCCGCTGGCGCCCCATCGACCAGCTTGGCGCCCGTGCCTGCCACAAGCGTCAGACCACCCAGGCTCGCGTTGAGGCTCAACTGGTCGTTGTCGACACGGGCACGGAGCTCGACGCGACTCGATGGGAGGACGGTGATCTGCCCATCGGCCTCGAAAGGGAATGCCATCGCAACATTCGCCACGGCGTCGTAGTGCACCGCAAGCTGCCCGTCGGTGTTCAGGCCGACAAGTGTGCCTGCCTTCGCGCCGACGTGCGCCACCAACGAGCGCCGGACGGGCTCGGCGTTCACCACGAAGTCGGAATCATCCGCGCAAAGCGCAGCATCCGAACATCGGCGGTACTCCAGCCCCGTCTGGAGCCGGCGCGTCCCGGTCGACGTGTCGATGGCCAGCGTCAGGTCGAATCCCGACCCCAACTTCTGCTCGATCGCCCGCTCGAGCGCCTGGAGGGTAGACGCGATGCCGGGGTCTGGGTATTCCACCCTGTTCGGCCCGGTGTCGTCGTCAAACTCAGCGGTGACGCGGAAGGCGTGTTGTCTGTCGGGCTCTACCTCGAGCGTGACGCTCTCGGGTGCCATGGGGACCGCCGAGAGGGCGGCCGGCGACCCCACGGTGCTCGTCGCGTCTCCGTTGGCGGCGACGGTGGCGTCCGCGGTGGCAATCCACGCAACCTTCGTCGCCGGCTTGGCGTGGTTCACGCGGCAGTAGATCTTGCGATCCGTGGCCTTGTCGATGATCCCGCCGGCCGGCACACCATCGTGCAAGGCGACTCCGCAGGAGATTGTCGGTCCCGGCGCGCCCCGGAGCTCGGCGGCGGCACGGCGAATCATCTGGAACTGGTGCACCAACTCCTTGGCGCTGACAGCCACGAACGGCAGCGGGTTGGCATACGCCGCGGCCAGACCGGTTCCGGCAACGCCGTCGACCTTACCGGCAAGGGTGTCGATGTTGTCGAGCAAATCCCATAGGAGGGCCAGAGGATCGCCGACGCGCAGGCGATACACGTCGCCCGCGTCCCAATGGTTGTCGGTTCCGCCTCCCAGGAAGATCGGCTCGATGCGCGTGATCGTCCGGCTCGGGTCGTTGGGATCCGGTTCCTCGACAGTACGCGATCCCTGTTTGCATCGCAGCCCGTGACCGCCCAGGACGACTTGGGCGACCTCGCAGTACGAGCCGTCCGTGATGTTCTCGAGGATCTGGCCGACCACATCGGTCTCGACGAAAGTTCGTGATGCGT
Organism: bacterium; assembly: GCA_003576755.1. Lineage (GTDB taxonomy): Bacteria > Chloroflexota > Anaerolineae > Epilineales > Epilineaceae > UCB3. Next base: position 8,981 of record QEVT01000028.1, on the reverse strand, counting down.
CCACGAGGTCGTCGGCGTCGTCGCCGCCGGTGTGGCTCCCGAAGAGGTTGGGCTCGATGTCGAACGGCTGGAGCTGGGTGCTGAACGACCCGTCGGGAGTGACGGTTGGCGGCCCGGCGGTCACGTCCGGCCATTCGAGCGTGACGATGCCTTCCCCGAGCATGACGCCGCTTGCCGCGGCGGTCACCTTGAGCTTGCCATCGGCCCGAAGGTTGAGCTGCGGCCGGCTGGCGTAATCCGAGATGCCGGACATCAGCCAGCGCAGCCCGACGGCGTCCGGCAGCGTCTCGTCACCGACGTGCAACGCCTGGTCCGGCCCGATCTCGACGTCGACGCGAAAGAGCGGCGCGGTGGGCACGCGTTTCCGAAACGTGAGCGCGGTTCCCTGGTCGTCCAGCGCGCCGAGCGCTGTCACCCCGAGAAACCCGAGTTGCCCCTCGAGCGTCGGCGGTTGGGCGGTGATCGAAGCGTCGTTGACCGCCACCTCGGGAGCATCCGGGCGCACCTGCACGAACACGCGGTCGATCTCGTCGCGTGGACACCCGCCTGCCGGCGGCGGCATCAGCCGCGGGCACGGCTGTCCGCGCCCGATCTGTTCGAGGTCGTCGACGAGCAACAACCCGAAGGTCACATCGAACGAGGCGTCTTCGGCCCGAATCGCGACCTTGGCGTCGCTCGCGGCGTGGAGCCCGATGAGGCCCGTCCCCTGCTCGAGCAGGTCCCCGAAGTCATACCCGGCCGTCGCCTCGCCCGGGCTGAACGTATGCTTGAGCGGAAAGCGCAACGCGCGCATGCGCGGATCGTACGCCGGCGCCCCGCCCGTAGCGAGCCCCGACTGCACGAGCCGAGCGAACAGCTCTTGCGCCGTGCGCGCGGGTTGCTCCACGAGGCGGTCGACGTCGAGTCCACTGCCGTCCGGTCGGGTGACCCGGTGGGTGAACATCACCGCGGCGCGGAAGTAGCCCGCCTCGGACATCCGGAACCGTGCGAAGTGTGGTGGCGGTCCGCCGCCGGTGGCGGGGCCCGGGTCGAGCGTGACAACGGTGGCTTCGGCGTCGCAGGGCTCCGGGTCCGGCGCACATACCGCGTTCGTGCCGGTGAGCCAGTGGACACTGCCAGGAGTCGGCCGCACGTTGGAGAAGGCCTGGCATAAGACGACCGTGTCCTTGTCGAGATAGGTGTACACGTCGCCGGGGGTGCTTCCGCCGGACTCAAGCGCGCAGCTGACGGCTTGGCGGTTGACGAAGTCCATCACCGGCTGGAAAGCGCGGACGGCATCGCTCAACTTGCCGGCGACGAACGGGAGTCGGGTGTCCTTCAGCGCGTGCGCTCCGCCCATCGCTGTAGCGAATTGCCCGAGGCCATTCAGGGCCGCGTCGGGCGTCATGCGCGTGAAGGGAAGGAGAGCGTCGAGTTCGACATCGGTGAACGACGGTGTGGTGAACGTGCACTCCTTGGACGAGAACGGCTGGATCACGTCCGGGGCTCCGGGGACGAGGTCGCTGTCCAACGCCAACGTGCCTGCGGCGGTCGCGCATGGCGTCACCTGAAAGAGGTCTTCCGGAGCAGTCGTCGTGATCTCGTGCAGCGTGACGTCGCCACTGCTGTCGGGGTCCGCAACCTGTACCGCGACGTCGAGCGTGGCGCCGAATCGCTGAAGCGCCGCAGTGACCTCGGTGAATCCGAGTGAACCGTCCGCCGACACGTCCGAGGGCGGGAGCTGGGCGTTGACGACGACCGTCGGGGCATCAACCAGCGCGAATGCGACGCCCAAGTCCGGGTCGGCCGGGTCGCCGGCGACCCTAGTCGTGTCGAGGCGTAGCTCAAGCGTGGTCGAGAGCGCGAGCACGACGTTCAGGTCGCCGCCGTCGACGTCGACGACTTCTGTGGAGAGGTGGACGGGCGTCTTGACCGACCGCGTTGCACGAATCGGGATCTCGGCTTCAACCCGGGACACTGCGCCTCCGGTCTCGACCGTCGACAGTCGGACCTGAGCGCAACCCGGTGTCTCAGGTTCGGGGCATCCGAGGACGACGGCAACGCCGCCGTAGTCGCCGTCCAGTCCCTCAAGCGAGTCCTCCAAGTGGATCACGCTGGTGAAGGTAGGAGGCAGCGCCCCGAACACATCGGCGAGCAGCGCGCCAGTGCGGAGCCCGTCCGGGCCGTTGGGATCCAGCCTGGACATCGGGACGGATTGCGTGAACCCTTCCACGGTCGCGACCGAGCCGAATGCGTTGGCCAATGAGGACAGGCCATCCCTGAACCGATCGGCGTTGGCGTCTTGAGCGCCGGCGGACTGCCGCACCGTGAACGTCACGACGCCGGCGATTGCGAGAGCGATGACGATCCGTACGCAGCTTGCGAACATCGAACCACGCTCCTTTGGCCAAGGGGGCCCTCAATGGCCTGTCACCAAGCTTGCGTCAGTCTAACATACGGCGAAGTGAGGCATTGCCTGGAATAGGACAGGAATCGGACAAGATCAGCGGGGGGCCGAACAACACCGCCTACTGCCGGCGCGGACGGGGTATCGTACTTCGCCGCCGCCGAGGCTTGAGCGCGGGCGCCGTGGGCGCTGGTCGCTGTCTCCACGGTGCGGGTAACAGTGATTGTGCCCGGCGGGCTTCAGGTCACCTTCGAGTCTCTCGTGCTTCGCGAATGGAGTTACGCCGGATCGGTGGGATCCAGTGGACTTTGGAGGAAACGAGCCCAGGCGGCCAAGAACGGAACCTCCTTGCCCGCCGCCCTCGTCGGGTTCTGTCTCGGGCAACATCTGGGCGAGATACGATCCTCGGGTTGGGCGAACGGCCTGGTGGATGGCGTGACCCCGCGGCCGAGGGAAGAGGCATGGGGGCTGGGCGTCGGGGGCGGGCGCCAAACCGCGACCGCGATGCCCGACTCAGGCTCGACTCAGCGGGTCCGACCGCTCGGGAGCGGTGTTGACGCGCCACGGCGGTTTGGTGATACTGTGCGGTCATGGAAGTGATTCGTGTGCGGTCCGTGATGCGCGTCACGACTGATTCGACCTGGGTACGATGAGGCCCAATCATGGCGAACGTCAATCTCAATACCGCCGATCTGCAGACGCTTGTGGCGTTGATCGAGCGGTTTGGCGATGTGGGTACCGACTCGAAGCGCGCAAACCTGTTGGACGAGGCCGGTCTACGCTCATTTCAAGGGCGCATTGCTCCTGGAACCTCCCACGACTGGAGCACGGAGTTGGTCCGTGTTCTGGAGACACACGGCACGCTTGACGTGACGGGCGAGCCGGCGCTGGTCGCCGTGCTGCGGGTGCTCCGCGACCACCGGGTCCAGGGTCAGGAAACCGAGCGCGCCTTCGTGGATCGCCTGCTGCACCCGTACCCCGACTTTCCGGCCGTGCTGACCCCCGAGCAGAAGGAGAATGTCGTCGCACTTCGCTTGCGGCTGCTGAAGTGTCGGCTCGACGACCGCATGCTGCCTGCCGACGTGCTGCAACGCGCATATCGGGCCGCGTTGCCCAACCGGATGCCTCCGAGCACCGGGGCGAAGCCTGTGGGGCTCCACGCCATCGTCGCCGACCTCGCGGACTACCCGCCGGCGCCCCACGACGGCGCGGAATCACATCCGCTGCTGACGTTCGCCCTGCGACTCGCCAATAGCGTCGCCGACACCCGGCCGGCCGAGGCCGCCCACCTGTCCGACTGGGCATACGAGGCCATGCCGCACTGGGCGCCGCACGCGACGAGGCCATCGCTCAACCATGCCGCCAGTCTCCACAGGACGCAGGCGCAACCCGACGAAAGCCGGCTCATCGTTCGGGTAATGCCGTTGGACGGCGATCCAGCGGTGTTCAAGAAGCCACGCACCGATTGGCGTGTGCAGTTCGATGCGTTCATCGGCCCGCAGGGCACGCCCCCGCAGCGCTGCCGCGATGCCACCGACGCATCCGCGGTGACCGTAGGAGATTTGCAGGGCGAGATCGAGCAGTTGATCGATCGGCTGTCGGAGACCCACGCGCGGCCGGATTGGATCGAGTTCTTCCTGCCGGCGGCGCTGATGTCGTTGCAGACCGACCAGTGGTGCTGTCGGCTGCCGTTCGACGACGAGGGCCGACTCGGATCCGAGCACAAGGTCGTGGTGCGATCTTGGGATAGGGCGTTCATCCCCACCCACTTGAACTGGATTCGACGCGACTGGGAAGCCCGCTGGGCGTTGCTCGAGCAGAATGAGTCGGCGGATTTCGAGGCAGGCCACGTCCTCTGGGTCGAACCCAATCCCGAGCCCGTCGCCGGATCGCGCACGCTGCGGTTGGACCTCAAGGCGTCGCCCGCCACGACGTGCGTCGCGTTCGCGTTCGACCCCGTCGACCCGGACGCGGCGTTAGACCATGCCAGGGCCATCATCAGTGCCGGCATTCCGGTCGCGCTGTGGCCCCGGAGGTCGGACACGACGGGCATGGCGGTGGCGCGAGGCGAGATCGCCAGCCTGCTTCGGAATGCAGACACGCCCCCCGATGGCGCAGGATCCGGCGGACACCTGTGCGATGCCGTCAAACACGCGCGGGTCAAGGGCGCCGGCTGCGCAGGCAACCACTTGGCGCAGCGCTTGACGCTGATGTGGGACGATCCGAACGACCTGGGTGTGCTGGCGCCGCTGCAGGCACCTTCGGAAGGAGGCAAGTAGTGTCGAGCTGGCGAATCTTCAAAGGCACCGGCGAGCCGCACGACGGGATCACGCGCCTGCCGTCCCCACCCCCGTGGCGCGAGTTCGGCGGCGGGGAAGCGTCCGACGACGGTGCGGCCGCCGAACCTCTCGCAGGCGACGAGCTGCGCTTGCCAACGTCGGCCCGCACGCTCGAGCGGGGGCGGACGTTCCAGGTCGGCGACGAGGCCGATGCGGAGGCTGAGCGCGACATCGATCTGGTCAACGCCGCGCTGATCTTGCGCCGGCCGTTGCTCGTGACCGGGCCGCCTGGAACGGGCAAGTCGTCGCTGGCCTACGCGGTGGCCTACGAGCTCCAGCTCGGCGACGTGCTCAAGTGGCCGATCGCATCGCACGCCACGCTCAAGGACGCGCTCTACCGTTACGACGCGGTCGGGCGGCTGCAGGACACCGAGATCTATCGACACGCAAAGGGCACCGCGGAGGACGGCGCGGCCCCGAAGGCGCCCGACATCGGCGACTACGTCCGCCTCGGCCCGCTGGGCACGGCGTTCCTGCCGCACCGGTACCCACGGGTGCTGCTGATCGACGAGATCGACAAGAGCGACATCGACCTGCCCAACGACCTCCTCAACGTCTTCGAGGAGGGCGAGTTCGTCATCCCCGAGCTGGCGCGGCTGAAGCAGCCATTCGTCGACGTGCTCACCGACGACTCACGCGCCGGGGTCGCCCTTGTTCCGGATCGGTCGTCGGGCCCGACAACGGGCGGCGAGACACGGGCGCGCGTCATGCACGGGCGGGTGGCCTGCCGGGCATTCCCGTTCGTGGTGATCACCAGCAACGGTGAACGCGAGCTTCCGCCGGCGTTCCTGCGGCGGTGCCTGCGGCTGGACATCAAGAAGCCGTCGAAGGAGAAGCTGGCGCGCATCGTGCGGGCGCACTTCCAGCGGTACGGCGCGAGCGACGTGTTCCAGAACCAGGTAGATGCCCTGGTCGACGCGTTCCTCGCCCGACGCGAGCGCGGCCTTCTGGCCACCGACCAGCTCCTGAACGCCATCCACCTGACCAACCCGCTGGTGGTCGGCGACGTGGCGGACGCCGACAAGGGCCGGCTCGTGGACGCCGTCCTGCGGCTCCTGGACGACGACCGACCGGCGTGAACGCGCGGCTGGTCGGGATCCTGCGCGGCCTCGGGCGCGATCCGGATCGCGACGAGGTCGCGGACCTCCTGTGGCTCGCCGCACACATCGACGCCCCCGCGGTGTCGGCGGACGCCGGAGAGGGACGGGCAACGCCGCAACCGGCCGAACCGTCGGCTGATACTCCCGCAGGCGCGGCCGACGTTCTCCCAGCCGTGGACAGCGCCACGGATCTCGCCCAAGCGCCAGGACTTGACCCCGATGCGCGCGACATCCACTTGCCGGCATCGGGCGATGCTGCGCCGGGCGCGGCGGTGGCCGGGCTGCCGTTCCGAAGCCCGGCGGCCAGGGCGCTTCCGGCGCCGCTGGACGTGGCCCGTGCGCTGCGCCCGCTGATGCGGCGGGTGCCGTCGCGCACGCGGGTGGTGCTGGACGAGGACGCGACGGTCGAGCGCATCGCGCAGGGGGGCGTCGTCGACCCTGTGTTCCGGCCGGCGATGGCGCGCTGGCTGGATGTGGCCCTGGTGGTCGACGGGGGGGCTTCGATGGAGCTGTGGAAGCCGACGGTCGACGCGTTCCAACGCGTGCTGGAGCAAGTGGGTGCGTTTCGGGAAGTCCGCCGATGGACGATGGGCACGGCCGGCGCCGGTGGGGATCCGACGGCGGATCTCGCGCTGACGCCACGGGCGGCGACCGGCATCGCGCCGGCGCGGCGCGCGCCGCGGCACCTGGCGGATCCGTCGGGCTGCCGACTTGTGCTGGTGGTCAGCGACTGCATCGCGCCGACGTGGCACGATGGCCGTGCGGCGACGACGCTGGCGGCCTGGCGCGCGCACGGGCCGCTGGCGCTCGTGCAGGTGTTGCCGCCGCGGCTCTGGGAGCGAACGGCGGTGGGGCGCATGCTGGCCAGCCGGGTGCAAGCCCACGCGCCCGGAACGCCGTGCGTGAAGCTCGCCTACGAGCTGGCGTCCGATTGGCTGTTCGCCGACGTCGACCTCGACCACGGTTGGCCGGTGCCGATCACCACGTTGAATCCGGCGCACCTGGCGCCATGGGCGCGGATGGTGGCGGGTCGAAACGGTGACTGGACGCGCGGCGTGATGGTGCGGTCGAGCGCGGTGTGGGACGACGGGACGACGGGCGGCGAAGGCGCGCCAGGGGGCGACGGGGCGGGCGGGGCGATCGAGGCGGAGGAACGGGTGCGGGCGTTCATGGCATCCGCGTCGCCAACGGCCCAGCGCCTGGCCGCCTCCATTGCGGCGGTGCCGGTAAGCGTGCGGCTCATGCACATCGTACAGCGCGAGATCGTGCCGGAGTCCGACCTGTCGCACTTGGCGGAGGTGTTGTGTGGCGGGTTGATTCGTCGGGTGGGGAGCGACGAAACAGGCGGAGGCACCGGCGATGCGGGCGTCCGATACGACTTCCACCCGGGCGTGCGCGACCTGCTGCTCGGGCAAACGCGGATCAGCCGCACAGTGGACGTGATCCAGCGCGTCTCGGACTTCATCGCCCGCGAAACGGGTTCGGCACCGTTCGACTTCCAGGCGCTCATCGTGGACCCGGACGCGGCCGATGGCATGACGATCGCGGCAGAGGACGAGCCGTTCGCCATGGTGACGACGCAGGTGCTGCGACGGCTTGGTGGGCGGTATGCGGAGGCGGCGGGGCGGTTGGAGGGGCGGCTTCGGCAGGACCGTGGCGGAAACCAGGGAGTAGACGGCAGCGAAGAAGGTGATGGCCCGCCGGCCGCCGACGACGAGGCGCCCGAGGCGCCGGTGGGCTCCGGCGAGACGCCGGTCGAGGTTGGCGACGTCGTCGACACGGCAGTTGACGGAGGAGTTGGGCAATCCGACGGCGGTGAGGCGGACGACGCGGATGTGCTTGCAGACAGCCTGGCGACGATCGGCCTGGGCGAAGCGATCGACTACCGCCCCGAACCGGCGTCCGGAGTCGATGTTTGGGAGGTCCTGGGCATCCGTGCCGCCCACCGCGCGGGATTGACGGGTCGGGGCGTCCGAATTGGCATTCTGGGCACCGGCATCGATGCCCAGCATCCCGACTTGGCGCAGCGGGTCGTTGCCTATCGCGACTTCGTCGACGAGCGAGAAGAGCCCTTCGATCCGAACGGGCACGGCACGTTCATCGCCGGGGTCATCGCTGGCAACGGGGAAGCCAGCGACCGACGATGGATCGGCGTGGCGCCGGGCGCCGAGTTGGTCGTGGCGCGGGTGTTGGATGCGCAGGGCAATGGACGAAGGTCGACGGTCATGGCAGGCCTCGAGTGGGCGGCGGCGCAAGACGGCGTTCGAGTGATCTGTATTGGCTTGGCGGGGCCGCCGTTCCCATCCGACGGAAGCGACTCGCTCTGCGCGCTCGTCGATGCAGCAGTGGCCCATGGTGTGGTGGTGTGTGTCGCAGCAGGCAACTTGGGGCCGGATCGCCGGACAATAGGGTCGCCGTCGGCAGCGCGGCAAGCGATCACGGTCGGTGCAGTTGACTTGACTGCGGACGGCGGCTTCAAGGTGCTGTTCTTCTCATCGCGCGGCCCGACGGCTGACGGTCGGCCCAAGCCAGACGTGCTGTCGATCGGTGCTGGCTTGATCGGGTCTCGAGCGCAAAGCATACGCCTCGGAGCGGCGGTGGACGACGAGTACTTGCATCTCTCGGGCACGAACGGCGCTGCGGCTGTTGTGACGGGTTCGGTGGCGCTGCTGCTCCAGAAGTCGCCGTCGTCGACGCCCGAGGAAGTGCGGGATCTGCTGACGCGAGCCATGTTCGCGGTGACCGACACTGGCGATGACCGTCAGCTCTCGCTGGGCCAGCGCATCCGTCGGCGGGCAGCGGGGGTGCTCGGTGGGCCACGTGACGATGCCAGAATTCCTGACGCGATCGGCGTGGTCAACCTATTCGATGTGCTGGACCTGCCGAAACCGGCCGTTCCGCTGCCGACGCTCCGTTCGCCGGAAGTTTGGCGACGGGGCATCACACCGGCGCAGCAGGCGCTATTGGACGTGATGCTGGACGTCAGCCGTCCGCCGGCGGAGCGATCGATGGCGGCGGACAAGCTGGCGGCGATCGGCGACCCGCGGCCGGGGGTGCGCTTGCGGGCGGACGGGCTGCCGGACGTCGCGTGGTGCGCGGTGCCGGCGGGGGCGTTCACGATGGGAGGGGAGGCGTACGACGACGAGAAGCCGATCC
>QEVT01000027.1 GCA_003576755.1 bacterium | reverse complement strand
GTGCCGGGCTGGCCGCTGAAGGACCAGACGCCGACCAAGGACCCCGATCTGACCAACAACACCGACACCGAGACGACGAAGATCGAGTGCCCGGCCATCCGGGTCGAGAAGACCGTGTCGTTCAACGGCCAGTGCCCGGGCACGTCCAGCCGGATCAGCGTGCCCACCGGCAAGCGGCCGACGTTCTGCTTCGCGATCACCAACGTCGGCACGACGTACCTCGACCAGATCGTGCTCGTCGACACCCTGCGGACCACGATGGGCACGATCGAGATCCATCGCGAGGTCATCCGCAGCGGCAAGACCAGCAAGATGCCGGTGGCGCCCGGTGAGACCGTGCTCCGCCAGGTCGAGATCCCGCCGCTGACGAACATGTGCGGCACGGTCTCCAACACCGTCGAGGTCACGGCCATCCCGGTCAACTCCGGGCGGACGGTCTACCCGTGCCTGTCGCCGGTGGCCCACATCGACGACTTGACGCTCGACGTGCCGTGCGGCGGCGCCGACTACCGCCTCGCCCTGCCCGCGCTGAACCCCGACACGTGCGACACGTGGCTGCAGGTCCAAAACGTCGGCGACGCGCCGACCAAGGCGCTGGTGCTCCTCTGGGGGCTGCCCGGGGCGTGCCCGCCGCAGGCGGCCGGCCCGCTGAAGCTCGAGTGCACCGGCCTCCTGCGCCCGGGCAGCGCCTGGAGCTTCCCGAGCGACCGGGTGCCGCCCGGCACGCGCAGCGCCATCGTCTACTCGTTCAACGCGACGGACGAGGTCAAGACGCCGCAAGGCAACCTCCTTCCGTTCGCCGACGTGGCGTGCCGCTCGCTGTTCCAGATCGTGGTCGGCGACGACCTGCAGTGGATCCAGTTCGACCACGCCTACCGCGCGGGCGGCACCTTCCTCGGGCCGCTCGGGAGCTTCGGGGAACAGCTCGTGCTCGACTTCGGCGCGCATCCGGGCCAGCCCGTGGCCGTCAGCGTCAACCGCACGTGCCCCGACCCGGTGGACCCGAACCGCAACGTCAGCGCCGCCTACACCGGCATCTCGTCCGACCGGCTCGGGACGTACGATCCGGTCTACGGCGGCTTCGCCTACTACGCGCCGCTGGTGTTCGCCAACAAGGGCGGGCTCAACAGCCTGATCCACCTCCAGAACCTCGGCATCGAGTGCTCGTCGCTCGAGCTGTGGTTCAAGGGCCAGGACAACTGCCTGCGGCCGATCCTCGGCGACGTGCTGGCGGTGGCGCCGGGCGAGAGCGTCGTGTTCGACCCGAACAGCGTGGTCGGGCCCGACTGGGTGGGCAGCGCGTGGATCCGCGCCAGCGAGCCGATGGCCCTGGTCATCGACACGCTCGGCCCGAACCACTTCACGAGCTACACGGGCGTGCCGGCCGATGTGTACGACGCCGACGGGTTCAGCCTGGGCAGCATGGTCAACTACGCCCCGCTGGTCTACAGCGAGCACCAGGGCTGGGACAGCGCGATCCAGGTCCAGAACCTGTCCGGCGCCACGGCGGCCAAGGTCAAGGTCTACTTCCTGGACAAGAGCGGCGACGTGATCACGACGGTGGTCGACTGGATCTGCCCGCGCGGCAGCCAGACGTTCTTCCTGCCGGTGATCAGCAACATGCCGGGCAACTGGGTCGGGCACGCGCGCGTCGAGAGCCAGGAATGGTGGACGCCGGGCACCACGCCGGTGTCGATGCCCAACATCCAGTCGGTGGTGCTGCTCGAGCGCTGGTCCGATCCGGCCCGCAGCGAGCGCCGCGAGGCGGTGGCGTACAACGCGCTGACCGAGCAGCTCGCGTTCGACTGGCAGGTCGGCAAGCTCGACGGCGGCACGCAGAGCGGCTCGGCCGTGGTCGCCGTCCCGCTGCTCGCCAAGGCCAACCGCGGCATCAGCTCGGAGCTGGCCATCACCAACCTGGTGAGCAAGCCGGGCTTCACGGACTTCGCGATTTACATCTACGACCAGAACGGCCTGCTGGACCACGTGTGCCAGAAGCTGCACGACCGGCAGGTCGAGTACATCGACCTGGCGACGTGGGGCTACGTGCCGCAGCGCTTCCTCGGCTCGGCGGTCATCTCGGCCACCTTCTGGGAGCACGAGGTCTTCAGCCCGACGGGCGGGTTCGAGCGCAACCTGGTCGGCCTGGGGGCGGTGGTGGTCGAGCGCGTCAACGGCGCGCAGAACGGCACCGACGTCCCGGGCGACGAGTCCAAGGCGTTCGAGGCGATCCCGATCTTCGACCAGTTCGTCGAGGAGCCGCGTCCGGATTGCGGCCCGTAGCCGCCGCAGGCGATCGGAAGCCGCCCGCATCCCGCGGGCGGCTTCCGGCGCTTGGCTGCGCCGCACCGAACCGCTACAATCTTGCGTTTGTCGCCGGTGGCCCGGACGGGGTCATCGGCCCGCAACGACCACGAAGGCCATCAGCGCGCGGCGCCGCCGCGGCGTACGGAGAGACACCCCATGGGCAAGTGCAACTGGTGCGGCAAGGGGCCGCAATTCGGGCAGAACCGCCCGTTCTCGCTCAAGGCGACCAACCGCCGGTTCAACGTGAACGTCCAGCCGGTAACGCTCTACAACGGCAGCCAGAAGGTGCGCGTCAAGCTGTGCACCCGGTGCATGCGGACGCTCGTCAAGACGAAGTGATCGCCTCGCGCAGGCGCCGGACCGCCGCGGCGACCGGCACCCCCGCCGCGAACACCGCCGACCCCGCCACGAGCTGGGTTGCGCCGGCGGCGACGACGCCCGGCGCCGTGTCCGCCGCGATGCCCCCGTCGACCTGGATCGCCGCGGCGTGACCCCCGCGCGCCTGCCAGTCTCGCAGGCGCGCGATCTTGGGCAGCATCGACCGGATGAACCGCTGGCCGCCGAAGCCGGGGTTCACGGTCATGATCAACACGACGTCGACCTCCGGCAAGATCTCCTCGAGCACCCCGAGCGGGGTCGCCGGGTTGAGCGCCACGCCGGCCTGGAGCCCGCGCGACCGGATGTGCTCGACCGTGCGGTGCAGGTGCACGCAGGCCTCGACATGGACGGTCAGGACGTCCGCGCCGGCATCGGCGAAGGCCTCGACGTAGCGTTCCGGCCGCTCGATCATCAGGTGGACGTCGAGCCGTGCCGCCGTCGACCGCTTGAGCGCCTCGACCACCGGCAGGCCCACCGAGATGTTCGGCACGAAGTGGCCGTCCATCACGTCGACCTGGACGGTCCGGATGCCGGCGGCCACGGCTTCGTCGACCGCCGCGCCCAAACGGGCGAAGTCGGCCGAGAGGATGGACGGCACGATCTCGACGGCGGGCGATGGCATCACGAGGCCTCCGGGTTGAGCGTGGGGACGGACGGCGGGATGGTGCGCCCGATGCGCCCGTCGACCATGCGGCTGCGCAGCTGCCCGCACCCCGCCTGGATCTCGATGCCCCGGCGCATACGGAGCGTCGTGCCGAGCCCGGCGCGCCGCAGCTCGGCCTCGAACGCCACCGCGCGCGCGTAGGGGCTGGGGCGCAAGTCGCTCCCCGCGGTCGGGTTGAGCGGGATCAAGTTGACGTGGGCGCCGATGCCGCGCAGCCGGTGCGCCAGCCGTGCTGCCTGTGCCGGATGGTCGTTGACCCCGTCGATCAGGACGTACTCGAACGTGATGCGCCGGCCACCTGCGGCCTGGTAGCGCCGGCATGCCGCGAGGATCGCCTCGATGCCGTACGTGGCATTGACCGCCACGAGCGCCCCGCGCAGCGCGTCGTCCGGCGCGTGCAGCGACACGGCGAGCCGCACCGGCAGCCCCGTGCGGGCCAGCCGGTCGATGCCCGGCACGATGCCGACGGTCGAGATCGTGATGCGTCGGGGGCTGAGACCGAAGCCATCCGGGTCCACGAGCGTCCGCACCGTGCCCCACGTGGCCTCCCAGTTGGCCAGCGGCTCGCCCATGCCCATGAAGACCACGTTGGTCAGATGCTCGTCGGCCGACGCCAGAAGCCGGGCGCACCACACCAGCTGCTCGACGCACTCGCCCTGGTCGAGGTTGCGCACGAGCCCCATCTGCCCCGTGGCGCAGAACACGCAGCCCATGGCGCAGCCCGCCTGCGTGGAAAGGCAGACCGTGTGCCGCCCGCGGGGGATCGGCGCCGCGGCGGCCGGGTCGTCGGCCGGATCCGTGTAGTGCATCAGCACGGTCTCGATCAGCTGGCCGTCGCGCAGGCGGAAGAGCAGCTTGGTGGCGAGCCCATCCGGGTTGTCGGTGCGGGCAGCCTCGGCGAGCGTGTGCAGCCTGGCCGACGCCTCGAGCCGGTCGCGCAGGTCGCCCGGCAGGTCGGTCATGGCGGCGAACCCGTCGGCGAAGCCGCGATAGAGCCAGCGCCAAACCTGGGCCGCGCGGTACCGCGGCTCGCCGATGCCCGCGACGAACGCGGCCAGCTCGGCACGGCCGAGGGCGAAGAGCGGGACGGGGTCGGGGGTGGATGGGTGCATCGTCGGGTGCGCGGGCGGCGTCGCCCAATGATACCCCAGCCGTTCGGCGGGAGGCGGTCGCGGTGAACCCGGACCCACACCCGGACCGTTGTCGATGTCGGTCGTGGCGCATCGCACGCCGGCTGCGCGTCGACCGGCCGACAGCCGCCCGCCCGGCCGGCGCCGGTTGCGCGGTGCTATGCTTGTACCCCCGTGTTGAACGCTTTGGAAGAGGTGATCCACGCCATGAACGTCAACGCCATCGCGCTGAGCGTCATCGAGAACGTCGAGCGCGTCATCGTCGGCAAGCGGCTCGAGGTCGAACGCTTGTTGATCGCGCTCCTGTGTCGCGGGCATGTGCTCATCGAGGACGTCCCCGGGGTCGGCAAGACCGTGCTGGCCAAGGCCATCGCCAAGAGCCTCGGCTGCGAGTTCAGCCGCATCCAGTGCACGCCCGACATCCTGCCGAGCGACATCACCGGCGTATCGATCTTCAACCAGAAGACCGGCGAGTTCGAGTTCCGGCCCGGCCCGGTCGTCGCGCAGATCGTGCTGGCCGACGAGATCAACCGCGCCACGCCCAAGACCCAGGCGGCGCTGCTCGAGGCCATGGAGGAGCGGCAGATCACGGTCGAGGGCCGCACGCTTGCGCTGCCCGAGCCGTTCCTGGTGCTGGCCACCCAGAACCCCATCGAGTACGAGGGGACGTTCCCGCTGCCCGAGGCCCAGCTCGATCGGTTCCTCATCCGGCTCCGGCTCGGATATCCCAGCCCGGCGGACGAGATGCGCGTGATGGACGCCCAGCGCCAGGGCCACCCGATCGACAGGCTCGCGCAGGTGGTGCGCGCCGGCGACCTCCTGGCCGCCCAGGAGGCCGTGCAGGCCGTGTACATCGACGAGCTGATCAAGCGCTACATCGTCGACATCGTCTCGGCCACGCGCGAGCACGCCGACATCTACCTCGGCGCCAGCCCGCGCGGCAGCCTCGGGCTCTACCGCACCAGCCAGGCGCGGGCCGCGCTGATCGGGCGCGACTACGTCGTTCCCGACGACGTCAAGGCCATGGCGCGCGACGTGCTGGCGCACCGCATCATCGTCAACCCGTCGGCCCGCGTGCGCAACGTCGAGGCCGAGACCCTGATCGACGACATCGTCGGCCGCCTGCCGGTGCCCGGCACCACCGTCCGGTCGTGACATCGTGAACGGGCGGTTCCTGCTCGGCGTCGGCGTCGTCGTGGCGTTCGCGGCGTTGATCACCAACAACCCGCTGCTCGTGCGCCTGGGCTACGTGCTCGGCGGCGTGCTCGGCCTGTCGGCGGCCGTCACGTGGTACTCGGTGCGCTGGGTCGAGGTCGAACGCCAGACGCGGGCGTCGCGCTCCGAGGTCGGCGGGGTGGCCGAAGAGGTGTTCCGCGTGCACAACCGCGGCTGGCTGCCCAAGCTGTGGCTCGAGGTCCGCGACCACAGCGACCTGCCGGGGCACCATGCCAGCCGCGTGGTGTCGGCGCTCGGACCGGGGCGGATGCGCACGTGGACGCTGCGCACGCTGTGCCGCCGGCGCGGCGTCTACCGGCTCGGGCCGATCACGCTGGCCGGCGGCGACCCGCTCGGCATCTTCCGCACCGAGCGCGAGCTCGAGCCGACGTCGTCTTACATCGTCTACCCGCTGACGGTGCTGCTGCGCGGTGTGGATCTGCCCACGGGCTACCTGAGCGGCGGCCAGGTGATCCGTCGGCGCGCCGAGTTTGCCACCACCAACGTCCGCGGCGTGCGTGCGTACGCCCCCGGCGACGCCTTCAACCGCATCCACTGGCCGACCACGGCGCGCCGCCGCCGCCTCTTCACCAAGGAATTCGAGCTCGACCCCATCGCGGACTTCTGGATCCTGCTCGACCTCGACCGGGCGGTGCACGTCGGAACGTTCCCGGAGCCGGCCGAGGACGCCGCGCCACTGGCCTGGCACGAGCCGCGCCCGGTGGCCCTCGACCCCACCACCGAGGAGTATGCCGTCACGGCTGCCGCGAGCCTGGCGCGGCACTTCCTCGACGCCGGCAAGAGCGTCGGCCTCATCGCCCACGGCCAGCGCCGCATCGTGGTGCAGCCCGACCGCGGCGAGCGGCAGGTCGCCAAGATCCTGGGCAACCTCGCGGTGCTGCGGGCGGCGGGTCGGGCGAGCCTCGCTCAAGTGCTGTCGGTCGAGAGCCATGAGTTCACCCGCCACACGACGCTCGTCGTCGTCACGCCGACCACCGCCGTGCGCTGGATCGAGGGCCTGCGCGAGCTGCAGCACCGAGGGGTGGCGAGCCTGGCGGTGCTGGTCGAGGCCAGCACGTTCGGCGCCGCGCCGAGCAGCCTCGGCACGGTGTCGGCCCTGGCGGCCCACGGCATCCCCTCGCGCTTGGTCAAGAACGGCGCCGACGTCGCCGCGGCCCTGACCAGCGGCTGACGCCGGCCCAGGCGCCGGGCGCCCGCGATTTCTTGCGCGCCGCGCCGGTTTCGAAGTACCCTATCTCGCCTTAAGGAGGAGAGCCATGCCCCAGACCGCCCCCGATCGCAACCTCGCGCTCGATCTCGTCCGCGTCACCGAGGCCGCCGCCCTCGCGGCCGGCCGCTGGATGGGCCGCGGCAACAAGAACGCCGGCGACCAGGCGGCCGTCGACGCGATGCGCCTCATGCTCGGCACCGTCGACATGGACGGCATCGTCGTCATCGGCGAAGGCGAGAAGGACGAGGCGCCGATGCTCTTCAACGGCGAGCGCGTGGGCACGGGGCAAGGACCGCGCATCGACGTCGCGGTCGACCCGGTCGACGGCACCACGCTCCTGTCGCTCGGCCGACCCAACGCCGTGGCCGTGGTGGCCGCCGCCGACCGCGGGACGATGTTCAACCCGGGCCCGATCATGTACATGGACAAGATCGCCGTCGGCCCGGCGGCGGCCAGCGCCATCGACATCAACGCGCCGGTCGAGAAGAACCTGCGGGCCATCGCGCGTGCGGCCCGCAAAGACCTCGACGACCTCACCATCGTGGTGCTCGACCGCCCGCGGCACGCCGACCTCATCGGCGAGATCCGCGCGACCGGGGCACGCATCAAGCTGATCACCGACGGCGACGTCGCCGGCGCCATCATGGCGGCGGTGAACGGCACCGGCATCGACGCGCTGATGGGCATCGGCGGCACCCCCGAGGGCGTCATCGCGGCCTGCGCCCTCAAGTGCATCGGCGGTGGGATGCAGGGGCGCCTCCATCCGCGCAACGACGACGAGCGGCATGCCGCCGAGGCGCTGGGCTACGACGTCGACGCCGTGCTGACGATCAGCGATCTCGTGTCGAGCGACAACGTGTTCTTCGCGGCCACCGGCATCACCACCGGCGACCTCGTCCGCGGCGTGGAGTACCACGGCGCCGGCGCCACGACGTTCTCGATGACCATGCGCTCGCGGTCGGGCACGGTGCGCTTGATCGAGGCGCGACACCATTGGGAGAAGCTGATGCAGGTCAGCAGCGTCAAGTACGACACGTCGCCACCGAGTTGACAGGTGCGGCGCGCCCCACTTATAATGGGCCGCCGTCAACCTTGGGCCGCGCGTGGGGCTCCGGCCGTGCAAGCCCCAGCACGCCCCGCCCGCCGACTCAAATCGCCGGTTTGCCAGGACCGCGCGTCGGCACCCGCCACCACCATTCCTGATCCGCCCTGCGTCTGCCTCGCCCCGGAAGGGCCCGCACCGCGCGGGCCGTCCCCGCGGGACATGCCCGGAGCGCGCGCCTTACCCCTGAAGGGGCACCTCGCGGGCCGACGAAATTGGAGTGCTTCGCCTTGCACATTGCCGAACTAGAAGCCAAGCCCGTCGACGAGCTGCGCGAGATGGCGCGGGAGTTCCAGATCGCCGGCTACAGCCGCCTGAAGAAGACCGACCTCGTCTTCCGCCTCCTGCGGGCCAATGCCGAGCGTCGCGGGCTGATCTTCGGCGGCGGTGTGCTCGAGATCATCCAGGACGGCATCGGCTTCCTGCGGTCGCAGAACCTCAAGCCCGGCAACGAGGACGTCTACGTGTCGCAGTCCCAGATCCGGCGCTTCGCGCTGCGGACGGGCGACATGGTCATCGGCCAGGTCCGCCCGCCCAAGGACAACGAGAAGTACTTCGGGCTTCTCCGGGTCGAGGCCGTCAACGGGCTCGACCCCGAGTCGACCAAGACGCGCCCGCGCTTCGACAAGCTCGTGCCGATCTTCCCGAACGAGCGGCTGACGTTGGAGACGGCGCCGAACATCATCACCACGCGCCTCATCGACCTTCTGGCGCCGATTGGACGCGGCCAGCGCGGCCTCATCGTCTCGCCGCCCAAGGCCGGCAAGACCACGGTGCTCAAGCAGATCGCCAACGGCATCACGCACAACTGCCCCGACGTGCACCTCATGGTCGTCCTCATCGGCGAACGGCCCGAGGAGGTCACGGACATGGATCGGTCGGTCGAGGCCGAGGTCTTCAGCTCGACGTTCGACGAGCCGGTCACCGACCATGTCCGCGTGGCCGAGATGGCGCTCGAACGCGGCAAGCGGCTCGTCGAGCACGGGCGGGACGTCGTCATCCTCCTGGATTCCATCACGCGGCTGTCGCGCGCCTACAACCTCGTGGTGCCGCCGAGCGGGCGCACGTTGTCGGGCGGGCTCGATCCGGCGGCGCTCTACCCGCCCAAGCAGTTCTTCGGGGCCGCCCGCAACATCGAGAACGGCGGCAGCCTGACCATCGTCGCGACGTGCCTGGTCGACACCGGCAGCCGTCTCGACGACGTGATCTACGAGGAGTTCAAGGGCACGGGCAACATGGAGCTCGTCTTGAGCCGGCGCCTCGCGGAGCGCCGGATCTACCCGGCCATCGACATCGAGCGCTCGAGCACGCGGCGCGAGGACCTGCTCCTCGAGCCCGACACCCTCGCCCGGATCTGGCTCGTCCGCCGCATGATCGACATGATGGGCGGCGGGCCCGAAGCCACCGAGGCCGTGGTTCAGCGCATGCAGAAGACCAAGGACAACGCCCAGTTCCTGGCGACCATCAACCAGGATGCCATGTAGGGGGGCGGTCCGACGAGCGTCGGTCAAGCGTGGGGTGAGCGACGGTTGGCCTGCCTGTAGCGCGCGGGCCGTCGCATGCCGCCAAGATTGACAGCGCGCACGGAACGCGGTATAAGTTTTGAATATATCATTGATGCTGCGATCAGCGTTCGATAACCGGCTACGTCACGACCACGTCCGCGCGATCTGAGCGGCGGGTCTCGTCTCCCGAGCCATCTGCCCAACGGTGATGGTTCACCGTGTGGCGAGGGAGCAGTCAAGGGGGGGAGGTTGACTACCTACCACATGCCGGGGCATCGAAAGATGATGCACGCCCAAGTCGGGCGGCGGGCTCGCGAACGGGCCGCTTTCGATGCCGACCATCCATCCCACGATCGCGCCCAAGGGCCATCCACCGCCAGCTTCACCGTCCGCAAAATCACCCTATCCGTCCCCGGCGCGGCCCGACGTGCTCCGGACAGTTGGATCGCGCGCCGCGGGCGGGCGATGGTGCGGGTGATCCGCGGCGACACGCCGATGCTGTGGCGCGTTGCCGCCCACTCGGCGGTGCTGGTGTTGACCCTTGGGGTGCTCGTGGTCTCGCGCGGGCCGTCGTTCGCCGCCATGCGCACCGAGTCCGGCGGTGAGGACCAGATCGGCTTGTGGGCGCGCCAGGCGACCGCGTTCATTCCCAGCCCGGTGCTCGACACCGTCGCGGCCGGTGGCAATCGCGAAGCCAACGACGACACCCGCCCCGGTTTCGTGTCGCCGGGCGCCATCGCCGAGGCCGACCAGTCGCTCCTACCGTGGGACAAGCCCGAGGTCCACGTCCTGAAGTATGGCGACACGCTGTCGTCGATCGCCGCCGCATACGGCATCGAACCGCTGTGGCTGCTCTGGGCGAACCCCGACATCCAGAAGAACCCGGACAACGTGGCCCTCGGCACCGAGCTGACGGTGCTGCCGATGAAGGCCGTGGTCCACATCGTCAAGGAAGGCGACACGGTCGCCTCGGTCGCCGAGACGTACGGGGCCAGCGCCGAGGACATCGTGACGTACGCAGCCAACGGCCTGGCCGAGGGCGGCGCCCTCACCGCCGGCGCGCGCGTGATCGTGCCGGGCGGCGAAAGCGACGTCCGCTTCCCGCAGCCGGTCGTCGAGATGGCGCCGCGCTCGATCCCGAGCTGGTCGCAGGAGGTCGCGGGTGTGCCGGCGGTCGGCAGCGGCAGCTTCGGCGTGGCCGCCTACGGCCGCATCACGAGCACGTTCACCCGTCGCCACCGCGCCGTCGACATCGCCAACCGCACCGGCACCCCGATCATGTCCACCGACGGCGGGACGGTCGTCGTGGCCGGGTGGTATGGCTGGGCCGGCAAGGCGGTCAAGATCGACCACGGCAACGGCTATGTGTCGCTGTACGCGCACATGTCGAGCATCAACGTCAGCCCGGGCCAGTCGGTGCAGCGCGGGCAGGTGCTCGGCGGCATCGGGTGCACCCGCGGCCGCGGCGGCTACTGCAGCGGCCCGCACCTGCACCTCGAGATCTACTTCCAGGGACGGCCGATCAACCCGTGCTCGGTGGGGGCCTGCTACTGAGCGACACGGGCGACGGACGTCGCCACGGATACGAACGTCGACGGGGGCCGAGCCATGCGGCCCCCGTCGCGCGTTTCGACGGGCCGGCGCACGGTCCGAGGGCCGTGCCGTGCTATACTGCCGCGTGAATCTCACGCGGAAAGGGAGGCCCAAGCCATGCCCGGAGCACTGGAACAGCGCGTCGTCGACGACCTGGCGGCGGCCATGCGCAGCGGCGACGACGACCGCAAGCGGACGCTCCGACTCTTGCGCGCGGCGCTCAAGAACGCCGAGATCGAGGCACGGTCGCGAGGCAAGCTTGCGGCGGGCGATGCGCTGGCGGACGACGCCGTGGTGGGCGTCGTGCAGCACCAGGCGAAGCAGCGCCGCGACGCCATCGACCTGTACCGCCAGGGCGGCCGCGACGACCTGCGGCAGCAAGAGGAGCGCGAGCTGGCGATCCTCGAGGCATACCTCCCGTCTGCCGTGCCGGTCGACGAGATCGAGCCCGTCGTGCAAGCACAGATCGCAGCGCTCGGGGCGACGGGGCCGGCCGACATCGGCAAGGTCATGGGCGCCGCGGTGCAGGCCTTGCAGGCTCGGGCCGACGGGCGTCTGATCGACCGCAAGCTCGTCAGCGACACGGTCCGACGGTTGCTCGCCGGCTGAGCCGGCGAGCTCCGCCTGCCCGCCGGCACCCGTCCATGGCCGCCGTGCCGCCGCTCGAACCACCGGTGCCCCCCCGGTCCGCCGTCCGGCTCGCCCGCTGGCGGGCACGATCGCCCGAACGCTCGGGGGTCGCGCTCGGCGCGGCCCTGGTCGTCGGGTTGGCGCTCGCGGTGGCGCTGCCGCTCCACACCGGCGCGGCGCTGGCACCCGGCGTGCCGAGCCCGCGCGACTACCAGGCCACGCGCCCGCTGTCGTACGTCAGCCGAGTGCGGACCGACGAGGCGCGCGAGGCGGCCGCGGCACAGGTGGCGCCGGTGTACGAGCTCGACCTCGCCGCCGCCGGACAGCAGGTGGCGCGGGCGCGTGCCGTGCTGCACCACGTGGCGCTCTTGCGCGCGCTGCCGGGCTATGCCGAGCCCGACGACGACAAGCGCGCGTGGCTCGGCGACATCCCCGAGCTGCGCGGCCTGTCGTCGGCGCGTGCCGACGCGCTGCTGGGGCTGGCGGAGGTCGACGGGATCGGCGAGGCCGACTGGGACGCGCTGACGGACGAGGTGGCCGAGGTGGTGGCACGGGCCATGCGGCAGCGGGTCAGCGACGCCAACCGCCAGGTGCTGCTCGATCGGCTGATCGAGCTCGTCGATCCGGGCATGGACGGTGCGCAGGCACAGTGGGTGGCGGACCTGGCCGGTCGCTTCGTCGTGCTCAACACCGTCGAGAATGTCGATCGCACGCGCGCGTTGCGCCAGGCGGCACGCGACGCCACGGCCCCGGTGCGGGTCACATACGTGCGCGGCGAGACCATCGCGCGCCAGGGCGAGCGGCTGTCGGCGGCCCAGATCGAGGCCTTGACCGAAGCGGGTCTGCAGCCGGGCGTGTTCAGCTGGCGCGCGCTCGGGGGACACGCGCTGCTGTTCCTGGCACTGGTCGGCGTCCTGGCGGCCGGCCTGGCGCGGCTGCGGCCGGGCTACTGGCGTCGAACGCGTGCGCTGGCGCTCATGACGGGCATCCTGCTGGCCTTCACGTTTGGCGCCCGCTTCGCCGTGGCCTCCGACGAGGCGCTGCTGGCGCCGGCGTTCCCGGCGGCGGCCGCGGCCATGACGGTGGCGGCGGTGCTGGGGGTCGAGACCGGGTTGTTCGCGGCGGTGCTGTTGGCGGTGGCGATCGGGCTGATCGGCGGCCCGCACCTCGAGACGACGTGCTTCGTCCTCCTCGGGGGCGCGGCGGGCGCCATCGCGCTGGCCCGGGTGGAGCGCCTCAAGACGTTCCTCTATGCGGCAGGCGTGGTGGCGGTGGTCGACCTGGCGGTGATCTACGGCTTTGCGCTCATCGGCCCGGCGGACGACGGGGTGAGCTGGCTCGAGCTGGCCGGCGTGGCGGTCGCGCACGCGGCGCTGTCGTCGGGCCTGGCGGCGCTGGGAGTGTTGGCGGCGGGGTCGCTGTTCGACGTGACGACGTCGTTCCAGCTTCTGGAGCTGTTGCGCCCCGACCACCCGCTGCTCCACGAGCTCCAGATCAAGGCGCCGGGGACGTACCAGCACTCGATCGTCCTGGGCAACCTCGCCGAGGCGGCGGCGGTGGCCATCGGGGCCGACGCGCTCTTGGTGCGGGTGGGAGCCTACTACCACGACATCGGCAAGACCGGGCGGCCGTACTTCTTCGTCGAGAACCAGCTCGGGGTGTTGAACCCGCACGACGGTCTCGACCCGGGCGCGAGCGCGCGCATCGTCATCGACCACGTGACCGAGGGCGTGGCGTTGGCGCGGCAGCATCGGCTGCCGGCGCCGGTGATCCGGATCATCGAGCAGCACCACGGGACGCAGCGGGCCGAGTACTTCTACCACCGGGCGGTGAGCCAGGACGGGCGCGCCGAGGGGGTGGACCCGGCGGCCTACGCCTACCCGGGCCCGCGGCCGCAGTCGCGCGAGGCGGCGATCGTCATGCTGGCGGACGCGGTCGAGGCGACGGTGCGGGCCGAGAGCCCGCAGTCGGCGGCGGAGATCGACGCGCTGGTGCACCGGCTGATCCAGCAGCGGGTCGAGTCGGGGCAGCTCGAGGACAGCGAGCTGACGCTCGGCGACCTGCGGCGGATCCGCCGCGCGTTCGTCCGCACGCTGCGCACGATGTACCACCCGCGGGTGCAGTACCCGGCGGGCGTGGCGTCGGCGGGCGGGACCGCGGCGGCGACGTGACGCGGCCGATCGTGCTGCACCACACCCCCGGCTGCGGGACGGCGGCCGAGGCGGACGCGGCGGTGCGGGCGCTGGCGGGCGCCATGGACGCCCTGGGCATCGACGCGGCCGCCGAGGTTGCGCTGGTGCTGACCGACGACGCCGAGCTGCGCCGGCTCAACCTGGCGTTCCGAGGCCTCGACAAGCCGACGGACGTGCTGTCGTTCCCGTCGGACCCGGACGACCTGCCGCCGGGGGAGCCGCCGTACCTCGGCGACATCGTGATCTCGGTGGCGTACGCGGCGGCGGGCGCGGCGCAGGCCGGCCATCCGCTGGCGCGCGAGCTGTGCCTGCTGGCGGTGCACGGGCTGCTGCACCTCGTCGGCCACGAGGACGCGTCCGAGGCCGGGGCGGAGGCGATGCGGCGGCTGGAGGTCGAGCTCGGGGTGCGGGCGGCGGAAGACGGGTGAGCGGGGGCCCGCAGAGGCTCGGGCCAGGGGGCCGGTCGAGGCCCCCCGGCCTCCGTGCGCATGGCGCGACCCGCTCGCGGATCGCGGCCCGGGCGCCTACTGGACCGTGATCTCCTTGACCATCCCCTTGACGGCATGCGGCGCGCCGTCGGCGGCGTCGGGCACGAAGCAGATGAACATGTAGCGGCCCGGCTCGAGGTCCAGCGTGACGAAGCCGCTCGCCCCGAGGCTGAGCGGCCCCATCCCGCCGGCGGCCGTCACCGGCGGCGGCCCGCTCGGCGGCGGCTGTTGGGACATCGCCTCGACGAAGTCGGCCGCGGTGACGCCGTCGGCCAGCCGCATCACGATCGCCTCGTGGAGCTGCGGTCCTTGGTTGACGACCTTGATCGTCTGCTCGCCGGCCGCCAGCGTGCCGGACATCTCGAAGCTGTAGTCCGCCAGGTCGAGGGTGACGTCCGCGGCGGGAGCGGTCGCGACGGTCTCGGCTTCCGTCACGGCGAGCGCGCGGAGCATGCCCTTGGCCACGTCCGGGGTCTGCTCTCCCGGCGCGGTCTCGAACGACAACAGCGCATACTGGCCGGGTGCGAGGTCCAGCACGGCGCTGGCGCGCCCTCCGGGCGCGATGCCCCCGATGCCGCCCGGGAACGTCAGCCATTCCGGGATCCCGGCCGAGCCGTCCGTCGCCGCGCCGACCGCCGCGGCGACGTCGTCGAGCGTCTTGTCGGCGGGGAACCCCATGAAGAGCAGCGCATGGGCCTGCTCGCCGGCGTTGACGAGCTCGATCTCGGTCAGGCCGCCCGAGATGGACTCCGGGCCGTCGTACGCGTACTCGGTGGCGGTGAACGTCACCGGGGCCCGCGCGCCGGCCCCGCTGTCGTCGGTCGGCCCGCAGGCCGCCAGGCCGGCCACACACGCCACGGCCGTGCCGGCCATGGCCCATCGGAATCGTCGCAGCCGCATCTGTCGTCTCCTTGCCCAGGTTCGCTGAGGTGCGTGCCGCCCACCGGCGGCCGCGGGTGCGTACGGTAGCGCAAAGGGCAGCGCCTGTAAAGCACTTCGGGGAGGCCCGCTTGCGGGGACGCGTCGATCCCGAGAACTTCTTTGGCTATCGCAGTCGACTTCTTTGGCTACCGCGGTTGACTTCTTTGGCTGGCGCGATCGACTTCTTTGCTTATCTCCGACCGCGTCTACCGCTGTCTCCGACCCGTTCTAGCCGTATCGCCGTGGTGTTCTTTGGCTGCTCCCGCACCCACCGGCTCGACCGCACCCGCACGGCCCAGCGGCGGCGCCAGGAGCAGCAGCGCCAGCAGCGCGGCGCGCTCCGCCATCCGGTCCAGCCGGACGTGCTCGTGGCGTGCGTGCGCGCCGTCCCCGACGGCGCCCAGGCCGTCGAGCGTCGCCGTGAACTGGCTCGTGATGTTGCCGTCCGACCCGCCGCCGACCGCGGTCTCGGCCAGGTCCAGCCCCAGCGCCCGGCCCGCCGCGTGTGCCGCCGCCCACAGCCGGCGGTTGGCCGGCGTCCGCTCCATCGGGCGCCGCCCGATGCTCCCGGTCACCGTGAGCGAGACCCCCGGCACCGTCGGCGCCAGGCCGAGGATCGCCGCCTCGACCGCCCGCGCGTGGCCCATCGTCGGCACCCGCACGTCCACCGCCGCCCGCGCTTCGGGCGCCACCACGTTGGAGCGCAGCCCGCCCTCGATCACCCCGACGTTCACGCTGACGCCGCTGGCCGGGTCGTTGAGGTCGTGCAGGCGCCGGATCACGTGCGCCAGCTCGAGGATCGCGCTCGCCCCGCGCTCCGGCTCCAGCCCCGCGTGCGCCGCCCGACCGTGGGCCACCACCTGGAACGCCCCGATCCCCTTGCGGGCCGTCTTCAGCGCGCCCGCCTCGCCCGCGCCGGGCTCGAGGATCAGCGCCCGGTCCGCCAGCCGCGCCAGGCGCGCGATGTGCCCGCCCGACTCGCGGCTGCCGATCTCCTCGTCGGCGTTGATCAGCACCACCGGCGCCACCGCCGGCGCGAGGTCCAGCGCCCGCAGCGCCTCGAGCGCGAACACCATGATCGCCAACCCGGCCTTCATGTCGAAGACCCCCGGGCCCGCCATCACCGGCCCGCGCACCTCGAGCGGCATCGTGTCCAGCGTCCCCAGCGGCCAGACCGTGTCGGTGTGCCCGACCAGGAGCTGGCATGCCGCCGGCCGCCCCGGCGGGCGCGCGAACACGAACCCACCCGTCCGCCGGCCGGGGTAGACGCGCGTGCGCAGCCCTACCGCCTCGAGCCGCGCCGCCACGAGGGCCTGCACCGGCCGCTGCGACTCCGCGACGTGCGACGGCGACTCCGCCGCCACCAGCCGGGCCAGCCAGTCGGCCATCTCGGCCTCGCGCGCGCGCAGGTGGTCGAGGATCCGGCCGGCCGGCGCGCCGTCGGCCGTCGTGCGGTCCGCCGCCCCGTCCGCCGGCCCGCCGATGCCGGCCCGGCCCCCGCCCCCGCTCCCCGTCACGCCGCCACCGTCAGCGCCACGTCGTCGCCCATGGCAAGAACACGCGCCGGACGTCGCCGACCAGGAGCGTGACCGTCGCCGTGCCGGTGGCGCCCGCGCCGTCCGTCGCGGTCGCCGTCACGACGTGGATGCCCGCCGGCAGCCCCTCGGCCAGCGTGAGCCGCCCGCCGCTCGCCGTCAGCCCGACCGAGCCGATGCGCCACGTCAGCCGGCCGTCGGCGAGCAGCCCGTCCTCGGGGTCCACGCCCGTCGCCGCCAGCACCACCGACTGGCCGGGCCGGAGCTGCACCAGCGCGTGGCCGGCCACGTCGACCCGCGGCGGCAGGTTGGGCAGCCGCCCGAGCGCCAGCCGCCGGACCGCCGACTGCGTGCCGGCCGTGGCGACGACTTCGAGCAGCCCGTTCGCGCTGCCGGGCAGCGCCCGCCGGTCCACCGGGATCTGCGCCGCGCGCGACTCGGCGACGATCTGCCGCCACGTCTGGCCGCCATCGGCGCTGTAGCGCACCCCCGCCGCCGGCGCGCCGCGACCGCCCGTGGTCTCCCAGACCACCGTCAGGCGGTGCGGGTCGCGCGCCGTGGGCGGCAGCACGGCCGCTTGCAGCTTCAGCGGCGGCGTCGCCGCCCGGTCGACCGCCATCCGGGCCAGCACGCGGCCGTCGGCCGTCAGCACCACCTCGGCCGCGCCCGACAGCTGCGGCACCGCCATCCCGAAGCCGGCCGCGCCGAGGTCGCCGCGGCCCGCCACCATGGCCATCGGCTCGAAGGCGTGGCTGAAGCGCGTCCGGTCGGCGTCGTCGCGCAGCTCGACCCGGTAGCGCCCGGTGCCGGCGGGGGCACCGGCGACCGAGGCCGGCGCGGCGTCCGCCAGCGCCTCCAGCGCGTCGAGCGTGCCCGACTTGCCGCCGCCCGCGACCGTGCCGGAGACCAGCCACGCCGGGCCGCGGGTGGCCGAAGCCGCTTGCGGCGCGTCCGCGTCCCCCCGGGTGCCGGCCTGGCTGAGCCGGTCGTAAAGCCGGCCGTAGTGGTAGTCCGACACCCACGTCGGGTCGCAGTCGCTCATGAAGTCGAAGCGCGTCGGCGGCATCGGCGCGAGGCCGAGCACGTCCAGCCCCACGTGCCCGATGATGCCGCCCGCGTAGGGATAGGCCGGGTCGACGCCCGCCACGTCCGTCCCGCTGCACGCCACGCGGTGCAGGCCGAGGGCCAGCCCGATCGCGCGCGCCGCGGCCGTCGGGCGATCGGCCGGGCCGGCCGCCACGCCCCCACCGCGGAACGCGAGCGTGCCGCCGCCGGCCTCGGCCGGCAGCACGCCGTAGTAGATCGGCACGCCGCGCGCGGCGTCCGCGCCGAGCCCGTCGGCGCCGGGGGCGCCGGCCACCCACAGCTGGTCGGGATGCTCGCGCAGGCGCAGCTCCGACAGCGCCTGCAGGAGCCCTCGTTGGCCCGACGCGCTGGCCAGCGTGCCCTCGAAGCGCAGCGGGGCGTGCAGGCCGATGTCGACGCCCGGGACCGGGTAGAGCCGCTGCAGCCAGCCCATGCCGAGCAGGTCCGCGCGGTCGAGGTCGGGCCGCGCGACCGCCCCGATGCCGCCGGGCTGGACCTCGACCGGCACGACCACGACGTGCAGCGGCGGCACCGGTCGGAACGTCACGATGAGGTCCGGGCTGCGGTTGTCGGAGTAGTCGTACTCCTGGATCGCGCGCTCGGGGTTGAGCTCGACCCACAGCGTCACCTCGCCCTCGGCGACCCAGGCCTCGGGCAGGAGGAAGTTCAACGTGTCGTCGAGCCGGAGCGGGTCCGGCGCCGGCGGCACGGTGACGGCCCCGCCGGCATGGAACGGCGCCAGCGGCGCGCCGGGCAGCGGCAGGCCGTCGCGCACCCCGTGCAGCCGACCCGTGACCCCGGGCACCGGCCGGTTGCCCCAGCCGAGCGCGACGTTGACGCGCACGAGCGTGGCCCGGCCCGCCACCAGCGGGATGCTCGAGAACGCCTGCTGCACGGCCTGGTTGATCTCGACGTCGCGCACCGACAGGTTCGGCAGCGCCGCCGTCGGCGGCGCTGCCGTCGTCGCGGTCGCCGACGGCGGCACGCGGGTGGCCGACGGCGTCGCCGTCGACGGCGCGGTCGGTGTCGCGGTCGCCGACGGCGGCACCGGCGTCTGGGTGGCGCTCGCCGCCACCGTCGGTGTTGCCGTGACCGTCGCGGGCACCGGGGGAACGGTCGGCGTGCCGGGCGTGCCCGGTTCGGCCGAAGGTGTGCCGGTAGACGCGATCGGCGCCGTGGCCGGCGTGTCGGTGGCCGGGGCGGGCGCGGTGGGCGTCGGCGAGTCGGTCGCCACCGCCGTCGCCGGCACGCTCGTGATCGACGCCGCAGGCGTCGCGGTGGACGATGCGGACGGTGTGGCCGTGGCGGTCTCCACGGGCGACGGCGTGGCCGTCGACGCGGGCGTCGTCGCGACCGCGGTGGCCGGCGCCGTCGCCTTCGCCGTGGCGCTCGGCGGCACGTCGGACGGGCGCGTCGGTCCGGCCGTGGGCGTCTCGAACCACGTGCCCACCCGCACCTGGCGCAGCTCGGCCTGCCGATCGGGCAGGTTGTCGGGGTAGTGGAAGAGCACCCCGGCGAGGCCGGCCAGGCCGCCCAGCGCACACGCCGCCTTGACCTGGACGCGCAGCGTGTCGCCGGCCGGCACGTCGAGCGACTGGTCGATGCCGACCACCCGCCCGCGCGGATCCGCCAGCTCGAGGCACGCCATCGCGGGCTGGTCGAACGTGAAGGCCTGCCCGCGCCGCATGCCGTCCGGCGCGTAGTCGCGCCCCTGGTAGCCCGGCTGGAGCGGGAAGTCGTCGACGGCGTCGACGGCCATCACGGCGAAGTCGAACACCGCCTTGCCCTTGTCGAGGTCCACGCCGATCTCGCGCGCCGGCAGCCGGAGAATGGCCGTCGACGCGTCGAGGTCGTACGCCTGGGGCCAGCGGCGCGGCGCCACGCGCTGGAGGTCCGGCTCGAGCGTGCCCGGGCTCACCGGCGCGTGCGTCACCACCCACTGGCCGGGCGCGAGCTGCCGGTCGAGCTCGTTGGCGGGATGGTTGAACACCACCTGGTCGAAGGTGCCGTCACGCTCGAGGTCGACGTAGACGCGGTACTCGACCTCCGCCGGGATGCGTTGCGGCGCCCGGGTGTGGATGGCCCACGCGATGAGCGGCTCGTTGCCGTCGCCCTTGTCGGCCCGGCGGCCGAACCGCACGCCGACGGCGTCGATGTCGACCCGCTCGGGGAAGCCGTCGACGACGCTCGACTCGGCGTTGTCGGTGCCGCCGAGGTAGAACGGCGACACCGTCCCGTCGATGCCGCAGCCGTTGCGCCAGGCCAGCGTCTGCCGCTCCTCGGGCTCGAGGAACACGAGCGGGTCGCCCGCGGTCGCCGCGACGCAGGTGTGCCGCCGCGGCAGGACGTGGAAGGGCACGCCGACCCGGTCGCCGCCGACGATCGGGCGCCCGTTGCCGTCGACGACCGCGACGCCGACCCAGCCGTCGACCTCGAGGCGCTGCAGCGCCGCCTCGTTGCGCATCGCCTCGGCACCGCGCAGGTCCCACGCGCGCAATGCCTTGGGTTCCACGGTCAGCTTCACCTCGATGCGCCCCTCGCTGCCCGCGGGGACCGTCAGCCGCTCGGGTGCGAACGTCAGCCGGACGCCCTGGCGATCGTCCTCGTCGGGAAAGGCGAGGTCGGCCGTGGCGCCGTACGACTGGGCTCGGTTGGCGAGGTTGCGCACCCGCAGCGTGCGCGTGACCACCACCGGCTCGTCCCGCACGTGCACGTGCCCGAAGCCGAGGGCCGCCAGGCCGTGGTCCGACCGCACGAGCGTGGTGCCGGCCGCGCTGCGCAGCGCGTTGACGCGCCCGCTGCCCTGGCGCATCACGGCGGCCAGCGGCCCGGTGTCCTGGCGGACGATGTGCACGACGGGGTCGGCGTAGTTCATCACCAGCGCCCCGATGTCGGCGCCGCCGAGCGCCAGCTTCTGGGCGTGGTTGCGCTGCCAGAGGATCGCCGCGGTGCCGGCCACGGCCGGTCCGGCCATCGACGTGCCGCTGAGGTTGAGCGCGTCGTCGCCGCTGCCGACCAGGGCCGACCGCACGTTGGTGCCGGGCGCCGTCACCTGCGGCTTGATGCCGGCGTCGAAGCGCGCCGGCCCGCGGCTGCTGAAGTCGCTGATCGTGTCGGTGAGGTAGGTCTTCTCGAACGTGCCGAGCGTCATGTTGACGGTGACGCCGTCCATCAGGAGGTCGCGCAGCTCGATGCCCGGCTGGCGGTCGATCATCACGGCAGGGATGCCCGGCCGCAGGTGGCACGGCGAGGCCGTGCCGCAGGTCATGATCGTCTTCTGCGAGCCGTCGGTGAACACCACCACCGCCACGGCCCCGTACCGCTCGGCGTTGGTCACCTTCTCGTAGAAGTCGCAGTCGCCGCGCTCGACGAGCGCCACGCGCCGTGCGACGTCCTGGATCGGCCGGCTCGGCTGGTTCGCGCCGGTGTTGCATGCCGTGCCGTACCACGCCAACGTGCTGCGCACCGGGCCGGTCGACACGAGGGTGGGCAGCCAGTCGCGCGCGCCCTCGATGGCGTCGAAGTCCTTGGTCGACACGCGGCCCTGCTCGCTCCACCCGGCTGTCACGCGCAGCTCGAGCTCGCCCGACGGGACGGAGCTCGCGACGCTGAGGGCGAGGTCGGCGGAGCTCGGCGAGTTGACGACGTACGGCAGCGCCCCGGCGTTGCCGGCCGACGCCACCACCGTCACGCCGGACGCCACGGCGGTGTCGACCGCACGGTTGATCTCGACCATGTGGCTGGACCAATCGGCGCCGAGGCTCATGTTGATGACGTCGATGCGCCCCTCCGGCGCGTTCCCAGGCACCGGCAGCCCGAGGTTGTGCCGGACCACCCACTCGATGGCGCTGATGGCCAGGTCGGTGGTGACCGGGGCGCCCACCGGATTGCCGAAGATCTTGAGCGCCACCAGGCTGGCGCCCGGCGCCACGCCCGCCGCAAGGTGGGGCGTCTCGACGCCGGCGACGATGCCGGCGACGTGCGTGCCGTGCCCGAGGTCGACGGGGTCGAGCGGGTCGTCGTCGGGCTGGGGCGTGCGGTGGCACGCGTTGCCGCCGGCGTCCGGGCATGCCGGCGAGTACCGCCACCCGGCGAAGTCGTAGCCCCCGACGACCTTGGCGGTCGGGAAGCTCCCGGCCTCGACGCGGTTCTCCTCGTTCAGCTCGTAGGCCTCGACGGTCCCGGGACCGCCGAGCGCCGCGTGCGTGTAGTCGATGCCGGTGTCGATGACCGCGACGGTGACGCCCCGGCCGTCGAACCCGAGCTGCGCGGCCGCCTTGTCGGCGCCGATGGTGCGAACCACGTCGCCGACCGCCGGCGCGAGCCGCGGCGCACGCGTCACGGCCGCCACCCCGGGCAGCTCGGCGACCGCGGCCGCCGCGTCCCGCGAGGCGTGCACCACCAGGCCGTTGTAGGCGACCTGGTAGCGGTCGACGACGGTCCCGCCGAGGTCGACGACCGCACGGGCGACGCCGTCCTGGGCGGCCGCGATGCCGCGCCGCCGGGCCTCGAGTTCCGGCGCGGCGTCCGTCGCGTGGCCCGACGGGCCCGTGGCCGGCGTGCCCGCGGCGTGGATCTCCCACAGGGTCGGCCCGCTCAGCCGGACGATCCAGCTCAGCGCGGGGGCGGCTTCGGCCGGCGCGGCGGATGCCAGGGCGCCCGCGGCGCCCACCGCCAGCAGCACGGCGGGGAGTCCGGCTGAGCGGCGCGAGGCTCGGGACGAATGCATGGGTCTCCCGGGACGGTCACGGTGGCCACACGCGTGGGGCGCGCTAGGCGGGTTGCCGGCGACCCTTGGGCCGCCGGCGCGACGGATGGGCGATGTCGGAGCGCGATGCGAGCGACGACGCGCTGGTCACCGGCAACGGCACGGCGAGCGGATCCGCGCACGCCACCGGCGGCCACCGTGGCTTGTGGCCTGTCGATATTATATGACGTGCCAGTCGGATCGACGTGACGGTGGATTTGCGGGCCGTGGGGCGAGGCGTCGTGGGAGACCGGGCGGCGCGGTGCGCGGCGACGACGCGAGGGGGGCGGCGCGCCGCGGCCCCCCTCGCGTCCGGCTCACCGCAGCGGGTGCTGCTTGAGCACCAGCGGCGCGTAGATCGGGTGCCGCGGCGCCGGCCCGGTCGGCGTCCGGGTCGGCGTGGCCTGGCGCGTCGCGCTCGGGGTCGGGCTGACGCGCGTCGTCGCCGTCGGCGTGGCCGTCGGCGGCGGCTCGTACGGGTTCGGCTCGAAGGTCGTCGTCAACACGTAGTCGCCGAACGTGTCGAGCTCGTTGGAGGCCACCACCCAGTAGAAGCCCGACGGCATGCGCAGCTCGAGGCGCGCGTCGAGGTTGACCGCGCTGATGTTCGCGTTGTACGCCAGCTGGTTCCAGCGCAGGTCGTACAGCGTCAGCTCGGGGTCCAGCCCGAGGGCGCGGTACTCGATCTCCATCAGCCCGTTCTGCGGCACGTGCAGCCGGTAGACGTCGACCGCCGACGTCCCGAAGCTGCCGACGGGCAGGTCGAGCAGCCGGCAGTCTTCGGCCTCCGAGAGGTCGCCGTCGTGCCGACCGTCGACCGGCAGGACGGTGGACGGGCACGGCTGCGCCACCGGCACGGGCGTGAACGCGCTGATCAGGCGGTAGGCGCCGCTGTTGGCGAAGATCGGCGTCGTGGCGTGCACGATGTAGTCGCCGGCGGGCAGGAGCACCTCGAGCTCGGCGTTGATGTCGCCGCCGGCCGGGTTGCGGTCGTCGTTGTACGCGATCGAAGCGTAGCCGTCGGCGGTGAAGACCTCGACCCAGGCGTCGAGGGCCGTCGCGTTCATCCGGAGCTGCAGGGTGCCGCGCTGGGCCAGGCGGAGGCTGTAGCGGTCCGTCAGCTTGTCGGTGGCCGAGGCGGGTTGGACGTCGAAGACGCGGCAGTCGCCCGCGCCCAAC
This sequence comes from bacterium, assembly GCA_003576755.1. Classification (GTDB taxonomy): domain Bacteria; phylum Chloroflexota; class Anaerolineae; order Epilineales; family Epilineaceae; genus UCB3. The sequence goes on along the minus strand of QEVT01000027.1, from coordinate 1,678 downwards.
GTGCCGTTGACGGTGGCCGAAGGCTGGAGCGGCTGCAGCGCGCACGTCGCCGGCGCGGGCTCGGGCGTGAACGTCAGCTTGACCTCGTAGGCGCCGGACTGGGGCCGCGCGCCGAGCGACGACGCGACGAGGCTGTAGTCGCCGGGTGCGAGCGCCATCTCGAGCAGGATGCCGCCGGGCTGCGTGCCGTAGGCGACCATGGTGCTGCCGGCGTTGAGCACCGCCAGGAACGGGTCGGGGACGGCGCCGGTCATCTCGGCGGAGAGCCGCCCGCGCTGCGTGGCCTTGAACCGATACACGTCGGCCCGGTCCTGGCTGCTGTTGACGTAGACGTCGGCCAGCGTGCAGTCCGAGAGCGCGAGCTCGCCGGACACCGTGCCGCTGGGGCCGAGGAGGGTGTTCACCGTGCACGGGTCGCCGTCGGCCTGGAACGCGAGCTTGAGGTTGTAGCCGCCGTCGCGCGGGGCTTCACCGGCCCAGCTCACCGCCAGGATGAACACGCCGGGGATGAACGACACCGTGCGGCCGAGGCCGATGTCGCCGGCCGGGGCGGTGATCGGCGCGACGGCCGGCGCGTACGACCACTTGAGGATGCGCAGGCTGGGGCGGAAGTCGGTGGCCAGCACGTCGATCCGGTACAGCCCGGTCTGCGGGACGACGACCTGGTAGAGGTCGACGGGCGCCTGGTCGTAGCCCCCACCGGGCAGGAACGGCGTCCGGCAGTCGGTGGACTCGAGCTTGCCTTCGATGCTGCCGTCGAGCGCCACCGCCTGGGGCGTGCACACCGCGTCGGACGCCGTGAACGACGCCGACAGGCTGAAGTCGCCGGAGGCGGTGAGCCGCGAGCTGAGGAGGATCCAGTACGTGCCCGCGGCCAGGTGCGCGGTGGCCTCGATCGGCGCGCCCGTCGCGTCGGTCGCCACCAGGGCGGCGTCGAGGTCGGGGTTGAGCACCGCCATGAAGCCGATGTAGCCGTCGGGCGTGTAGGCCAGGTCGAGCGACCCGTTCCGCGGCACCTCGACCGCGTAGAGGGCCACGAAGCTGTCGCGGAACACGTCGTCGAGCACGTCGAACAGGCGGCAGTCGCCGGGGCCGAGGTCGCCCGTGGCCTGGGTGTCGAGCGCCAACGGCGTGGGGGTCAGGCAGCCGGCGGGGGCCGGCTGGGGCTCGAACTGCGAGGTGATCTGGTACACGCCCTGCCCGTCGGCGTTTTCGGCCGCGGCCGCGATGACCAGCACGTAGGTTCCCGCGGGCAAGACGACGTCGATGCGTGCGGTGCCGCCCGCGGATTGCGCCGCGTCGATCACGAAGTAGAGGTCGTCGACCAGCGCGACGTACGGCTTGAACTCGCCGGGCGGCACCGAGATCGTCAGCCGGCCGCGTTCCGTGAGGGTGACCACGTACTGGTCGGCCAGCGACGGGATGTCGACGTCGATGAGCTGCGGGAGGTGGCAGTCCGAGGTCCCCAGGACCCCGTCGACGTCCGACCCGATGGGCAGCGGCTGCGGCGGGCACGTCACCGCCGTGGTGGCGTCCCTGTCCGCGGCGCGTGCGGTTCGCGCGGGTGCCGCGGCGTCGGGCACCGCGCCCGCGCCCGGGCCGAGCATGCGCGCGAGGGTCGCCCGGTCGATGGCGCCCTCCGGCGCGGCCAGCGCGGCGGGGTCGATCGCGGCGGGGC
>QEVT01000026.1 GCA_003576755.1 bacterium | reverse complement strand
GCGCCCTCGCCGTCGGCCCGGCCGGCCCTTGGCGCTTCGGCGACCGAACCACCGACGATCGCCGCGTCGACGGCATCGCCGACCTCGGCGGTGGTCGCGGCGGCCCCGGCTGCCCCGGACGTCGTCCCCGCGATCGCCGGCGCCCCCGCGCCGCCGCCCGCGCCCGCCGGGGCGGGGGCGCACGTCATTCCGGGCGTCGCCCACGTGTGGCAGAAGTGGAACAACTGCGGCCCGTCGTCGATCCTGATGGCGCTCAGCCCGTTCGGCGTGGCGCTCGACCAGCTCGCGGTGGCGGCACAGATCAAGCCGGACCGCGAGGACACCAACGTCTCGCCCGACGAGCTGGCGGGCTTTGCCCGGGCGCAGGGCCTGCGGGCGATCGTCCGCTACAACGGCAACCGCGACATCGCGCGCGCCCTGATCGCGGCCGGCGTGCCGGTGCTCGCCGAGCAGTGGGTGGCGGTCGAGGGCCGTGGCGAGATGGGGCACTACCGGGTGGCGATCGGCTTCGACGACGGCGCCGGCGAGGTCATCGCCAACGACTCGTACTACGGGGCGAACCGGCGCTACGCCTACGACGACTTCGAGCGCATGTGGCGGCCGTTCGTCGGCGCCTACGTGGTGGCGTATCGGCCCGAGCAGGAGGGCGCGGTGCGGGCGGCGATCGGGCCGGACTGGGACGACGCGGCGATGTGGCAGCGGGCGCTCGACGACGCGACGCGCTGGGCGGCCGCCGCGCCGGGGGATCCGTGGGCGTGGTTCGCGCTCGGCGAGGTCAAGGCCCGGATGGGCGACTTCGCCGGGTCGGCGGCGGCGTTCGACACGGCGATCGGGATCGGGCTGCCGTTCCGGGCGTTCTGGTACCAGTTCGGGTACTATCGGGCGCTCGTCGAGACCGGGGCGTACGACCGGGCGGTGGCGCACGCCGACGCGACGCTCACGTCGATGAAGGGCGAGAACCTCGAGGAGTCGCACTACTGGCGCGGGGTCGCGCTGCGCCGGCTGGGACGCGAGGACGAGGCGCGGGCGAGCTTCGAGCGCGCGCTGGCGTTCCATCCGGGGTTCGCGCCGGCGCGCGAGGCGCTGGCGGGCGGGGCGGGGGGATAGGGGAGCGGACGCCCGGCCGAACGCGCTTCCGACAGCCCCCGACGCGAGACTGCCCCCACCGCTCATCGCGCCTCCCGAGCTCCCGTCACGCCACGTTGCCCCCCGGCTCCCGCACCTTGACCCCCAGCACCGCCGCCGCCGCGAGCCCGCCCGCCGCCGCCACCGCGAACGCCGCGCCGAACCCCGCCGCGCCGGCCAGCCAGCCGCCGACGATCGGCGCGAGCACGATGCTCGGCGCCGTGAGCGAGCTCGACAGGCCGATGTAGGCCGTCCGCTGGTCCGGCGCGCCGAAGCGCAGGATGTAGGCCAGCGGCAGCGTGAAGGCCGCCACGTTCGCCAGGCCGGTCAGGAAGAACGCCGCGTGCAGCCACAGCACCCCGGGCGCCGCCAGCGCGATGCCCGCGCCCCCCGCCCCCGCCAGCATCCCCAGCGCCATCGTCCGCCGATGGCCCCAGCGGTCGCCCAGCCATCCCATCGCCGGGTTGCCGACCGTCTGCGCCACCGCGAACGTCGCCGCCAGGTACCCCGCCGCCGCCGGCCCCGCGCCGAACCGCTGCACCGCGTAGACCGTGTAGTAGGCGGCCGCCATCACCGTCGCCTGGGCGCACGTGCGGGCGACCAGGAACCACCGGAAGTTGGCGTCGCGCGCCAGGATCCGCCCCGCCCGCGCGCGCAGCCGCTCCGCCGGCAGCCCGCTCGCCAGGCGGACCACCGGCTCCGCGTCGGGCTCGCGCGTCCGGGCCAGCCAAAACCACGACACCACCGTGGCCAGCCCCGCCGCCGCGAAGCACGCCGCGAAGCCGCCCGACCCCGGCCACCGCTCCAACACCCGCCCCGCCCCCACCGCCCCGATAGCCAGCATGAGGTTGGCCGCGCCCGTCTTCAGCCCGTAGAAGGCCCCCTGGCGCACCGGCGGGATGATCTTCGCCACCATCGCCTGGTACGGCGTGGACGTCAGCCCCCCGCCGATGCCGATCCACAGCACGATCGCGTAGGTCAGCACCAGCGTCGCCCCCGGCGGCAGGTGCGGGGCCTGCCACGCCAGCCCGGCCAGCACGAAGAACGGGATCCGCTCGAGGGTCGTCGCACGCAGGATGGTCGGCATGTAGCGCCGCAGCCGGTTGACCCGGTCCGCCGTGAGGAGCTGCGGCAGGTGCCAGCCGAGCGGCTGGATCGACGCGATGAGGCCGATCGCCAGCGGCGCGTCGGTGACCGTGTCGAGGAACAGCGGCAGCACCGACACGAACGACGCGACGCCGAGCGCCAGCCCGAAGAAGCTGGCGTCGATCGTGTGGACGATGAAGTTGTGGCGCAGGTCCGTGGCCGGCTCGCCCCGCCCGCCGACGTGCGCGTGGTCGTCGGTCACGGGCACCCCGGGCCGCCGATCCCGCCGGCCCCGCGCCCCAGCGCCCGCCCGCGGCGCCGTCCGCTCACGGGTCCCAGCGCACGTCGGGGAAGTGCAGGCGCCAGCCCGTCGACGATCGGTCGCCCGGCACGATCCACTGCATCTGGGCCGTGTCGCCCGGGTCGTCGGGGTAGAGCGCCAGCCAGGCGGCGTCGTCCTCGCCGGGGCCGACGTTCAGCCCGATCACGGCCTCGCCGCCGCCCGGCACGGGCACCGACCGCGCCAAGGGCACACGCGCCAGGCGCGTGGGGTCGAACCCGTAGCGCGGCCCGTCCGGCGTGCCCGCGCCGTCGGGCGCCACGTCGACGTTCGGCGTGAACAGCCAGTCCTCGTTCAGCCCGGTGTTGACCACCCAGAACCCGAACGCCCGCGGCTCGGTCATCCCCACGGCCGCCAGCGGCACGCCGAGCAGCGTGACGCGGGTATGGACGTCGGTGGCGTGCGTCGTGCCCGTGAAGGCCTCGGTGCCGCGGATCGCTCCGGCGTCGGCGTCCCAGGCCGCGAACGCCGTGCGCATCGTGCTCCCGGCGGCCGCCTCGCGGACACGGTGGTCGGCCCGGCCGTCGCCGTCGAGGTCGAGGTACACCGCGTACGACGTCACCATCGGGATCGCCGCGGGCGCGTGGCGCACGAGGCCGAACGTCAGGCGCCCCGGCTGGCCCTCCGCCGCCGGCGGCTCGAAGCGCGCCCCGACCGCGCGGATGTCGAGCTCGCGGGCGACGTCGGGCTCGTCGGGGTCCTCGGGCGCACCGGCCGGCGCTTGCAGGCCATCGGCGGCACCGCGGGCGGCCGCCCGCGCCAACCCGCCCGGAGCTGCGACCAGCGGCGCGGCGAACAGCTCCACCTGGCCGGCGTGCGCCGACCGGTTGCGCCACGTGAGCGTGTTGACGCGGTCCGCGAGCGCCGGCGGGAGGTAGCCGGCGGCGAGCTCGGACGCCGCACGCGGCAGCGCGTAGAACGGCACGCTGGCGACCGGTCCCTCGGGCACCGGCTCGCCCGCGGCGTCCACCGGCGTGAGCGTGACATAACCGTCGATCTCGAGCCGTTGCACGGCCCCGCCGTCGGCCGTCGCGCCGGGCCGCAGCGCCCACGGGCGCAGGGCGGCGGGGTCGACCGTGAACGTCAGCGGGATCTCGACCGTGGTGCCCGGCGGCACCGCCACCGGCTCGGGCGGCGTCTCGACCGCGAGCCCGGCGCCGGCGTCCTCGTCGTAGGCGAAGCGCGCGGCCACGCGCACCGTCAGAGGCGCATCCCCGACGTTGCGCGCCGCCAGGCGGCGCTCGACGCGCAGCGGCCCCACGGCGTACAGCGGCCCGAGGTTGAGGCTGGCGATGTCGCCGGCGCGCACGACGAGGTCCGCCGTGCCGCTCCGCCACAGGTCGATGACGCCGGCTCCCTGGCGGACCACCGGCACCATCGGGCGCGCCCCCGCCGTGTCGAACACGACCGGGCGGGCATAGTTCATCAGGAGCGCGGCGACGTCGAGCGCCGACAGGTCCAGCCCCTCGGCGCGGTTGCGGTGGTGGACGAGGGCCGCCGCGCCCGCCACGTGCGGGCTGGCCATCGACGTGCCGCCGAGCGACACGCCGCGGTCGCCCGATCCCATCGCGGCCGACATGATGTTGCTGCCCGGGGCGGTGATGTCGGGCTTGAGCGCCCCGTTCTTGCTGGGCCCGCGCGAGCTGAAGCCGCTGATGCCGTCGGCGTTGGTCGCGTCGAGCCGCTTGCCGGCCGCGTCGATGACGACGCGGACGGCCTGCCCGCCCTCGAGGCGCTGCGTGAGGTCGAGCCCCGGGGCGTTGTCGATCATGACCGCCGGGATGGTGATCCCCTCCGCGCCGCCGCCCATGGCGTTCTTGGGCTGGTTGTTGGTGTACATCACCACGGCGATGGCGCCGGCGGCCTGGGCGTTGAGGAGCTTCTCGCCGAACACGCAGTCGCCGCGCGCCACGAGCGCGACCTTCTCGTTGACCTCCTGTACCGGCACGTCGCCGTTGCAGCCACGGCCGAACCAGGCGAGGTCGTCTTCGATGCGGCCGGCCTCGGCCAGCGGCCTGGCGATGCTGCTCTCGACGGCGGGCTGCACGGTCTCGCCGCCTTCCCAGCGGAACGTGACCTCGAGCACCTCGGTCGGCGGCAGCGAGCTGGCCACGCTGACGAGCCGGGGGCTCGCCGACGGCGCGCCGACGATGAACGGGACGTTGCCGGCGTTGCCGGCCGAGGCGACGACCACCACCCCGGCGTCGGTGGCCGCCGCCACGGCGGCGTCGAAGAGGCGGCTGCCCTGCGCCCAGTTCTCGCCGAGGCTGATGTTGACGGCGTCGACCCGCGGCGGCACGACGCCGCGCGTCTCGATGCCGAGGTTGACGCGGGCGCACCACTCGATGGCGTCGACGAGCACGTCGGCGGCCTCGTCGGCGCCGCCCGTCCCGTAGAGCTTGAGCCCGACGAGCCGCGCCCCGGGCGCCATCCCGTCGCCGATGTCCGGCATGCCGCTGCCGGCGACGATGCCCGCGACGTGCGTCCCGTGTCCGGCGCCGTCGAGCGGGTCGTCGTCGGGCTCGGGGATGTTGGTGCACTGCCCGGCCGCGTGCTGCGCCGGCGTGCAGACGTGCGGCGGGTTGTAGCGCGGCCCGACGAAGTCGTAGCCGCCGACGACCTTGGCGGTGGGGAAGAGCGGCTGGCCCTGGAACGTGTCGGTGATGACCTCGGTCGCACCCGGCTGGCTGGCGGCCTGCCACGCGGCGACCGTGCCCGGCCCGCCGAGCAGCTTGTGGGTGTAGTCCACGCCGGTGTCGACGATGGCCACGAAGCTGCCCGTGCCGTCGTAGCCGAGGTCGGCCGCCAGCCGCGCCGCGCCGACGTGCGGCACGCTGAGCCGGAGGTTCGGCCGGACGATGGGCGCCGGCTCGACGAACGCCACGCCCGGCACCGACCGCAGCGCCGCCACCTGGTCCGCCGTGGCATGCACGAGCAGCCCGTTGGCGGCGGTGGTGTAGCGGCTGACGACGGTCGCGCCCAGGCGGCGCGCCGCGTCGACCACGGGCGCCTGCCGCGCGCGCACCCGCGCCTCGGCGGCGCGGATGGCGTCCCGCGCGGCAGCCCCTCGCCCGCCGACGTCGAGATCCTCGCCATCTGCGGTCCGCACGCGCCGGCCAGGTGCCACGGGCTGCCCGGCGGCCTGGAGCTCGGCCACGACGCTCGGGCCGTCGAGGCCCACCAGGACGCTGGCGACGGGGGCGGTCGCCGGCGGCGGCGCGGCGGGCGCGGCGCCCGACCCGCCCGCGCCGAGGAGCGGCGACAGGACGGCGGCAAGGAGGATGGCGGCGTGGACGGGGATCGGGCGGGTCTTCATCGTGGCGGCACCTCGGCTGGGATCGGACGGTCGGGCGGCGGGGCATGCGGCCGTGGCGCGACGGCGGGGCCGTCGGCCCACGGCATGCGGCGCACGGTGGGCCGATTATATACCTGTCGGCACGCAGGTTGCTGCAAGCACGGCGACTGCGTTCTGGCTCGGATTGGTGCGCCGACGGGTAATGGCCCTGGAAGCCCGCGCTCGCAGGGGCCCAGAGCGCGCCTGCCCTGGCTGCAAGGCGCCGCGTGGAACCTTCGTCTCGTGTGCGGTGTCACAACACGCACCGCTCGATCGTACGACAGGACCATCGGCGGCGGTGCAGGGTGTCTAACCGATCGGGCGCCGCGGGTTCTTGAGCAGTGGATGTCGACGACGGCGCGGCCGGGAGGCGATGCGATGGATCAGGCGAGGGCGCAGCGACAGTCAGGGGACGGGATCCGCGGTCGGAGGTGGACGCGCTCGTCCCGGATGGCCGTCGCCGGCCTGTTGGCCGCGCTCGTCCCCTCTCCCGTCGCCGCGCAGGCGCCCGATGCCTCGCCCGCCGGCGCCCCCGCGTCCGTCCACCAGGGCGGTTGCCCTCCGAGCGGACAGGCGCCCGGCACGCAGGTGTGGCGGTTCGTGTCCCCCTCCGACCGTGCCGTCGAGGGCGCGCCGGCCATCGCCGGCGACGGCACGGTCTACGTGGCGACGCAGAACGGGCTCGTGCATGCCGTCGACTGCGACGGCGCCGCACGCTGGACCTTCGACTATGCCGAGCACAACGCGTTCGGGTTCCGGGCGCAGACGTTCGACGCCGGTCCGGCCGTGGCCGACGACGGCACGCTCTTCGTCGGCGACGGGGCGGGCACCCCCAACTTCTTCTTCGCGCTCAACGCGGTCGACGGCTCGCCGCAGTGGATCCACGAGGAGTTCGGCGCCGCCAGCCAGTTCGTGGCCGGGCCGGCGCTCAGCCACGCCGGCCACATCTATGCGGGCACGACGGCGGCCACCTTCGGCGCCAGCGCCATCAGCGACCTGGCCGGCTCGATCCTGGTGTTCGACGCGCGCGGCTTCCTCCTGCCGAGCTACCCCGTCGCCGTCCAGGGCGGCGTGAGCGGGGCCCCGGGCGTGCTCGCCGACGACCGGGTGGTGATGGTCGCCAACGGGTTCACGCGGTTGATCGCGCCTGGGATCCCCACGCCGACCCCCTTCGTCCTGCCACCGTCGTTGCCGCCGACCCGGCCGCCGACCGGCAGCCCCACGCCGACGGCCATCGTCTCGCCGACGCCCTGGATCGGCCCGCCCACGATCACCCCGCGCGGGGCATCCCCGACCGCCACCCGCACCGGCCCGCCCGTGCGGGTCACACCGACGCCCGCGAGCGATCGGCGTCTGTACCTGCCGGTGGCGGTCGGGGGGGGGCTTGCGGGGGATTCGTTCCCCTCGATCGGGCCGACGGTCTCGTCGGTGCCGCCGCCGAGGGCCACGCCCGGCTTGGTCCCACCGCGGCCGACGGCGCTCCCGGGCGGTCCCCTCTCGCCGCTGCAGCCGACGGCGACGGCCCTCCCGACCGAGACACCGATCGCGACGCCGACGGCGCACCCCATCGGGCCGACGGCGACTCCGTTTCCGCGGCCGACGGTGTCCTCGGTCCCACCGCCGATGCGGCCGACGCCGGTCCCGGTGACCACCGAACAGGTGCCGCCTCGGCTGGTGGTGCTCGGCCCGTCCGGCCCGCTCGCGTCGGCCGAGGTCGGCGAGGGCCGGGCGTCGTCGGTGGCGGTGGCCGGGTCGGTCGCCGTGTTCCAGGTCCAGGGCACCCCGCCGCGGCTGGTCGCGTTCGACGTGTCGGGCCCGGCGCCGGTGCGGCTGTGGGAGCATTTCATGACCGGACTCGTGCCCGACGCGCCGATCCTCGGCCGGAAGGACGCGGCGACGGGGCTGGTGGACCTCTTCTACGCCGACAGCTCTGCGCGACTCGTGGCCCTGGCCGTGCCGCTGCGCGCCGGGTCGGGCCAGCTCCCGCGGCTCAGGTGGGCGCGCACGCTGCCGGCCGCCGCCCTGGGCGCGCCGGTGCTCGGCGACGCGGGCGTGCTGTACGTCGGGGTGGGGCGCGTGCTGCGGGCGTTCCGGACGGCCGACGGCACGGACGTCTGGTCGCAGGACGTCGGCGAGAACATCACCGGCGCGCTGCAGCTCGGGCGCGGCGGCACGGTGTACGCCGGCCTGGCCGGCGGCGACCTCGTCGCCGTCGCGACAGAATCGAACGGGCTCGACCCGGAGGCCCTCTGGCCGACGACCCGCGGCGACGCGCGCAACACGGGCAGAGGCCGACCGTGACCGCTCGCCGACGCCCTCGCGATTCCGGTGCCGCCCACGGCCGTCAAGCCCCGCGCGCCCCACGGCCGTCAACCCCCGCGCGCCCACCGCGGCCGATAAGCCCCGCGCGCAGCGCGACCGTCTTGACAAGAGGGGGTATAATGGTGTGATAGGCGCTCAAGCGATGTATCTCGGCCTTCCCATCGTTCGGCCGCTCGTCCGGCCGGCCCTCCGAGGCGACTCGGGATAAGGAGTCAAACGAAGATGCGCTGTAGAACCTCGATCGTGATGTTGATGGGCTTGGCGTTGGCCTCCGGCGTCCCCGCGCCGGCCGCCCACGCCGCGCCGGCCGACATCGCGCGCGCGCCGGATCTGTCGCTGCGCCTGTGCGCCAACCAGCCGCCTCGACAGGCGTCCGGCAGCAACGCCAACGGGCGGGTCATGCTGACGTGCATCGTGCGCGCCGTCGGCGACGTCAACGGCGACAAGATGGACGACATGGTCGTGGAGTGGCTCGGCACCGACGAGCTCTCGACGGGCCAGCAGACGCAGGGCAACATTCGCCAGTTCGACGTCGTCGTCGGCCCGTATCAGGCCAGCGCGCCGACGGCGGCGGCGTCGTTCCTGCTGACCACCGAGCAGATCCGCTCACCCGTGTCGATCGTCGACGTCAACGGCGACGGCATCAAGGACATCGCGTTCAGCGCCAGCGAGCTGATGGGCGACTACGAGGCGCAGCGCGTGGCGGTCGTGGCGGGCCGGCGCACCTGGAAGCCCGCGGCCAAGCCGGAGACCACCGACCTCGGTCGCGCGACGCAGGGCGACCTGACGTTCGTGCGCCAGGCGCCGCTCAAGGACCAGGTCGCGCTCTTCGGGCCGGGCACGTCGGTCACGCCGGTGTTCGCGGACGTCAACGGCGACCACGACGCCGACCTCGTCCTCGGCCTGGACGCGCTCTTCATGGGCAACCTCGACCGCCTCGGCGCCGTGCTGCCGGAGGGTGCCGGGTCGAGCGCCGTGGCGGTGATGTTCGGCGCCGGGCGTTGGGCCGCCGCGACGGCGTTCCGCGACGATGTCGTGTGGTCGGACCTCGGCGTGTGCCGCCTCAGCCTGGCCGGCGTGGCCGACGTGACGGGCGACCGCGTGGCGGACATCGTCGCGCGCCGCTGCCCGGGCGGCGGGCTGCCCGACGAGCTGCGGGTGGTGGCCGGCGGCGCCGGCATCCTCGCCTCGACCGAGCTGGCGCCGGTGACGCTCGCGCGCCCGCGCGACCTCTACGACGCGGCCGACGGCGGCGAAGCGCCGAACGTGCCGCCGCCGGCGCCGGACCCGGGCCGCGGCTACCTGCCGTCGGGCGCGGGGCGCGAGCCGACGCCGTTCTTCCCGGCGCCGTTCTTCCTCGAGGACGTCAACGGCGACAACGTGCGCGACATCGTCCTGGGCTTCGGCGACAACACGCACATCTGGCTCGGCGGAGCGGGCATCGCGCAGAAGGTCGCGCGCCACCAGACCGACCGCGTGTTCGTCAAGGCCGGCTACGGGCACATGGCGAGCACCGACGGCTGGCGGACGGCCGACCTCGACGGCGACGGCAAGCGCGACCTGTTGCTGACGGGTGCGGCGGGGGCCTCGGCGGACCCGGCCACCACCGCGCTGGGCTGCGGCGCGGCTGGCGCGCGCTGCTCGGGGAACGCGCACAACCCGACCAGCGGCATCACGTCGATGAAGCTCTTCCGCACGGCCTGGACGGACGCCGACGTGCTCGACCTCGACACCGATGTGCCGGATGCCGAGTGGAACGACCCGCAGCTCACCGTGTGGGCGATGGGCGACTTCAACGGCGACGGCAAGATCGACCTGCTGCTCGGGCAGCCGTTGACCAACGGCACCCGCACCAACGTGGTGACCCTGAGCATCGCCCTGGGTCCGCTCTGAGATGAGCCCGCGGCCGGACCGGCCGCCCATCGACGGACGAGACGCCCGGGGCCCGCGCCCCGGGCGTCGTTGCGACCACACCGACATCCCATCCGTAGCGTCTCGACGAAGGAGCCACGCCATGCAGAACGGCAACGCGTCCGACCAGGACAAGCTCTACCGCATTCGCCACAGCACGGCCCACGTCATGGCGCAGGCCGTCCTGGAGATCTATCCCGAGGCGAAGATCGCCATCGGCCCGCCCATCGACACGGGCTTCTACTACGACTTCGACCTCGGCGCCGCGGACGACGGCCGGCCGCGCACGTTCACGCCCGACGACCTCGAGCGCATCGAGGCGCGCATGCGCGAGATCATCAAGGGCAACCACCGCTTTGCCTACCGTGAGGTCAGCGCCGACGAGGCGCGGGCGTTGTTCGTCGACCAGCCGTACAAGCTCGAGCTCATCGCCGGGCTGGCGGCCGGCGGCGTCGACGAGTACGGCAACGAGACCGGTGCGGCGCCCGTGATCAGCACGTACCGCCACGACACGTTCGAGGACCTTTGCCGCGGCCCGCACGTCGAGCACACCGGGCAGATCCCCGGCAACGCGTTCAAGCTGATGTCGGTGGCCGGGGCGTACTGGCGCGGCGACGAGCACAACCCGATGCTCCAGCGCATCTACGGCACGGCGTGGGCGAACAAGCAGCAGCTCTTCGAGCACCTCCAGATGCTCGAGGAGGCCAAGCGGCGCGACCACCGCAAGATCGGCCGGCAGCTCGAGATCTTCACCTTCGACGACGAGGTCGGCCCGGGGCTCCCCCTGTGGCTGCCGAACGGCGGGACGATGATCGAGGAGCTCGAGCGCCTGGCCAAGGAGGTCGAGGCCGAGGCGGGCTATGCGCGCGTGCGGACGCCGCACCTCTCGAAGGAGGACCTGTTCCTCCGCAGCGGGCACCTGCCGTACTACGCCGAGAGCATGTACCCGCCGATGGAGATGGAGGGCGTGCGGTACTACATCAAGCCGATGAACTGTCCATTCCACCACAAGATCTTCGGTGCCACGCAGCGCAGCTACCGCGACCTGCCGGTGCGGCTGGCCGAGTACGGCACGTGCTACCGCTTCGAGAAGAGCGGCGAGCTGTTCGGCACCATGCGCGTGCGGTCGATGCAGATGAACGACGCGCACATCTATTGCACCGAGGCGCAGTTCGAGCAGGAGTTCATGGCGGTCGTGGCGATGTACCGGCGCTACTTCGACCTGTTCGACATCGACAAGTTCGTCATGCGCCTGAGCACGCACCACCCGAAGGGCCTCGGCAAGAAGTACGTCGACAACGAGCGGCTGTGGCTCGAGACCGAGGACATGGTCCGTCGCGCCATGGTCAACGGTGGCGTGCCGTTCGTCGAGGTGGCCGACGAGGCGGCGTTCTACGGCCCGAAGATCGATGTCCAGATCTGGAGCGCCATCGGCCGGGAGTTCACGCTGGCGACCAACCAGGTGGACTTCGCGCAGCCCGAGCGCTTCGCGCTCACGTATGTCGACGAGCATGGCGAGGCCCGAACGCCGTTGTGCATCCACCGCGCGCCGCTGAGCACGCACGAGCGGATGATCGGCTTCCTCATCGAGCACTACGCCGGCCGGTTCCCGGTCTGGCTCTGCCCGGAGCAGGCGCGGGTCATCCCGATCACCGACGATCACAACGGGCACGCCGCGTCGCTGGCGCGGCAGCTCGCGGCCGAGGGGGTACGGGCGACGGCCGATCTCGGCGCAGACCGCATGAACGCCAAGATTCGGACGGCGCAGCTCATGCAGGTGCCGTACATGCTGGTCGTGGGCGACCGCGAGGTCGCCGAGAACACGGTGTCGCTGCGGCGCCGCGACGGATCGCGCGCGAACGATGTGCCCTTCGGGGCGCTGCTCGCGACGATCAAGGACAAGGTGGCTTCGCGGGCGAAGGACCTGTGAGTCGGGGCGCGTCACCGGCAGGCGATCCCGCCGCTCATGCCGTGCTCACCGGCCGCCAACGCCGATCTCAGTCGACCGGGTGACACTGTCAGGTGGCGGGTCGGGCGACCTGACGAACTCGCGATCCTTGGTTTGAATCTGGACTGTCCCGACGGTGCGCCCTGCCGCCCGGACGGGGCGAGCGGAACAGGGAGTGTGGGCCATGCCCGAGCTAGACGCATCTGCCAGCCTCTGGCTGGTGTTCCTCGCCGGCCTCTCGGTCGGCGGCCTCACGTGCCTGGCCGTGCAGGGGGGGTTGCTCGCGACCGTCGTCGCGCAGCGCGCGCTCCAAGCGCGGGATGCCGGCACGGCGACGCGCGACCCCGCCGTGCCGGTGGCGCAGTTCCTTCTGGCGAAGACCGTGGCGTACACCGTGCTCGGCGCCGTGCTCGGTGCCGTCGGCTCGATCGTGCCCATCGGCCTCCAGGGCTGGCTGCTCGTCGGCGCGGGACTCTTCATGCTCGTGATCGTGCTCCAGATGTTCGACGTCCACCCGTTCTTCCGGCGCTTCGCGTTCCAGCCGCCGAAGTCCGTCCAGCGCCTGCTGCGCCAGGAGTCGCGGCGCGGCGGCGCGCTGGGGCCGGTTATCCTCGGCGGGCTCACCGTCGCGATGCCGTGCGGCGTGACGCTGGCGATGGAGTCGCTGGCCATCGCCTCGAACGACCCGCTGCGCGGCGCGCTCATCATGCTTGCGTTCACGCTCGGCACGGTGCCGCTGTTCCTCGGGTTGGGGCTCGTGGCGACCCGGTTGAGCCGGTCGGCGTTCGCCGTCTTCAAGCCGGTGGCCGCCGTGCTGGTGGTCGTGGTGGCCGTCACGTCGATGGTCTCCGGCGCACGGCTGCTGGGCTACGGCGGCCGCTTCGTCGGCGGCGATGCCGTGGAGGCGGTGGTCCGGCCCGCGGCGGAAGACGGCGGCGCGGCCGGCACCACTGCCGGCGGCGCGTCGGGCGGCGCTGCGCCGAAGCCCGCCGCCGTGCAAGAGGCGACCATCCAGGTGCGGACCGGTGCCTACGCGCCCGGGCGCGTGATGCTCAAGGCCGGTGTCCCGGCGCGGCTCAACCTCGTCACCGACGGGACCGAGGGCTGCATCCTCGGGTTCGTGATCCCGTCGCTGCGCGTCCAGATCTCGCTGCCCAAGACCGGGCGCGAGGTCGTCGACATCCCGCCGTCGCAGCCGGGGACGATTCCGTTCACGTGTGCGATGGGCATGTACAGCGGCGTTATCGAGGTCGTCCAATGAGCACGCTGCCGGTCTCGCGGACGTTCGTGATCAGCGGGATGCACTGCGCCTCGTGCGCCATGTCGATCGATTGGGAGCTCGAGGACGTCGACGGCGTCATCGAGGCCAAGACCTCGTACGCCAAGGCGCGCACCGAGGTGCGGTACGACCCCGACAAGGTGTCGGAGGCCGACCTCGTCGCCGCGGTCGAGCGGGCGGGGTACGGGGTCGAGGCGGCGCGCTAGTGTCGCCTCGGGCGCCGATCGCCGCCGTCACATCGGGGAGGGGAGTCTGATGCGCAGCAAGTCGCACGACGACGCGGCGATCCGGCGGGTCGTCCTGCTGGGGATGGGCGGCTTCTTTGCCGTCGCCCTCGCGGTGCTCGCGGTGCTGTTGCGGGTGTATCGCGACCCGGCGGCGGCCACGGACGCCGGGTCCGCCCGTCCGGGCCCGGTCCGCGAGATCGCCATCACGGCCGGCGAGTTCACGTTCGAGCCGGCGTCCGTCGAAGTCGCCCCGGGCGAGACCGTCCGGTTCGTCGTCACCAACACCGGCGCGATCGAGCACGAGTTCCGGCTGAGCACGCAGCACGCCATCGACGCGCACCTGGCCGCGGGGCATGCCACGGACGACCACGACACGGGCATGCAGGGCGATGACGCGCCCGACCCGATTCTGATCGCACCCGGCGAGACTGCGACGTTCGAGTGGACGTTTGGCGACGGGTCCGACGTGCCCGACCGGATCGCGTGTTTGGTTCCGGGGCACTACGAGGCGGGCATGAAGGGTGTTGTGGAAATCGCCCGCTGACGGCGCGCCGACGGCGCGAACGACGCGGCCGGGCCGCGGGCCGCGCCTGCGCACCGGGCTCGCCGCGGCGGCGCTGCTGGCGTCGAGCCGCGCCGCGCTCGGGATGCCGCCATCCTCGGGGGAGTCCGGCGTCAGCCCGGGAGGCGCCGCGACCTGGCGAGCCGTCGATGCCTCCGCCTTGGACCATGCGGCCTACCTGCCGATCGTCCGCCATGGGCCGTACTACGAGGGCGCCGTGACGTTCGCGGTCGTCGGCGACTATGGCGCCTGTGCGATGACCGATCCGGGCTGGAGCTGCGAGCCGGCGCGGCGCGTCGCCGCGATGGTGGCGCGCTGGGAGCCGGCATTCGTGGTCACCACCGGCGACAACAACTACCCTTCCGGCGCGCCGGAGACGTGGGCCGTCAACACGGCGCCGTATGGCGAGCTCATCCCGGACCGCTTCGAGCCGGCGATCGGCAACCACGACTACGAGTGCGACGCCTGCCCGGAGGACGCCTTCGTCGCGCGCTTCCGGCGATCGCCGACGCGCCAGTTCGCCAAGCCGAGCGAGGGCGACCCCCTCGTGCGGTTCTTCGTGCTCGACAGCAACGCGGCCGAGCCCGTCGACGGTGCGATCCGCAAGAAGGCCGCCCGCAGCAACCCGCTCGCCCCGCAGCGCGCGTGGCTGCAGCACGGGCTGGCGTCGCTTCGCGCGTGCTGGAAGCTGGTGGCGATGCACCACCCGCCCTACTCGTCGACGACCGATCCGGGCTCGAACCCGCTCCTGGACTCGAGCGCCGGGTGGCGGTATCGCCAGTGGGGCGCCGACATCGTGCTCGCGGGGCACGCGCACACCTACGAGCGGATCACACGGTCCGGCGGCTTTGCATACCTGGTCGTCGGCACGGGCGGTGCGCCGCTCAACACGACCTTCGGCGCGCCCGTCGTCGGCAGCGAGGCCCGGATCGCCGACGCGCACGGCGCGGTGCGTGGGCACGCCGACCCCACGCAGCTGGTGCTCGAGTACTTCACGGTCGACCCGGCGTCGCCGGCGGCCGGGCCGGTCCTGCGCGACGTGCACCGGATCGCGCGCGACTGCAACGCCCCCCGGCCGTCGGGCTAGCCCGATCGGGTGGGGTGCCGTGCGCCCGGTGTGTCGGTACGCGCGCGGTGTGGCCGTCGGACGTGGGTGAGGCGGGTGACAGGGAGATCGGCGCGACGATCGCGGCGGCGGCGGTCAACATCGCCAGGCCGGTGCATCGGCGACGGCGCATCATGGTTCGACCTCCAGGGGTGGTGGGGGATCAGGCTTCCGGTTCATCGGGCAGATCGGATGGCGGAGAAACGTAGATCAGGCGCGTGAGCAGCGCCGTGAGCGGCGCCCGTGCCAGGGCAAGCGCGGCAAGCGCGGCGACCGACAGCACGAGCACCAGCAGTTCCGGCCCGTGTACCAGCACGGCGGGCCCGCCTGGTTCCACCGGCCCGTCGGCTTTCTCCAGCAGCCAGCGTCGGGTGTGCATGACGCGTGGCGACCAGACGCCCACGTCCAAGCCCAGGCTCGGCAGCGCGGAGACGACGCGGCAGGCGGACGCCGTCACCCACCGCTGGCAGCGGTCGGACGCACCGAAGCACGCATCGGCGGCCAGGGTGGCTCCGTGCGATCCCGCGAACACCAGCACCAGGCCCGCCGCCCACAGCCCAAACGTCAAGAGCGGGTGGCCCAGACGAAGCCGTCCACGGGGTCGCCGCGGGCCGTTCGCGCGCCACCACGGCTTGCTCGGCACGTGCCGCAAGTCGAAGTCGGCGCGATCCGTGGCGTCGGGCCCGCCAGCGGCCACGGCGCCTGCCGCCGGCGCCCCGTCGCCGAGCGCTTGCTCGGCCCGCCGCCAAGCGTCCGGACTCGGATGGGACCACTCGTCGGGGTTGAGGTCGCCCAGCAGGCGGCGCGCAAGCGGGATGTGGAGGTCGTAGACGTCGGTCCAGTACCCCGTGTGGCTCGCCACCGGGAGCCGGTGCGCCGACACCTTGACGTTGGTCGGGCCGCGGTCGCCGATGCCGCTCCCGAAGCCCTCCAGCGATCGGAACTCCGGGATCGGATCGCCGCTGTTCCAGAGGTTGACCCAGCGGTACTGCGGCGGGAAGCCGGGGTCCGCGCGCACCGGGAATCGGTGTTCCGAGAAGCGGTCCAGGACGGTGTGGATCTGGTGGTAGTAGTTGAGCACCGATCCGATGGTGACGAAGCTCCATACCTTCGCGCGATCGGCGTCGGGCAGGTGGTGGTACAACGTCTCGTACGCGATCGGCGTGCCCTGGGAGTGCGCCACCACGTGGATGCGGTCGACGTCGTCGCGGCGCGCCAGCGTGTGGATCGCGTCGATCGCGGCGGCACGGATGCGAGGGGCCTGGGCCGGGTCCGTGGCGTACACCGTGATGTCGCCCATCGAGCCGCTGATGAGCTCGCCGACCAGGCTGCTGAGCCTGCCGCTCAGCGACCCGACGACCGGGATGCTCGCGGGGACGAGCGCGAGCACCCGCACCAGCGCATAGACGATCGACACGAGCGGCAGCACGACGATCGCCGTGTACCGATACAGCCACTGGGGGAGCCAATAGCCGCGGACCAGTCGGGCGGCCAGGTCTCGCCACGTCGTCGCGCCCCGTTCGCCGGCGCCGTCGTCGCGATACGCCGACGCGGCGAGCCGGTCGTCGTCGGTGCCGAAATCGTGCCGGCACGGCCATGCGACGTCGCGCACGGTCTGGAGCACCACGTTGAACGCGACCAAGTGGATGATGCCGATGACGTACCAGACCGGCGAGATCAGGAAGGCCATCAGCAGCATGAGGTATGGCGTCCACGTGCCGACGTCGGGCCGCTCGCCCGGCCAGCGCCGCGATTGCTCGCGGATCGCGCGGACGTGGGTCCAGGCGCGCATGCCGAGATAGGCCGCCAGCACGGCCAAGACGAGGCCGGGAATGACCCACGGCGCCTGGTTCGGCGGCAGATCGAGCCACGTGATCAGCGTCGCGGTGATCCGGGCTTCGGCGTCGACGAACGGCAAGTCGATCAACGGGCGACCGCGCAGACGGTCGAAGTAGACCACGATGGCGCCGAACGCGCCCACCATCGCCAACTCCACGAAGAAGAGCAAGGGCAACCACCGCCACCACGCCGCGTCGCGCCGGCCGTTCACGGCCTTCAGGTGCGGAACCGGCATGGACACGTAGGCGAACACCGCCGCCCGCCATTCGGCGAAGAACACCGTCGTGGGGCCCGGCGGTCGGATGTCCTTCTCCCAGTAGGCTTCGGTGAGCCAGATCCTCCGGTTGCCGCCGAGGACTTCGACGACCTCGCCCGAGATGCCCCTCTCGCGCCGGCTGTAGACGACGGCGTCCGGGTCGGTGGCCTTCATGGCCGGCCAGAAGCCACGCATGAACATGCCCAGCGACGCGTCCGGTCCCTGTTGGCCGGCGCCCTTGACGATGACCACGGCATCGGTGCCTGTGGTGATCCTGGGGGCGTCGCGCGCGGCGGACTGGGCGGCAGCCGTGCTGGCCGTCTGCACACGACCGGTGTCTCGGCGAGGATGGGTCAAGTCGAACGCTGCCTTGATGTGCCGCTGCAAGACCGCGGCGTCCATCCCACCGGTGGCCGCCGACATCCCGGTGGACGCGGCGCCGTCCACCGTCCCGGCTGCCGCCCGGATCATCGCGGCCAGATGCTCGGCGCCGCGGTCCGGGTCGAAGTACCGCGTGGGGGGATGGTTCGGCGATCGTCCGAGCAGCGCGATCAGGCCGAAAGGGCGCGCGAGAAGGCCGCGCACCCGCGTGAGCCACGTGTGGTCTTTGGATGGGCGTGCGTGGGCGTTGACCGGCACCTGACGGAAGAAAGCGGCCAGGTCGTGTGCTCCCATGACTCCGGCGGCCACCAGGAGCCGCGCCGTGGCCGGCGCCATCCCCTCGACCCGCAGCAGGTCGGCCTGCGCCACCCAGCGCGTCAGCGCGTCGAACGACCACCCGAAGCGCCGCGCCAGCGCCACGCGTTGCGCGGGGGTGCCGGCCAGCCGGAGCAAGGCGCCGTGCTCGGGGGGCGCGGCGCTGGCGGCGGCGTCTCCGTCGCCCAGCGCCGCGCGCAGGCGTGTGAGCCGATCGTCGTCGACGCCCAGCGCGCGCAGCGCAGCGTGCAGGGCATGCAGGTCGGTCGCGTGCGACATCGCAAGCTCCGGGGTGACCGGCGCTGTCTTTCCCTTGTGCGGTCCCGAAATCGCGCTCCGACCAGACGCATCGGACGACTGAGGGCGTCAAACGGCGGGTCCGCAGAGAGGGGCCCAGCGCCACGAGACCGCGCATGGCCGCGGCCGGCAGGCTGACCCTCAGCAGCGGGATGATATCACCCTGCGCCCGGGGTGCAACCACTGGCCGGCGGCCGTGCCCCGCCTACCCGTCCGGCGCCCCGTCGTCGATCACGATCCGCCTCAGCTTGTCGAGCGTTTGCAGCACCGCGAGGTTGCGTTGGTTGTGGCCGTAGCGCAGCCCGCGGTCCGTGAGCGCGGCGCCGTAGCCGACGGCGTTGGGGTGGATGCCGTCCGCCTCCATGCCGCGGCGCGCCATGTCCGGCCCCTGCAGCGCGCGCCAGACGTTGACGAGCGGCACGCCGCGCGCGGCAGCGACGTCCATCACCGCCACGTTGTACGCCGACACCCGGGCGTTGGCGGACTCACGGTCCGTGCGGTGCGGGATGGTGCTGAGCACCGGGATCACGCCCGCGGCCATGAGCTCACCCGCGATGCGATCGACGTTGGCCTGGAACTGCGCCGGCGGCAGCCGGTTGGCTGCCTCGTTGGTCCCGAACATCACCAGCGCCACGCCGGGCCGCGTCAGCCGCAGCTCGCAGCGCAGCGGCGCGTCGTCCGGCGGCGGGCAATCCGGCGTCGGGGTCGCGGTGGGGGTCGCCTCTGCGTCCGGCGCAGCGTCCGGCGCGGCGGCATCGCCCGATTGGCCGTCCGTCGTGCCGTCCCCGGTTTCGGCGCCGCCATCGGGGCCGCCGCCCGGCGGCGCCTCGCCGGTGGGCGAAGGGATGTCGACGCCCAGCGTGCCGCTCGGCGCTCCGGACGCCTCCGCCGTGGCCCGACGGTCCTCCGGCGACACGAACGGCACGAACACCTGGACGGCGGTCCACCCGATGCCGGAGGCGATGCTGCGGCGCGTGAAGCTGTTGTGCTCGGCGCAGCGCGCCAGGCTCGGCCACGGTGGGAGCGGCTCGGCGCGGAAGTAGTCGACGACCGCGCGAAGCTCGGCGAACGCCCCGAGGTCGCCGCCGCCGCACCCGAAGTCCGTCAAGAAGAAGCCCGACACCGTGATGCTGTCGCCCACCTTGGCGAACACGTTCGGCCGCATGCCCCGCTCCTGCCCCAGCCGCAGGACCTCGCGCAAGCGCGCCTTCATCGCCGCGTCGATGCTCGGCAGCACCGGCACGAACGCCTCCGGCGGCGGCGTCGGCGTGAAGGTCGGGGTCGGCGTCGGCACGGTCGGCGTCACCGTCGGCGTGGCCGTGAGCGTCGCGGTGGCCGTCGCCTCCGGCACGGCCGTGGCAGGGGCCGCGGTGGGCGTGGAGGAGGGTCCGCAGGCCGCGAGCGTGAGCCCGCCGAGCCCGGCGACCAGCGCCAGCGTGGCGGCCGGCGCCGCCCGGGAGATGCGCATGCCGCGGATCAGTTGCGCGACGCGGGCGAGGCGGCCGCGCCGCCCGGGTCGTACGCGCAGAGCGGGTCCTCGCCGAGGATGTCGCCGCACGCGGCGAACGCCCGCGCCCGCGATCCGCCGCACGGCCAGCGGAACTCGCACTGCCCGCAGCGCCCGCCGAAGCCGTCGGGGTCGCGCAGCGCCCGGAACATCGGCGTGTCGCGGTACACCGCCACGAGGTCGTCGTTGCGGATGTTGCCGGCGGCGAGCTCGAGGAACCCCGACGGGCAGATGTCGCCGGTGTGCGAGATGAACAGCACCCCGTTGCCGTCGCGGATGCCGGCGCCGTGGGCGACCGGCGCGCCGCGGGCGCCGGAGCCGTCTGCCCCACCGGCGCCGGGGTGCCCCACGGCGGAAGCCGTCGAGCCGCTGGGATGCGTGATGCCGGCGGGCGCCCCTCCGGGGTGCGCGATCCCGGCGGACGTCCCTGCGGCTGCCGGGCGTGCATGCGGACCTGAGCCGCGGGGCGGATGCCCACCGCCGGCCGCGCCCGCGCCGTGCTGCGCCAGCACGCGCCGCAGGTGCGGCGCCTCCGTGGTCGTGACGAGCGGCCCCGGCCGAGCGCGCAGGCTGGCCAGCCAGGCCAAGAGCGCCTCGGACCGCTCGGGGGTCAGCGACTCCAGCACCTCGCCGCGCCCGACCGACACCAGGAAGAACAGGCTCCAGCGGGCCGCCCCGAGCGCCGCCGCCAACGCGTGGATCGCCGGCAGGTCGTCGACGGTCTCGGCGCTGACCAACGTGTTGACCTGGTACGGCAGGCCGGCGGCGCGGGCCGTCCGCGCCGCCTCGAGCGTGCGCTCGAACGTGCCCGGGATGCCGCGGATGGCGTCGTGCCGCTCGGCCGTGGCGCCGTCGAGGCTGAGCGAGATCGCCTCGACCCCCTCGGCCTTGAAGCGCCGGATGGCGTCCGCCGTCAGGAGCGGCGTGGCGCTGGGGGCCACCGATACGCCGAGGCCCGACGCGCGGGCATGGGCGATGAGGTCGAACAAGTCGACCCGCTTGAGCGGATCGCCGCCGGTGAAGACGACCTTCGGCAGCGGCGGCCCGAACGACGCGATGGCGTCCAGCAGGCGGCGACCCTCGACGGCGTCGAGCTCGGCGGGGTCCGCCTCGGGCATGGCATCCGCGCGGCAGTGGCGGCAGGCGAGGTCGCACGAACGGGTGACCTCCCAGTAGATCCGGAGCGGCGCGCGGTCGAAGCGGTAGGCGGCGTGCGTCGGGGCGTGGGCGGACTGCGGTGGCATGGGCTGCATGGACGTGGCTCGCGTGCGGGCTGAAACGAGAAGACCGTGCCGCCGGGCCGTCCGGCGGACCGGCACGCCGTGCAGTGTAGACGACGGCCCGACGACGGGTCAACTCCGCGCGCGGCCCGGGCGTTGCGTCCTTTGCGGAATCGCGCCGTCTATCTGGGCGTGCGTTACAATTCCTGCCGGGCTCGGCCGCGCAGCGGCCGCTCCCCCCAAATCGGAGGACCACCGATGACCATGACCATCACACCCGTCCACTCCCCCGCCCCCGCCGGCGACCCCGCCGACGTCAAGACGGCCGTGCGGCAGCGCTACGCCGGGATCGCGCTCGGCGGCGGCTCGTGCTGCGGCGACGAGGCCGGATGCGGCTCTGGAGCGGCCGCCGAGGGTGCCGCCGCCGGCGCCGCATGTTGCGACAGCGGCGCAATGCTCGTCGATTACGGCGCGCTCGACGCCGACGTCGTCGCCGGCGCCAACCTCGGCCTCGGCTGCGGCCTGCCGACCCGGCACGCCGACATCCGGCCCGGCGAGACCGTGCTCGACCTCGGCAGCGGAGCCGGCATCGACGCGTTCCTGGCCGCCCGCGCCGTCGGCCCGAGCGGCCGCGTGATCGGCGTCGACTTCACGCCCGAGATGATCGAGCGCGCCCGGGCCAACGCCGCGACCGGGGGCCACGGCAACGTCGACTTCCGGCAAGGCGACATCGAGGACCTGCCGGTCGACGCCGGCAGCGTCGACCTCGTGCTCTCGAACTGCGTGCTCAACCTCGTCCCGGACAAGGCGCGCGCCTTCGCCGAGATCCACCGCGTGCTGCGACCGGGCGGGCGGTTCGTCATCTCCGACGTCGTCTCGTTCGGACCGGTGCCGGAGCGCGTGCGGACGGACATGGCGCTGTGGGCCGGCTGCGTGGCCGGCGCCATGGACCGCGACGGCTATCTCGACCTCATCCGCGCCGCCGGCTTCGCCGACGTCGCCGAGGTGGCCTCGACCGTCTACGACGCCTTTCGCGGCGACGACCACGGCGTGATGAGCATCACCGTGCGGGGCGTCCGGCCGTGACGGCGGTGGCGATCGCGGCGCCGGCCGCGTCCGGGGCGGTGTGGGAGCGGTTCGGCGCCCAGGTCCGCGGGTTCGTCGCGCGCCGCCTCGACGACCCCGACGCCGTCGACGACGTGACGCAGGACGTGTTCCTCAAGCTCCACGCCGGGCTGGGGGACCTGCGGGACGCCGATCGCCTCGCGCCGTGGCTGTTCCAGATCGCGCGCCGCGCCGTGATCGACCACCACCGACGGCACGGCGGCCGGCACGCGACGGCGGTCGACCTCGACGAAGCGGGCGCGGACCCCCGCCTCGTCGACGATGCCGACGCCGTGCGTGCGTCGGCCGCCGACCGCGCGGCCGAGCGCCAGGTCGCCGCGTTCGTCGGGGGACTCGTCGACGGCCTGCCGGAGCACTACCGGCAGGCCGTCCGCCTGTCCGAGATCGACGGGCACACGCAGCGCGAGGTCGCCGATCGGCTGGGCCTGTCGGTCAGCGGCGCCAAGTCGCGCATCCAGCGCGGCCGGGCCATCCTGCGCGAGCGGCTGTTGGAATGCTGCCACATCGAGCTCGACCGCCGGGGGCACGTGATCGACTTCCGGCCGCGCGTCGCATGCTGCCCCCTGTGCGCCTGCGGATGAGCCCGATGCCGCCGCCCGACGGCCCATCCTTCCACATGTCGCCCGACGACTTCCGCCGCTGGGGCCACGCGCTCGTCGACTGGATCGCCGACTACCAGGCGCGCGTCGAGGACTTCCCGGTGCAGAGCCGCGTGCGCCCGGGCGACATCCGCGCGGCGCTCCCGCCGGCCGCGCCCGCGCACGGCGAGCCGTTCGATGCCATCCTCGCCGACGTCGAGCGGATCATCCTGCCCGGTGTCACGCACTGGCAGTCGCCGCGCTTCTTCGCGTTCTTCCCGGCCAACGCCTCGGGGCCGTCGATCCTCGGCGAGCTGCTGTCCGCCGGCCTCGGCGTGCAGGGGATGCTGTGGGTGACGAGCCCGGCGTGCACCGAGCTCGAGACCCACGTGCTCGACTGGCTGGTCGACATGCTGGGGCTCCCCGCACGCTTCCGGTCCGACGGCCCTGGCGGCGGCGTGATCCAGGACACCGCGTCGAGCGCCACGCTCTGCGCGCTCCTGGCGGCGCGCGAACGGTCGACGGGCTTCCGGGCCGGCGCGGAGGGCTGCGACGGGCGCCTGGTGGCCTACACGTCGACGCAGGCGCACTCGTCGGTGGAGAAGGCGATGCGCGTGGCAGGGATGGGCGCGCACAACCTGCGGCTCGTCGAGGTCGACGACGACCTGCGGATGCGGCCCGACCGACTGGCCGAGCGGATCGCCGCCGACCGCGCCGCCGGGCGCGTTCCGTGCTTCGTGTGCGCGACGGTGGGCACGACGTCGTCCGGCGCGGTCGACCCGGTGCCCGCCATCGGGCGGATCTGCCGGGCCGAGGACGTCTGGCTGCACGTCGATGCCGCCATGGCCGGCACGGCGGCGGTGTGCCCGGAGCACCGATGGCTCCACGCCGGCCTCGAGAACGCCGACAGCTACTGCTTCAACCCGCACAAGTGGATGTTCACCAACTTCGACTGCGACTGCTTCTACGTGGCCGACCGCGCCGCGCTCGTCGGGGCGCTCTCGGTGCTGCCGGAGTATCTGCGCAACCAGGCCACCGAGAGCGGCGCGGTCATCGACTACCGCGACTGGCACATCCCGCTGGGCCGGCGCTTCCGGGCGCTCAAGCTGTGGTTCGTCATCCGGCACTACGGTGTCGAGGGGCTGCGCCACCACATCCGCCGCCACGTGGCGCTGGCCGAGACGTTCGCCGGGTGGGTCGCCGCCGACCCGCGCTTCGAGCTCGCCGCCCCGCGGGCGCTCAACCTCGTGTGCTTCCGGGCGCGCGGCGGCGACGCCGTCAACGCCGAGCTGCTCGCGCGCCTCAACGCCGGCGGCCGGCTGTACCTGAGCCATGCCCGCATCCGCGACCGCCATGCGCTGCGGCTGTGCGTCGGCCAGACGCACACCGAGGCGCGCCACGTCGCGGCGGCCTGGGCCGAGATCCAGGCGGCGCTCGACGCGGGGCCCGAACCGCCGGCGTCCGCCGACACCATGCCTTCGGAAGGAGCGTCCCGATGACCCACGGCGATGCGATGACCACGCCGGCTCGATCCTCAAGACCAGGCGGCCGCGGAGCGACGGGGGCGCCGGCGGCCGCCGGTCTGCCGACGGCCGCCGGCGAGGTCGCGACCACGCGCGCCCACGACCGCCTCGTCGCCCGTTGGCTGGCCGTGGTGTGCGGCTTCATCGTGTTCATGGTGGTGTTCGGCGGCTTCGTGCGCCTGACGGAGTCCGGGCTGTCGATCGTCGAATGGAACGTGGTGATGGGCGTGCTGCCGCCGATCGGCGAGGCGGCCTGGCGCGAGACGTTCGCGCGCTACCAGGCGACGCCGGAGTTCCGGCACGTGAACTCGGCGATGACGCTGGCGGAGTACCAGCGGATCTTCTACATCGAGTACATCCACCGCCTCGTCGCCCGCGTGGCCGGCCTCGTGGTGGCGCTGCCCTTGCTCTACTTCCTGGCGCGCGGGATCATCCCCCGCCGGCGCGCCCTGCCTTACGTCGGCATCGGGCTGCTCTTCGGGTTCCAGGGCTTCCTCGGCTGGTACATGGTCAAGAGCGGGCTGGTCGACCAGCCGGCGGTCAGCCACTTCCGCTTGACGGCGCACCTCCTCGCCGCGCTCGTCCTCTTGTGCGCGACGTACTGGCAGGCGCTCGGCCTGCGCGCCGATGGGGCGCCCATGGCTCGCCCGGGCGACCTGCGCGCGCGGCGGGCAGCCCTGGCCGTGCTCGGCCTGCTCTTCGCGCAGATCGCCTACGGCGGGCTCGTGGCCGGGCTGGACGCCGGGATGGCGTCCGACACCTGGCCGCTGATGTACGGCCGCTGGGTGCCGCCGGGCTGGCTCGAGACGCTCGCGCCGTGGTGGCGGAACCTCGTCTCGGCGCCGGCCACGGTCCAGTTCGTGCACCGCTGGTTGGCGTTCGCGGTGCTCGCGGCGGTGCTGTGGCTCGTGCGGGCGCTCCGCACTGCGCCGGCATCGGCGGCGACGCGGCGCGGAGGGTACGCGGTGCTGGCGCTCGTCGTCGCCCAGATCGTGCTCGGCATCAGCGTGATCTGGTGGCACGTGCCGCTGGCGCTGGCCCTGGGGCACCAGGCGCTGGCCGTGGCGATCCTGATGGTCGTGGTGTGGCTGAACTTCCGGCTGCGGCGCGGCGAGGCCGGCCCGTGACGTCCAGGGGTCCGGGGCGGACGATCGCGGCGGGGGCGTGTGCGCGCCCGCGAGGCTCCGATCTCATGGGAGAGGGTGTCGCCCCGCGCGTCACCTGACGCCACCTCCACCCAGCCCTGCATACGGCAGCCAGAGCGTGTTCCAGCGCGTGGGCGGCGCCGCGCCGACGTCGGGCGCGCGCCACAGCGGCCGGCCGACCGTCACGCTGGCGCGCGCCGGCGCGC